>NZ_JBFAIC010000061.1:3396-70034 GCF_040654515.1 Dactylosporangium sp. NPDC050688
CTGGCCGCCCGCACCGTCACCTCCGCTACGCTCCGGCGCCGCCGCGAGCCAAACCTGCACCCATGGTTCGCGGCCCGAGCCGCTCCGCTGGCCGCCCGCACCGTCACCTCCGCTACGCTCCGGCGCCGCCGCGAGCCAAACCTGCACCCATGGTTCGCGGCCCGAGCCGCTCCGCTGGCCGCTCACGTGGTCAGCAGCAGCGTGCCGTCGGCGTCGACGCGTACGTCGTACACGCGTAGCGGCGGCTGGCCGGTGCTTGAGCAACCCGTCGCCAGGTCGTACACGTGCTGGTGCAACGGGCAGATCACGACCTTCGCGTCGATGAGCCCGTCGGCGATGGGGCCCCCGGCGTGCGGGCAGATCGCCGACACGGCCCGCACCGCACCGCTGCGCAGCCGGAAGACCGCGACCTGCTCGCCGTCGACGGCGTAGGCGCGGCCCTCACCGACGGGGATGTCCGTCACCGGCCCGAGCCGGTGGATGGTGCCCGCGTCCACCGGCGGGACGCCGCCCGCGACCGTGGTCATCGGACCGGCACCTGCGGCAGCGGCACCAGCGGCAGCGCGGTGCGGAACTGGCCGGGCACCGTCGGGTCCTGCCCTTCCTTCCACGGGTCACGGTACGCGGCCACCGCGGCCTCCATCCGTTCGTCGAGGCCGGCGCCGAGCCCTTCGCTGTCCTCCACGATGACGGCGCGCAGCCGTTCGATGCCCAGCCGCGGCACGAACGCGTAGGTGCGCTCCAGCCAGTTGGCGTGCTCCCGGTAGTACTGCAGGAACCGGCCGGCCAGCCGGATGACCTCGGCCGGGGTGTCGACGGTGGCGAGCAGGTCACCCTTGCGGATGTGCGCGCCCGCGGCGCCGCCGACGTAGATCTCCCAGCGGTCGCCGTCGATCGCGACGACGCCGAGGTCCTTCACGTACGCCTCGGCGCAGTTGCGCGGGCAGCCGGTGACGGCGAGCTTCATCTTCCCGGGGCTCTCCAGGCCCTGGAACCGGGTCTCGATCGCGATGCCGAGCGCCGTGGAGTCGCCGACACCGAAGCGGCAGTAGTCGGAGCCGACGCACGTCTTCACCGTGCGCATGCTCTTGCCGTACGCGTACCCGGACGGCATGTCGAGGTCCGCCCACACCTTCGGCAGGTCCTCCTTGCGGATGCCGAGCAGGTCGATGCGCTGCCCGCCGGTCAACTTGACCATCGGCACCGCGTACTTGTCGGCGACGTCGGCGATGCGGCGCAGCTGCTCGGGGGTGGTGACGCCGCCCTTCATCTGCGGCACGACGGAGAACGTGCCGTCACGCTGGATGTTGGCGTGCACCCGGTCGTTGATGAACCGGGCGCCGCGCTCGTCGACGTAGTCGTCGCCCCACAGCATCCGCAGCAGCGACACCAGGCCCATCTTGCTCTTCGCGTCCTCCTCACCGCCGGCGAGGGCGTCGAAGACCGCGGACACGCTACGCAGGTTCTGCGCGCGGATCGCGGCGATCAGGTCCGGCTTGCTCAGCGGCACGCCGGGCACGTACCAGTTCGCCGACGGGTCCTCCTCGGCGGCGCCGCCGGCGGCCCAGTCGACGATCTGCTGCACCAGCGCCTTGCACGACCCGCAGCCCTTGCCGGCCCGGGTGCGTTCCATCACGCCGGTCAACGTCTTCATCGTGCCGGTCGCCTCGACGATCGCCGTCTTGCTCACGCCGTTGCAGTTGCACACCTGCGCGTCGCCGGCCAGCTCGGCCGCGGACACGTCCGCGCTGGGCCCGCCGAGGTCGAACAGCAGCCGCACCCGTTCCTGCGGCAGCGGCAGCCCCTGGTCGAACGCCTGCATCAGGTACCCGACCTTCCCGACGTCGCCGAGCAGGGTCGCGCCGACGAGCCGGTCGCCGCGGATGATGACGCTCTTGTACACGCCGCGGCTGGGCTCGGCGAACACCACGAACTCGTCGCCGGGTGCCGGGGTGGTGATCCCCATCGCGGCCACGTCCACGCCGGCGACCTTGAGCTTCGTCGCGGTTCGCGACCCGTGGTAGGCGGCGTGCGGGTCGCGGCCGGTGACGTGGTCGGCGAGCACCCGCGCCTGCTCCCACAGGGGCGCGACCAGCCCGTACGTCTCGCCGCGGTGCTGCACGCACTCGCCGACCGCGTAGATGTCGGGCTCGTCGAGGCAGCGCAGCTGGTCGTCCACGACGATGCCGCGCTCCACCGTCAGGCCGCTGACCTCGGCCAGGGCCGTGTTCGGGCGGATCCCCGCGGCGACGACCACCATGTCGCAGGCGATGACCCGCCCGTCCGCGAAGCGGACACCCCGCACCTTGTCGGTGCCTTCGATCGCCACGGTACGGGCGGCAAGCTCGACGGTGATGCCGAGCCGCTCGACGCTCGCCTTCAGGATCGCCCCGCCCTGCGCGTCGAGCTGGGCGTTCATCAGGTGCCCGGCGGCGTGCACGAGCGTGACGGCGACGCCGTGCTGCTGCAGCCCGCGGGCCGCTTCCAGGCCGAGCAGCCCGCCACCGATGACAACGGCGCGTTCGTGGTCGCGGGCGTACCGGATCATCCCGCGCGTGTCGTCGATCGTGCGGAACGTGAAGACGCCCTGGTGGTAGCCGCGCCGCGGGTGATGCAGGTGCTCGATCGGCGGGATGAACGGCCGGCTGCCCGTGGCGATGATCAGCTTGTCGTAGCGCAGCTCGTTGCCCTCGGAGTCCAGCACGACCTTCGCGAACCGGTCGATGCGCTCCACCCTGACCCCGGCGCGCAGGTCGATGCCGTTCGTCGCGTACCAGGGCAGGCTGTTGAGGAAGATGCCGTCCTCGTCCTCGACGCCGGACAGCACGTTGGACAGCATGATCCGGTTGTAGTTGCCGTACGGCTCCTCACCGAACATCGTGATCGAGTACTGGCCGCGCCCGCCGCGCTCCAGGATCTCCTCCACGGCCCGCGCCCCGGCCATCCCGTTGCCGACGACGACGAGCCGCTGCTTGCCGGCTTCTCGGTCTTCGGCCATCGCTACACCTCCACCAGGCCGAGGTCCACGACGATCGACCCGGTCACGCCCTCGGGCGCCCCGACGAGCAGTTCCACGACGGTGCCGCCGTCGAGGTCCTCCACCACCCGCAGCGGCACGTGCACGTCGCTCTTCGCCCCGATCGGGAAGTACCGCATCGGCGTGCCGTCGCGGGTGAGCACCACGTACACCAGCTCACCGGAGGTGTTGCCGCCGCGGAAGTACACCGTCTGCGCGATCACCCCGACCGGCACCGTGTACGTGAGCGCCGCGTCCAACGGCACCGGCGACTCGATCCCCTTCCCGGCGAACGGAAACACACCCTGCAGGAAACGTGGCGTCGACTGCACCTCAGCCGTCCTCTCCGCCGGACGGACCCCGGCTCCCCCCGATCGTCGCGACCGGCGGTTACACCCCCATACCGCACTTGTTACGCCCGGCGGTGCGGGTCCTATCCGCCCCGTGATCCACGCTGTGAACGGCCCCGGCACAATCGCCCCTGTGACCCGGTTCGGGATCCAGGACTACGACCCCCGCTGGACCAGCGGCCGCAAGCGCATCGCCGCCCTGCACGGTGAGCGGCTCGCCGCACTGGCCGGGCTGGTGCTGCGGCACGTCTGGGTGGTCTGGGACCTCGACGACGACACGTGGTTCGCCGACGCGCCGGTCGTGCTGGACTTCGCCGTCGGTGGCGAGGCGGCGGGTCGCGCGGCCGCCGGTGATCTTGCCGGGGTGATCAAAGTCGCAGCGTGGTCATCCAGACGACCATGCCGCGACTTTGATCACCCCGATGGTCCGGCCGGCGGCACGTCGCCACCACCTGAGCGCCCGCGCGTCGCCTGCCGGGGGTCAGCCGAGGTGCTCGCCGTACACGTGGTCGACGGTCATCGTCATCAGCACGCGGCGGTCGGTGACCATGACGGTGCGGTACTCGTCCCAGTCAGGATGCTCGCCGGCGGCGCGGCGGTAGTAGTCGACGAGCGCCTCGACCTCCGAGCCGAGCGGGTCGGTGCCGGGACCGGTGAGCGTGGCGAGGCCCTCCGCGGTCGCCCAGGACCGGCCGTCGGGGCTGGTCACCTCCAGGGTCGCGCGCGGGTCGCGGCGCAGGTTCGCGGTCTTGGCCCGGCCCTCGGTCATAGACACATAGATGACGGAGGCGGCCCGGTCGTAGAACGGCATGACCGGTGACAACTGTGGGCGGCCGTCGCTCTTGATGGTGGCCAGGACACCGAGGCGGCTGGCGGCGAGCAGATCCCGCGGATCGTATGTCATCACACCATCATGCTGCAGCCGGCGCGGCGCTGAGGGCGGCGGCGAGGTCCGCGGTACGGCCGAGCAGCCGGGCTGTGGCGATCGGGTCCATGTAGTCGTCGTAGGAGACGATCTCGCCGTTGCGGACGCGGATGACGGCAAGGGCGCGGAACCGGTACGGCTCGCCGGTCACCAGCGAGCGGCCGTGGTGCTCGATCTGCGCGACGACGACCTCGGGGTCGTCCGTGTCGCGCACGAGGGCGTCGACGCCGTCCATGTCGAACAGCTGCCGCGAGCCGGCCGCGGCGCCGTGGTACGCGCGGATCGCGTCCCGGCCGCGCAGCTCGGGTGGCTGGCCGGGCAGGGCGAACGGGTACCGCAGCACGCCGTCCTCGGCGAACAGGTCGGCGAAGACGACGCCGTCCCCGGCCACCATGCGGCGTACCTGCTCGACCACCTGGCGCGGGCTGTCCATGCGGCACCTCCGTACAATCGGAACCATGACCCCGGTTCGACGATACGGAACGCCCGCCCCGGTTGACAATGGCTGAGCCGCGGCTGCGCGCCGACGCCCGCCGCAACCGCGACCGCGTCCTGGCCGCCGCCCGCGAGGCGTTCGCCGAGGGCGGGTTCGCGGTGCCCCTGGACGACATCGCCGCCCGCGCCGGCGTCGGACCCGGCACCGTGTACCGGCACTTCCCGACGAAGGAGAGCCTGTTCCAGGCCGTGGTCACCGCCAGGGTCACCGACCTCGTCGCCGAGGCCCGGCGCCGCGCCGACGACGGTGACGACCCGGGCGGCGCGTTCTTCGGATTCCTCGCCCACCTGGGCGCGGAGGCAGCAGCGAAACGCGACACCTCCGACGCGATCAGCGTCCCCGGCCCGCTGCGGCAGGCGATGCACGACGCGATCGACACCCTGCTGACGCGTGCCCAGGCGGCCGGCGCGGTGAAGGCCGGGGTGAGCGCCGCCGACCTGGTCGTGTTCCTGAAGAGCCTGCTCGCCGCCGTCCACGACGACCCCGACCCGGGCCGCGCCGAACGGCTCCTCGCCGTCCTCACCGACGGCCTGCGCCCGTGACCGGGTGGCAGCCCGGGCCGCAGCAGCGCTGCACGACGTGGCCGCACTGTGGAGCGCCGGGCTCGCCTGGCCCGCCGGCGTCGTCCGCGCCGCCTGCGCCGTGCTGCCCGACGGCGGCGACTCCCTCGCGATGCTCGCCGGGCTGCCGGAGGCGACCGCCGACGACACCGACGTCGAGCCGCTGCTGGAGGCGGCGCTCGCCGAGGTCGGCCTCGCCTACCACCCGCCGGGCAGCGCCACCGTGCTCGACCACGCGGTCACGGCGAAAGCCCGGGAGCTGCTCGCCGGCACCATCACTGCGCAGGCGCTCGCCCGGTGGGCGTACCAGGTGAACGGCCTGAACCAGATACCCGCGCTGGAGCCCTTCGGCTTGCTCCACGCCAGCTACGGCTACGAGCCCGGCGACCCGAACCCGCTCGACGACGACGTGTACGCCGAGGCGCGCGCGCTCATCGCCCGGGCAGACAGGCGTCCGTGACGCTCGCCGTCGCCGCGGCGATCACCGCGTCCAGCCGGTCCCTGGTCGCCGCCAGCCCCGTGATCTGCGCGTCGATCCGGTCGCGCTCCGCGGCGAGCAACGCCAGCGTCTGCGGGGTGGCGTAGCCGGTGTACACGCATGGCAACAGCTCCAGGATGCGCCGGCTGGACAGGCCCGCCGCGTACAGCTGCTGCACCAGCACGACCCGGTCGACGGCGCCATCGGGGTACGTGCGCTGCCCGGACGCGGAGCGTTCCGCGGTGAGCAGGCCCTGCTCCTCGTAGTAGCGCAGCGCCCGCACGCTCACACCGGCCTTCGCGGCCACCTCACCGATGCGCATTCTGCGACCCTCCCCACAACACTTGCCTCTGACGTCAACGTCAGGTTTTAGCGTAACCGGCATGGAGATCAACGGATCGGTTGCGCTCGTCACGGGCGCCAACCGTGGCCTCGGCCGGCACTTTGCCCTGGAACTGCTCGAACGCGGCGCGTCGAAGGTGTACGCGACCGCCCGCGACCCGCGCGCCGTGGACCTGCCCGGCGCGCAGGTGCTGCGCCTGGACATCACCGACGCCGGCAGTGTCGCCGCGGCCGCCGGTGCCGCCCAGGACGTGGACCTGCTGGTGAACAACGCCGGCGTCGTCGCGCACACCAACCTGCTCGACGGCGACCTGGACGCCATCCGGCTGGAGATGGAGACACACTACTTCGGCACGCTGCGCGTGGTGCGCGCGTTCGCGCCGGTCCTCGCCCGCAACGGCGGCGGCGCCATCCTCAACATGCTGTCGGTGCTGTCGTGGGCGAACTACGACGGCGCCAACTCCTACAGCGCCGCGAAGGCCGCCCAGTGGAGCCTCACCAACGGCATCCGCCTCGAACTGGCCGGCCACGGCACCACGGTCACCGGCGTGCACCTCGGCGCCGCCGACACCGACATGATGGCCGGCTTCGACGTGCCGAAGCTGGATCCACGGTACGTGGTGACGACCGCCCTCGACGGTGTCGCCGCCGGACTGCGCGAGGTCCTCGTCGACGACGCCAGCCGCGCCGCGAAGGCCGCCCTCGCCGGCGTCTAGGGTCGGGTGCGTGCCGTCGCTCGTGACGCCCGCGCTGCCCGCCGGGACCCTCGCCGCACTCACCCAGCCGACCATCCCCGGCGACGGCGGGCTGCGGCTACGGCCCTGGCGGGCGGCCGACGCACCGACCGGGACCGGCTTTCACACACCCCACTCGCCGCGGCACCCCGCTGCACCGACCTGACCAAACACAAGGCCGTCGACCATCCGGGGGTCGGGCGGATCACCCTGGACCGCGACACCTGTTCGTCGCCGGCGACGACCTGCGCATCACCCGGGCACACCGCCGGACCCGGCACCGACGACGCGCAGTGGCTCGAGCTGGCCGTCGTCCTGGGCACGCAGACGTTCGCCTGAGCGGGTATCGTCCGGCCGGTGACGGGGCTGCTGCTGGTGACCGGCGCGACCGGTTCGTTGGGTCGTCGCGTGTACCAGCGTGCTGCCGCCTCCGGCTGGAACACCGCCGGCACGTACTTCGCCGCCCCCGAGCGCTCCGCCGACCTCCGCCTCGACCTCCGCCTCGACATCCGCGACCGGGCCGCCGTGCACGCCGCGCTGCGCGGCCTGCGCCCCGCCGTGGTGATCCACACCGCGGCCAGCCGGGACCGCGGCGACTGGCGGTCCATCGCCGACGGCGCCGCCCACGTCGCCCTCGCCGCCGCCGAGGTCGGCGCCCGACTGGTCCACCTGTCCAGCGACGCGATCTTCTCCGGCCGCGAGGTCCACTACACCGAGGACGCCCTGCCGGACCCGACGTACCGGTACGGCGCCGCGAAGGCCGCCGCCGAGACCGCCGTGCAGGCGATCGACCCTGCCGCCGTCCTCGTGCGCACCTCCACGATCGTCGGCGACGGCCGCAGCGCCCACGAAACCCTCACTCACGCCCTGTCCACCGGCGAACGCAGCGGGTACCTGTTCACCGACGAGATCCGCATGCCGGTCCACGTCGACGACCTCGCCGACGCGCTGCTGGAGCTCGCCGCGTCCGACGTGCGGGGTCCGTTGCACGTGACCGGCCCCGAACCGGTCAGCCGGCACGCCCTCGGGCTGATGGTCGCCGCCCGCGACGGCCTCGACCCGGCGACGATCCCGGCGGCCCGCAGCGCCGACGTCATGCCGGGCCGCCCCCTCGACGTCCGCCTCGACTGCACCCTGGCCCGGTCCCTGCTGCGGACCCCGCTGCGCCCCGCGTCACAGTTCATGACCGTGCCCCTGCGCTGACCGCATGCCGTGCCGGGCGACGAACTCCAGGAGCGGCGTTGCTAACGAACGTGCGACAGGGGATCAAAAGTTGGTCAACGTGAGTGGGATGGTCCTGGGCTGATCTCGGCGGAATGACGCCGCCGATTAATGGCTCACGGTGTGTCGTTGCATGAGTGCGACGTACCCGTCTTCCAGGGTTGGTGGGACGGAGGTCGCGTCGCGGCTCGGGCGTGCCGGGCTGATGACACGGTACTGGGTGCCGGCTTCGCGGGTGACCGCCGATACGACGACGCCGTCGGTGGGTGGCGCCCCGGCGCTGCTCATCTGCCAGGTGGCTCCCTCGGCGGTTCGGGTCAGGTCGGTCACTGAGCCGGTGTAGATGACCTGGCCGGCGGCGAGTACTGCCGTGTCGTGGCAGGTCTGTGCGACGTCCTCCACGATGTGGGTGCTGAGCAGCACGGTGCGTTGCCCGGCGAGCCCGGCGAGCAGGGTCCGGAATCGGATACGTTCCTGCGGGTCGAGGCCGGCGGTCGGTTCGTCGACGATCAGCAGGGCCGGGTCGCCGAGCAGCGCCTGGGCGATGCCGACGCGGCGGCGCATGCCGCCGGAGAAGCCCTTCATCCGGCGGCCGGCGACGTCGGCCAACCCCACCATGTCGAGGAGTTCCCCGACTTGCCGGCGGCGGGCTGTCGTGTCATCCAGGCCTTTGAGCAGGGCCACGTAGTCGAGGAACTCACGGGGCGACAGGTCCGGGTAGAGCCCCAGCTCCTGGGGTACGTAGCCGAGCCGGCGTTGAACGTTGCGCCGCCCGGATCGGGTCGTCATGTCGTATCCGCCGATGCGCACCTGGCCCTTTCCGGGAGCGATGACACCGGCCATGATCCGCATGAGGGTGGTCTTGCCGGCACCGTTGCCGCCGAGCAGGCCGAACATTCCGCCCTGGACGGTCAGGTCGACTCCCCGTAAGGCGGTGACGCGGCCGAACGAGCGACGCAGTCCCGTGATCGCGATGTCCATGTCGTACACCTTCCGGTCGTCAGGCCGTACGCCGGCGGCTACGCAGCAGGCCGGCCGTCAGGAGCGGGAGCAGGCCGGCGACGACGAGCAGGCTGATGCTCGCCGCCGCGGCGGATCCGGTCGGCACCGGCCGCAGGACCGGCAGCGGGCCGGGTATGCCGGCGTGCAGGACCGGCGTCCCCAACAGCCAGCTCGCCGCGTAGCTGCCGATCGGGCTCAACAGGGAGCCGGTGGGAGTGGGCAGTGTCGCCGGCAGGAGCAGGTTGCCCCAGAACCAGTAGCCGACGAACAGCACCCGGAACAGCGGCGTGGTCAGGACCAAGGGGCAGACCAGCGCGTATCCAGCGACGAAGACCAACGCCGGGGCGAGGACCGCGGCGAACGCTGCGAGGCCCCAGGGGATCATCGCCGGGTCTCCCCGGCGGACCGTCTCGTAGCCGGCCGCGACGAGCATCGCGGCCAGGGCCGGTGCACCGGTCGCCGTGACACTGCCGAGGAACGTTCCGGTGAGCCGGCCCGCCGGTCCGGGTGGCAGGCTCGCCAGCAGTTCGGCGGTGTGCAACCGGCGGTCGCGCAGCAGCCTGTCGGCCAGTGCCATCCCGAACGCGATCGGCAGGATCACGGAGAACAGGAACGCCCACCGGGTCATCACCTCCTGGGCCGGGGCGCCGGGTGGTGCCGGCGCGTACCGGGGGCCCATCCCGAACCGGCCGGCGGCGAGTGACCCCGCCAGCAGTGCGATCGTGATCCACAGGGACCGCTTGCGGATCTGCATCCAGAACTCGTATCGGCAGACGGCCAGCATCTCCCGCACTCCGGTCATGCTTCCTCCTCGGTCAGCATCCGCTCCGGTCGCCGGAGCAGGATCAGGACCCCGGCGGCGAACGGCGCGATCGTGGCGGTGAGAACGAGCCGGTCGGTCATCCAGCCCGGGTAGGCGCCGAGCCGACTGACCGGAAACAGATACAGCGGCCTGGCCCAGTCATGCGCCGCGAAGCCTGAGGCGAACAGCTGCTGCGCCAGCCACACGCCGCCGGCGGCGGTGGTGGCCAGTAGCAGGCTGCGGGTGAGCAGCGCGATGAAGACCGCCAGGCCTCCCAACCAGGCCATGGCCGGCGCCCAGAGCAGCGGTGACGCGACCACCGGTGGCCCCGACCACAGACCCGCCGCCCAGAGGACGCCGGTGAAGGCAACAGCGGCAGCGGAAGTGGCACCGGCCAGCACCCCGAGCCGGCGGCCCAGGACCGTCGCGTACCGGGTGGGGAGCGAGAGGTGCAACTCACGTGCCCGGTCGGTGGCGACGACCGACGTCGCCGCCATCGCCACCGCCAGGGGGAGCAACGCCTCCAGTCCGGTGATCAGGACCAGGGACACCTGCGGACGCCCGGCGCCGTCACCGGCGGTGAGAGCCGCCACCGCCGCCGCCACCACAAGGGCCAGGGCCGGTCCACAACCGGCGGCCCAGCCGAGCCTTCCTGCCTCGTGTCTCCACATCTCCACGTCGCTTGAGTGCACCTGCCGCCCACCCCGGTTCACTCGCCAGCATAGTGATCCAGGTCACAAACCGAACCGGACGATCCGCGACGACGCCAGCCTGGGCGCGATCGCCAGCACTCCACCCACCAGGGCGGCGGAGACGACCAGCGGAGGCCACGACGTGCGCCACATCGCCTCGGCCGCGCCACCGACGGCACCATCGACGGAGCCGGATGCCAGCAGAACCCGCAGCACCCACACGGCCAGAGCAGCCGACAGACCGACCGCCGGACGCCACGCCACCGAGCAGGCGAAGCTCACCGCGGACAGCAGGACCATCGGACCGAGCCAGGCGGCCAGCAGTCTGCCCGGACCACCCGCCCCGGCCACACTCAGCACCAGGGAGCCGATCAGCGCAGCCACGAAGACCGCACCGAGCACAAGGGTCAACCGGGCGAGCAGAACGGTACGCACCGACGTCGGCGTGGCCCGGACCAGTTCGCCGGGCAGCTCGTCTCCCCCGCACGCGCCCGCCACCGCAAGCGCCGCGGCCAACGGTACGACCACCGCGAGCACCGGCTGCGCCGGGAC
Organism: Dactylosporangium sp. NPDC050688; assembly: GCF_040654515.1. Classification (NCBI taxonomy): domain Bacteria; kingdom Bacillati; phylum Actinomycetota; class Actinomycetes; order Micromonosporales; family Micromonosporaceae; genus Dactylosporangium; species Dactylosporangium sp. NPDC050688. The sequence continues at coordinate 14,567 of NZ_JBFAIC010000061.1, forward strand.
CGACACCCAACCGGCGAGCACGATGCCGGCGACGAGCACCACGGCGGAGACAGCCCACACCCGCCAGCCCACCAACCGCCATTGGTGGGCGAGCAATCCGGCCGCACGTGCCACCGGACGCGCACCGGGCACCGCCCGGTAGACCGGTGGCCCGGCGGCGCGACCACCAGCGTACGAAGCAGCGAGCCGGCGACGTACCGCAACGAGGACAGCGGCAGGCGCAGGCGCCAGCCGGGACCGGACACCCTCAGCCATGTGTTGCCAACCGGCGACCTCCTGCCGGCACGCCACACACTGTGAAAGGTGCGCCGCGACTGCCGCCGCGTCATGCGCGGGGAGCGTGCCAGCCACGTACTCGGCGAGCTGCTCGGTCGGATGTCTCATCGCCGTCCTCCCTGCCCGGCCGCCCGCTGGGCAGCCGCACACCCGTCGTCCGTGTCATTGGCCAAAGCCCGAGCCAGCACGGCTCGGGCGTGGAACAAGCGGCTCTTGACCGTGCCGACCGGCACATCGAGGACGACGGCGACCTCGTCGCGAGTGAGCCCGGCGCCGAAGGTGAGGTCCAGCACCTCCCGATGGATCGACGGCAATCCGGCCATCGCCACCGCCACCGCCCGCGCATCCGCGCGGGCGAGCGTGACCGCCTCCGGGCCAGGCTCGTCGGCGGCCAGCCCGACGGCTGCGTCGATCGGGACGTGCACCGGGCCGCCATGGACGCCCAGACGGCGCAGCGCCTGCCTCCGACATATGCCGAACAGCCAGGTCCGGACCGTGGACCGGCCCTGGAAGGAGCCAGCCCCCCGCCAGACCGCCAGCAGCGTGTCCTGAACCGTCTCCTCGGCGCGGTGCCGATCGGCAAGCAGCCCCTCGGCATAGGACAACAACGCCGGCCCATGCCGGACGTACAGCCCTTCGAGGGCAGACTCGTCACCGGCGGCCACCAGACACAGCAGCCGCCGGTCGGCATCCTGCTGCCCGTCGACCGTCGCACCCATCCCACCTGGGTAGCGGCCCCGCCCCGGCACGTTCACAGCAGCGAACCAGATGTGACTCAAACCACTCGGATGGCGGACCAACAACACCGACGGCAGTTGCTCCACCCGGGTGGGCCGGGCCAGCTACCTGGCCACCATGCGCGCCCGCAGACCTCGACGACGGCGATCGGCACATTTCATGACCGTGCCCCTACGCTGACCGCATGCCGTGCCGGGCGACGAACTCCAGGAAGTCCCCGGCGACAGGCTCGTGGTTCGCGTCGTCGTGGAAGTGGAACCAGACCTGGTCGTGGCAGCGGCCGCCGGTCACCGGGAACCCCCAGTGGTCCCCGGTGCCGACCACCGCGACGGCGACGAACGTGCGGTCCGGGAACTCGGCGTCGTTGACGGTCCGCAGGTTGTCGCGGTACTCGTGCGGACGGGCCACGACCGGGAACAGCTCGAGGAACCCGAAGATCCCGCCGCCGTACTGCGTCATGAACGCCTTGTACTGCTCCGGCAGCACCACGCCCATCGCCCGCTCGACGGCGGCGATCTCCGCGGCGGTGGCGGTGCGCCCGTAGACGAGGCCGAGTCCGTGCTCGGCGTCGGCAGCGGCGGTCCTTCGCAGCACCGGCTCGGCGAGCCGGTGGAACTCGGCCTGATCCATGCCGCGCACCCTACGACCCGGTGGCGCACCACCGACGGGTGGCCGCTGTCCCGTCGGCCGGACCACCGTGGTGATCGAAGTCGCGTCGTGGTCGTTCAGGCGACCAGGCCGCGACTCCGTGGTCGAGAAGCTGCCTCCACTCGGTGCGCAGTGACCGGCGGTGAGGAACATGTCGCTGGAGCCGGAAATCCAGGCAAGCCGGCCGTGCAATTGGTGATCTTGGCGCCGCCGTAGAACTGGCTGGTGTCGGCCTCTCCCGAGCCGGGCAGCGTCTTCACCGAGCTGACCACCCGGACCGCTACGGCGGTGCCCCCGTGCTTGGCAGCCATCCGCCACAGCATCGCGTCGGAGTACCCGTCCACCTCGACAATGATCCGGTTGTGTTCGGGGTCGGGATACGACGGTCGGCGGCGTGCCCGAGCGCGGACGCGGTGCGCCGGACAGCCCGGTCGAGGAGCGGCGAGCTCATCGATGTCGAGCGTGGCGCTGGTGGTGGTGAGCCTGGTGAGCAGCGTCAGGGGCGTCGCCGTGGGCGGTGCCGACCGGCTCGCGGGCGGACGGGGCGCGTCGAAGCCCAGACCGGCGTCGAGGGCGGGAACGAGATCGGCCGGGTGCAGGTCGAGGCGGTAGGCCAACTCGATCAGGACGCGGACGGGCTGGCTGGGCAGGCCGCCGGCCGTGTCGCTCTTGTGCAGGTGGTGGGGGTGGATGCCGAGCAGCTCGCCGAGTTCCCACAGCGACAGTCCGGATGCCTGCATGCGGGCGTAGAGCAGGTCATGGTCCATCAGGAGTGCCAGGCCCAGTGCCGGGAGCGTGCGGCGAGGTCGGGGTCGAGCTGGAACACGGCGAGGCCGCGTTCACCGAGCCAGCCCTGGACGCGTTCGGTGAGCCCGACGTCGCCGCCGTACCGGCGGATACACTCCCAGCCGTGCGGATCGGCCACGGCCGGGTCTCCACCGGCGATCAGAGCCCCAGCGCCCAACCCCGACGCGCTTACCGCGGCCGGCTGCGAGCAGATCTTCGTCGACAAGGCGTCCGGCAAGCTCGCCCGCCGACCCGAGTTGTCCAAGGCGCTGCTGGTCGCCCACCGCCGCGGCGACCAATTCGTAGTCACCAAGTTCGGCCTAGGTCGATCGCTCGAACACCTCATCGACCTGCCGGCCCAACTGCAGGAGCGCGGCGTCGACCTGGTCGGCCTGGCTGCCGCCCGCGCCCGCGGCCGTACTGGCGGGCAGAAACCCAAGCTCACCCTGCGCCAGGCTCGCATTGCCCGGCAGATCTACGAGGAAGTCGGCCCCGGCGGCCGCCGCGTGCACACCGTCGAGCAGATCGCCGCCGAGTTCGGCGTCACCCGGCCCACCATCTACCGGCATCTCGCCAAACTGCCTGCCGACGCCGGGTGATCCGCCAACCTCGTCCAGAACTCGGACAGCGGACGGACTGGCGACCTGCCGGGCGGCTCGACGATCCGCCGGATCATCTGGACTGAAGCCGCTGAGGTTCCCAGTCAGATCGGCTGACCTTTGTCCTGTCTCGTTTGATCTGAGGCATTGACCCTCCGTTGACCTGCGGTGCCTCAACTTGATTGAGACTGGCGGTTGCCTGGCGTCTCATTCTGGTTGAGGCAACTCGCCGTCGGACGAGGTGAAGCCGACGAACCGCATTTCGGCTGGTTTGTCTTGTGTGGCCAGGCGGGTTACTTCGTAGAAGCCGGTCGGTCCGCCTGGTTGTGGCGGCAGATAGAACCGGGTCCGGCTTCCGAGTTCGTTGGTGGCGTAGCCGGTCTGGCCGGCAAGCGGCCCGTCGAGGTGGATGCCGGCGCAGAAGTCGATGGCCGGCATGGTCACGACACGGTCGAGTCGGTACCGGCCGGCGATTTGCTCGTGGGTGAGATCCGGCTCGATCAGCGCCGATGTGCCGTCGGACATGGTCAGCAGTAGTCGTCCGTTCCTGTCGGTCGGGCGGGCGCTGACCACTCCGAGGCGTTCCGGGTCCGTTGGAAACGGGTCCAATTCGGGCAGGATGTTCAGCCAGGCGGCAAGTTCTGCCGAGAGATTGGTGTCTGTGAGGAGGTGCATGACGGGTTTGAGATCGTGCAGCATTCGCTGGATGCCAAGAAGCCGATGGTAGTCCTGGTAGTCGTCGGTGCCGCTCAAGAGCCGGAAGCTCTCCGCGACGTTCTCACCAGGCTTGACGTAGTCGTCATCGGTGATCGGTTTGGCGCGCAGTTCCGCAGCGCGGGCCATCGCCCGCGGGCGAGTGAAGCCGAACTTTCTGAGGGCTTGGCCGGCGATGCTGTCCGGCCGGACGTTTGCGGGTAGGAGGTCGGGGCGTCGACCGGCGGCGAGTCCGGCCGTCGTGAGCTGAACGAGGTTGCCGACGGCGATATCGATCGGGAAGTTCTGCTCCAGTGCCCAGTCGATCAGGGCTGCGGCCAGGTCGAGGTCGGCGCGGGGGCGCGTCCGTGGTCGTCCTTGCTGCTCGTGGCGAACGTCGGACACGGCAGAGTCGATGAGCGCGAGCCACCAGTGAGCTGCTGAGACGGATGTGGATTGGTGGTCGAGCAGCCATTGTTTGCGGACGGACTGATCGGTCGCGAGCAGGTGACGGTAGAGGTCCTCAAAGTCGGTCATGGTCTCCGTCGCTGTGTCGTTGCGCTTGGAACCGTGCTTCCTGTCGCTGTCTGTCGCACCATTGCTGGAGTGGGTCACGCGGGCCCATGAACTCGTAGTCTTCGATTCCGGTGCGCCGGCGTACTTCTTCGGCGAAGCGGCTGCCCTCGGCGCTCACGGTGAGCGGGAACGCCTCGGCTGCCAGATGCCGCCAGTAGGGTGAGACGAGGATGCCGGCCAGACTGACTGTCTCGGGATAGTTGATCAGGCGGAGCAGCGGATCGTTCGGGTTGACGCGGACGTTGCTATGGCCGGTCGCGGTGTCGAGCCGGCCGATCCGAGCCGCGGCCCAGTAGCCCTGCTCGGTCCAGCGCAGCGTGATGTGTGCTGCTTCGTCGTATGCGGCGGCGACCTCGGCGCGGCCGTGCCGCCGGATCAGGTTGTGGTGCCGGCGTTGAGCGGCGACGACTTCGGGCAGCGCGGCGGCGTCGGCCTGGTCCTCGACGCGGTCGTCGCGCGCTCCGATCCAGATGTTGTGCTGGAGGCAGACGTTCTGATCGTTCGTCACCCAGGTGTGGACGGTTTCAGTGATCGCGCGGGCGGCTGCGCATCTGCGGCAGGCTGGTCGATAGTCCCGGCGATGCCGGATGTTCTGGATGCGGCCGACCAGTGGTAAGGGCGGGTCCGTTTCCGGCGAGCGCAGTTCGGGCAGGGCGAGCAGCAGCGACCGTCGTGGTAGCCCGGTGAGGATCGTCAGATCGTGGATCGTCGGGGAATCGCCGCTGCGCAGACCGGCGTGGGCGCGCAGGTGCTCGATGGTGAGGTGGTTGGCGTTGGCGAGGCGCCGTTCGTATGACTGGCAGGTCTCGTCCTGAACCGGGACGACCACGCGGGGCAGCACCTGCCTGGGTCGCTCAAGGCGGAGGACGAGTGGCGGCGCCGGTGTCATGACGCCGGCCTCTTGCGCCGGGCTGGCTGCGGTGCGGTGTCTTCGGCGGCGTGGTCGAGGCGGATGCCCCGGGTGATCTTCTCGGTGCCGTCCATGATGGCGCTGATCGCGGACGCCCGGACCAGATGCGACAGGCTGCTGATCACGCCGCCGGTGCGCTGATGCAGGTATTTGGCCAGCGTGACCAGGCTGCCCGGCGCATGGTGGTGCAGGCGGAGCGCGTCTTCGAGCGCGGCGACGAGTCCTTTCCATTCCTGTTGGAAGGGGAAGGGGAACGGGCCGGTGCGGACCATGACGCAGCGGCCGGCGATCTGCTTGCCGCGGATGCCGGTGAACAGCCCGGAGGACTCGACGTTGATCCCGGAGTAGACGAACGTGGCGGGCAGGTGCTCCGTGAAGTACTTCAGGTGGTCGGACATGTCCTCACCAGCACTGGTGGCCAGGTTGAGATTGTGGATCTCGTCGACGATCACCAGGTCGGTGCGGGCATCGGTGAGGACCTGGCAGACGGCGTCGGCGATGTCGGTGACGTTGTAGCGGGGCTTGACCGTGGGCAGGCCCAGGAACCGGGCGAACTCCGCGGCCAGTTTGCGCGGGGAACCTTTCGGTGGGGTGGTGACGTAGACGACCGGGATCCGTTCCTCGCCCGGGTGCCGGCGGCGGACCAGCAGTTCGTGTGTGCGGCCGAGCTGTTTGATCGCGGTGCTCTTGCCGGTGGCCCACGCGCCGGAGACGATCAGGCCGCGGCGAGCGGAGATCTCCCGCTGGTTGAGCATGGTCAGCAGCCGCCCCTGCCGCATCACCTCCCGGACCGTGGAGGTGGCCACCACGACGAGTTCGGAGTGGTAGCGGATGCGTTCCTCGTCGTATGCCATCCGGGTGTCATCGTCCAGACCGGCCCGGTCCGGCAGCGTCGTGGTCACCGGGTCGGCGTCGACGAACTGCCGCCAGCCGGGCAGGGTGGTTGTCGGTGTGCGGTAGTCGGTGACGATCACGTCGTCGGGGATGCTGCTCACCACCACGTCTCCGCTTCCTTGCGGGCGTCGAAGACACCGAGAGGGATCACCTCGGCGAGTGGGCCGTCATCGACGGCGGTTTCATCCTCGATGCTGTCCACCGTGCCCGGTTCCGGCTCGGGTTCAGGCTCGGGCTGCCAGGCCGGTGGCGCGGTGGCCCGGGTGCGGCCGGCAATACGTTGCTCCCGCCGGGACAGTTTCTGTCCAGCAGTACCGCCGGTCTCCGCCCGGTCGATCAGGGCCGTGGCGGCCTCAGCGATCTGCTGTTCGGTCACCGGATCCCCGCCGCGGCGGGCCAGCGCCTTGCGGGCGTGGTCCCATGCCTGTTCCCCGAAGGGGACGGCAGCGGTGCGCAGGTGCGTCCACGGGACGGTGATCCACCCACTGTCGTGGTGGTTGCGCACCCAGCCAAAACGGCTGGGACGACACCGCCGTAACCCGCCGATCGAAGTCGAGCCGCATCACGTGATCGCGTTCCAACCACGACTCGTAGCCCACGTGATCACCCGTCTTCGCGAACCACCACCACCCAGGAAACCCGCGCTGCCTCCGCCGCGACGAGAACTTCCGAACCGGCATCACCCGCTCGAACGGCGCGTTCCAACCGACCGTCAGCGCCTCACGCCGACGATCCCCGCCCACCACCGCGAACTCGACATCGAACCCGGACGCAGCCGCCGGCGCCACTTCGGCCCAGACGCGAACGGCGGTCACCGGCGTACTCCTCTAATCCGGCGTACAGAGCAGGACCAGAAGAACCTACCGGCATGCCTCAGATTCAATGAGACAACACGCCGGATGCCTCGGACCCGGTGAGACTGCCTCAGCTCGGCTGAGACAGGACAACCTTCGGTGTCACTCAACAACGGGCTTGGACGCCGAGGCCGCGATTTCATCGCCTGCCCCGCGCATAACAGTGATTATGGTGTACACACTTACGGCGGGTTTATCGGATTATCGGTAATCGCAATCCGGTAATGCGGCGTGTCGTGTGCTGGAGTTGCCGCTGGAAGATCTACGCTCGTCGCCGTGAAGGAAGCCAGGGAACGCGGTGCGGCGGTTGTCCATGCGAGGGTTCCGGACAAGGCCCGGGACGACGGTCCGGACAGCGGGGAAGGAAGCGCGGACGCCGAGCGACACGCTCCGCGGGAAAGCCGGCGGGGCACCGGCCGCAAAGCCGGACAGGCCACGGGGCAGGCAGCGGGACAGGCAGCGGGGCACAGCACCGAACCGGCGGTCGGATCAGCACCTCATCCGATCAGCGGGCTGCGGCCCGGATCAGCGCCGCAGCCGGCGACCAGACCGCCAACCGGACCAGCGACCGGCTCAGCGACCGGCTCAGCGACCGGATCGGGAACCCGAGCAGCGAGCGGAGCAACGGGCGGATCGCCGGGCGAGCACGATGCCGACGGTGATGAGCGGCCGTGTGCGCACTGCGGCCGGCCCGTTCCGCAGCGCAACGCCGCCGGGCGGCCGTTCCGGTACTGCCGCGACAACGACGGCGAGTGCCAGCGCGCGGCCCGCAATGCCCGGTTGCGGCACCGCTCCTCCCCCGGGTTGAGTGGTCAGGTCGCGCGGGCGTTCGAGGTGGCCGAGCGGCTCGACCAGGTGGTGGAGGCGCTGGTGGAGGCGCTGCACGGCGAGCTGTCCCCGGCCGGCGTCGAACGGCAGATCGCGCACGCCAGGGCGGAGGCGGCCGCGAGTGTCCTGGCCGCGCACACCGAACGCGACGACGCCCGCTCCGCCGTGCAGCAGGCCCGCGCGGCGGTGAACGCTGCCGAGGCCGCGGCCCGGGCGGCCCAGGCGGACGCGGACGCGGCCCGGGAGCAGACGGCCGCCGCCGAGCACGCAGCACGGCAGGCCGCCGAGCAGGCCCGGCAGGAGATCGAGCGGGCGCGCACCGAGGCCGCCGTCCTCGTCGCGGAGGCCCGGCACGCCGCCGAGCAACAGGTCGCGGCGGCGGAGACCGCCGCGGAGCAGCTGGTCGCCGCCGCGAGAAGCAGCGCCGAGCAGCAGGTCGCCGTCGCAGAGGCCGCCGCCGAGCGGGTGAAGGAAGCCGCCGACCACCAGATCGCCGCGGCGCAGGCCGCGGCCCGGGATGCTGACGCGGCGGCCACGCTCGCCAATGTGGAACGCGACGCGGCCCGCAGGGAAGCGGCGACGGAAGCGGCGTTGCGGGCCGAGGCGTACCGGGAACGTGACACCGCCCGCGCCGCCGCCGACGCGGCCGGCCGGGACCGTGACGCGCTGGAGCGGACGCTGGTAAACCAGCGGGACGAGGTGACCCGGTTGCAGCGGCGGCTGGAGACGGTCCAGGCCACCGCGGACCGCCTCGAGGGTGACAACCGGCGGTTGGAAGGTGAACTGGAGCGGGTGAAAGATCGGGCGGAGGATCTACGCTCGCAGCTGGCGCGGGCGGTGCAGCGGGAGGTCACGGCGCAGGCGCAGGTACAACAGCAGCTGGCGACGCTGACCGGGGCCCTGGCACAACTGGCGGGTTCCCGTCAACCGGCGCCGTCACCTGCCGAAACTACGGACGGGTGAGACGCGCCACGGCGCGGCTGAACTGGTCGATCAATGAAACCCAACGTAAAATAACCGTACCGACCCGGCGACTGGACTACCGCAGGACCGGCAAGGTCGTGTAATCTGCCCGCCCGCAGTGGGAATCGTCAGACCACGTGGTGTCGTTGGTTACAACGAAGCGCAACACGATTCGAAGGGGAAGACCGACCATGGGCGAGCGCATGCTGCGCGGCAGCCGTCTCGGAGCCGTCAGCTACGAGTCCGACCGCAACACCGAGCTGGCTCCGCGTCAGACCCGAGAATACCTGTGCGCCAAGGGGCACCAGTTCGAGGTGCCGTTCGCTGTCGACGCCGAGGTCCCGATGACCTGGGAGTGCAAGTTCGACGGCAGTGTCGCCCGGCTGGTGGACGGCAACGAGCCGGAGGCGAAGAAGGCGAAGCCGCCGCGCACCCACTGGGACATGCTGCTGGAGCGGCGTTCGATCGCGGAGCTCGAGGACATCCTCAACGAGCGCCTCGAAGAGGTCCGCCACCGCCGCGGTCGTTCCGCCTAAGCGCGACCCCGGACGAAACACAGGCAAGGAACACCGCATAAACACGCACGACAACGTGGACGCCCCGGCGGTCGATGACCGCCGGGGCGCTCTGCGTGCCGACTGCGGCAGCTGTTTCGCGCTGTGCTGCGTCGCGCCGGCGTTCGCCCGGTCCGCGGACTTCGCGATCGACAAGCCCGCCGGCCACGCCTGCCCCAACCTCGCGGCCGGCGGGTTCGGCTGCGGCATCCACGGTGACCTGCGGCGGCGCGGGTTCGCCGGCTGCACCGTCTACGACTGTTTCGGCGCCGGCCAGCAGGTCGCGCAGGTGACGTTCGGCGGCCGCGACTGGCGGCAGGACCCGGCGTCGGCGCCGCTGATGTTCGCCGTGTTCCCCGTGATGCGGCACCTGCACGAGCTGCTGTGGTACCTGACGCAAGCCCGTGACCTGCCGGCCGCCGCGCCGGTCCACGCCCGCCTCGACGACGCGATCGCCGGCACCCGCCGCCTCACCGGCCTGCCCGCCGCCGACCTCACCGGGGTCGACGTCGACGCGCACCGCGCGCAGGTGGTGCCGCTGCTGCGGGAGGCGAGCGAGCTGGCCAGGGCGGCTCAGCACCGCAACCGCCGCCCGTACCAGGGCAGGCACCTGGTCGGCAAGGACCTACGGCGCACCGATCTGCGGGGTGCGGACCTGCGCGGCGCGTCAGCGGTCGGCGCGGACCTGCGCGGCGCGGATCTCACCGCCGCCGACGTGACCGGGGCGGACCTGCGCGGCGCCGACCTCCGCGGGGCGGACCTGCGCGGCGTGCTGTTCCTGGTCCAGGCGCAGCTGGACGCGGCCCGCGGCGACGGCACGACCCGCCTGCCCCGCGCGTTCAGCCGCCCCGCGCACTGGCCAGGCCGTCGCTGACAGCGACAGCACTACCCGCCTGCGCTCAGCCGTCCCGCGCACCGGCCAGAGCGTCGCTAGCGCCGCGACCTGCGGGTGTTCAGCCGTACGGCGCACCGGCCAGAGCGTCGCTGACGGTGGCGTGCACCGGGATCCGGCCGGTGAGCCCGACCGTCTCCAGCAGCCCCGCCAGGAACGGTGAGGGCGCGGCGAGCCGCAGATAGCCTCCGTCGGCGACGCACCGGTTGTGGCTGTACGCGAACGTGCCGAGCCCGACCGAGTCGCAGAACTCGACGTTGCCGAGGTCCACCACGATCCGGGAGCGGCCGCGGTCCAGCGCGCCGTGCATCGCCTCGCGTAACCGTGGTGCCGAGTCGATGTCCAGGGCTCCGCTCACCGCCATGAGCACGACACCGTCGGCACGGTCCGTCACTGCTACATCCATCACTCGATCCTGTACCGGTTCGCCGCGGCTCGCAGGACAGCGGGTACGTTGCTGCGATGCTCGCCCGTCTGCTCACGGCCGCGGCCCTGGCCAGGACCGCTGACGCGGGTGCCGCGGTCGTGCTGCTGCTCGCGTCGGTGCGGCACACCGGCGACCCGGCGCTGGGCGCGCTGATCCTGGCGGCGTTGCTGGTGCCGCACGTGCTCGCCGGTCCGTTCGTCGGGCTCGTCACCGACCGTGCCCGCCGCCCGCGGCTGGTGCACGCGGGGTTCGCGGCGGTGTTCGGCGCGGCACTCGGCGGGGTGCTGCTGCTGACGGGTGTGGCGCCGGCGCCGCTGGTGGTCGCGCTGGCGCTCGTCGCGGGGGCGTGCGGGCCGATGATCTTCGGTGGGCTGTCGAGTCGGCTGGATGATGTGGTACTGCCACCGCGCCGCCCGCACGCGCGGGGCCTGGACGCGGCGACGTACAACGTGGCGGAGATCGCGGGCCCGGCGGCGGGGGCGCTGCTGGTGACGGCGCTGGGGGTGCCGGTGACGGCGCTGGTGCTGGGCGGTGCGTGCCTGCTCGCGGCGGCGGTCCTGCTCACCGTCACCGGCCCGGCCGCGCCGCCGGATCACGCTGTCGGGCCCGGCGACACGGCAGCAGCGAGCACCGGCAGCGCGGCAGCAGCGAGCACCGGCGGCGCGGTCGCCACGGCTCCCACCGTCACGACGGCGGCGCCGCGGGTCGGGGTGGGTGCCGGTCTGGCGGCGATCGTGCGCAGCCGCCCGCTGCTGGCGGTGACGGCCGCGACCGGCGTCGCCGCGTACGGCGCCGGGATGATCACCCCGGTGGCGGTGGTGCTCGGTGTGGCGGCGGGGCACCCGGCCGGTGGTGGGTTGCTGGTGACGGCGCTGGGGGCGGGTGCGTTGTGCGGTTCGCTGCTGGTGGCGCGGTTCCCGGTACGCCCCGCGGCGCACCTGGTCGTGGTCGGCTGCCTGCTGGGGGTGGGGGTGGGGGCGGTGTTCGCGGCGCTGGCCGGCGCGGTCGCCGGTGGGGTGCCGTGGCCGGCGCTGGTGGCGGTGTTCGCGGTCGCCGGGGTCCTGGACGGGCCGTTGCTGTCCTCGCAGCTGCAGGTCCGGTCCCAGCACGCACCGCCGGGAACCCGTACGCAGGTGTTCACGCTCGGCGCGGGGATCAAGCTGACGGCGGCGGCGGTGGGTGCGGGCACGTTCACGCTGGTGGCGGGGGCCCCGCCGGCGGTCCTGGCCGGGTTCCTGGCCGCCAGCCACCTCCTTGCCGCCGCGCTGGGCGCGCTGCTGCTGCGCACCCACCGCCGACGCGCAAACGGCCGCAGCACCCGGAAACCCGTCACGTGAGGTGCAGTTCCAGCACGGTCCCACCGGCGGTGAACGGCTTGCGCCCCGTCGCGGTGAACCCGGCCCGCACATAGGTGCGCATCGCCGCGTCGTTGCCGGCGGCGACCTCCAGCTCGACCCGGCACGAGCCGCGCTGCCGGGCCCACCCGGCGACCGCGTCCACGAGCCGCCCGGCGGCCCCGCGCCCGCGCGCGGCCGGGCACACCCACATGCTGATCAGGTGCGTGACACCGGGCTGGGCCGGGGTCGTCCACCCGCACGCGATCCCGACGGGTTCGGCACCGTCGAACACCGCGAACGAACTGCCGTGCGGCGGCCAGTCCCGCCACTGCGTCTCGCTGCGGCCCGCCTCACGGGCGTGGCTGCTGGCGAACACGGCCGGGCTGTCCAGCAGCGCCGCGAGCCGCAGCCGCCGTTTCAGCTGCCACTCATCGCCGGTCAGCGCCCGTGTCTGCCAGTGCCCTGGCGCCGGTACCGCGGTCACCGGGCCGCGTGGTCGGCGTCCAGCTGCGCCACGACGGGTCGTACGACGTCGTCGAGATGCCGTACGAGGACGGCGACGGCCCGGTCGGCGGCGGCGTCGACGTGCCGGTCCTGCGTCGGGGTCGGCAGCCCGTCCAGCGGCAGCGGCGTCTCCAGCAGCAGCGTGCCCCGCAGGTGCGGGTGCCGGGCGAGGTCCTGCGCGGACGGCTGCACGAACTGCCCGAACAGCTCCGGCCAGCCGCGCCACCCTCGGTCGCGCCACCAGGTGCGGGACGCGGTCAGCTGCGCCGGCAGCGGCGACACCAGCTCCACCCGGGCGGTGAGCCCACCGTCGAACGGGTTGCGCAGGCACTGCGCGGTCAGCACCCGCCGGTGCCAGCGCACGTACCCGGGGTCGAGGGCGGGCGGGACGGCGACGGTCCACGCGACGCACGCGAACGCGACGGGTGCGATGTCACCGACGGTCGCGGCGAACTCGGCGGCGCGGTCACGCACGGCGGTGAGGTACCGGTCCCGGTCACGGTCGACCCAGAACGTCTTCACACCTTGCGACGGTAGCCCGTCCATGGTCACCCCGTGCCCAGGACCGGCGCGCCGGGGGCCGCGGTCCCGCCTGCGGTGTGCAGGACGGCGGCGGCGACCGCGCGGCGCAGGTCGGCACGGCAGAGCAGGTCGCTGCTGTCGGCGTACTGGTCGATGCCGCCGACGGGTGGCAGCACGGCGACGGCCGGGTCGCTGATCGCGGCGGTCAACGCGGCCGCGTACCGGCCGGCGTCGATCACCTGATACGGCCGGTCGAAGTACGGCCGGCGGGCCGTCTCCAGGGCCGCGCACAGCCCGAGGGTGTTCTGCCGCCGTGCGGTGTCCTCCAGCGCCCCGCACACGTCGTCGACGTCGATGCCGGGTCCGGGCAGCGCGGCGTGGGCGGTGCCGAGCCATTTGCTGTACGGCGGCCACCGCCGCGCCTGCAGCAGCCGCAGCCGCATCAGCTGCCGGACGAGCCGTGCGGTGACGACCCGCGCGCCGAGCACGTCACCGGCCTCGAGGGCCCGGCCGGGGAACGCCTCCTCCTGCGCCAGATGCGTCCACTGCGCGGCCAGCACGTACCGCCACACGTCCGTCGGGTACCAGGCGACCAGGTCCCGCAACGCGGTCAGCTCGCCGTGGTCGTCGTGGTAGACGGCACCGCCGACGGTTTCGGCGAACACCTGCGTGGGGTGGCGAGCCAGTCCAGCAGGGTCCCGGTGAACGGCGCCCCGAACCGGGTCCGGGTCCACCCGGCCACGGTGGTGATGTCGACGCGGTGCGCGACGGGCCCGCCGGTCGCGGTCATCACCCGCACCCGCGCGTCCGGCGGCGTGAAATGCGTCGGCCACCCCAGCACGTGTTTCGGCAGCCGCTGCCGCAGGGTCGCGTCGACCGCGGCGGCGTGCCGGGCGTGGTCGGCGGGGTCGAGGACCAGGGTGAGCTGCGGCCCCCAGTCGTGGTCGGTGGACCGCGGCGTGTCGTAGCCGAGCACGTCGCTGCCGGGCCCGATGCGCGCGGCGGCGTGCGGCAGCCCGGGGAAGTGCCGGTCCAGCAGCGGCCGGACCGCGTCCCGGTAGAACACCTCACACAGCCGCACCCCGGGCACGAACGCGCCGGTCACAGCACGAGCGCCGGGTGGCGGGGGTCGTCGGCGCGCACGACGATGTCGGCGAGGGCCTGCGGCATCACCTCCTCGTCGTAGCGCTGGAACGCCGGCAACGTCCACTGCATTTCCGCCGGGGTGCGCCGCGCGATCGCCGCCGCGGTCTGCGCCAGGTGGACGGTGACGTCGAAGTCGAGACCGGCGCCGAGCAGCATCGTGCCCGACATCACGACGACCGTCCCGGCGGGCAGCTGCAGGTACGCGGCGCGGGTCGCCCGGTCGGTGACCGGGTCCCACAGCGACGGCAGGACCCGTCCGGTGCCGCCCGCCGCGGCGGGGGTCAGCACCTCACGGGTGATCGCCCGCAGGTCCAGCCAGTCCTCGTAGTACGCGTCAGGGTTGGTACGGCCACGCTCCAGCCGCAGCGACGCCTGCCGCAGGAACCCACCGGCGGGGATGTGCACCGCGTGCCCGCCGTCGGCGTCGATCTGCGCGACGACCCGGTCGGCGAGGGCGGCCCCACCGGCGGTCGGTGCCCCGTCGACCGCGACCCGGGTCGCGTGGGTCGTGGCCACCCGGGCGGCGATGCCGGCGGCGAGCCCACCGACGGTGACGGGGCGGGCCTTCACGCGCTGTGGTGGCGGTGCTGCGGGTCGATCACGTCACCTTCGAGGACCTCGCCCTGCACGACGTCACCGGCGCCGGGCTGCACCGGCACGGGCCCCGGTTCGGCGCGGGTCGCCTTGACGATCCTGGGGCCGAACAGGTCCCCGGCCGCGGCGGCGGAGATCCGCGCCTCGGTCGCCTGCCGGATCCGCCGCCCGGTGAACGCCCGCACCGGCGGCACGAGCAGCAGCAACCCGACGGTGTCGGTGATGAACCCGGGGCCGAGCAGCAGCAGCGCCCCGGCGAGCCCGGCGACACCGGTGCCGGCGTCACCGCCGGGTGGGCGCCCTTCGTTGACCGCGGACCGCAGCCGCTGCCACGCCCGGACCCCTTCACGTTTGAGCAGCACCGCTCCGAGCACCGTGGTCACGATCCCGGCGAGGACCGCCCACCACCAGCCGATCGCGTGCGCGACGAGCACGAACACGACGATCTCGGCGATGACCAGCAGCAGCGCCCCGGCAGCGGCGAATCCGAACACCCGCATCGTCACACCTCAACTGTTCTGCCGGGTCCGCTGCCTGGCGTCGGCACGCGCGTCACGGGACCTACCGCCGGCGGCGGCGCGTCGCAGCGCCTCCCACCGGGCGGCCGCACCCCACACGGTGACCCGCCACAACGCTTCCTGCACGATCGACGAGCTCATCTTCGAGTGCCCGCGCTGCCGTTCGGTGAACGTGATCGGCACCTCCTGCACCCGGAACCCGTTGCGGTGCGCCCGCCATGCCAGGTCGACCTGGAAACAGTACCCCTGCGACTCGATCGAACCGAGGTCGATCTTGTCCAGGACGGTGGTGCGGTAGGCACGGTACCCGCCGGTCGCGTCCCGCAGCGGCATGCCGAGCGCCAGCCGCACGTACACGTTGCCGCTGCGGGAGATCAGGTGCCGGTGCCACGGCCATCCGACGGTCTTGCCGCCGGTGACGTAGCGGGAGCCGAGCACGACGTCGGCGTCGCCGAGCGCGTCGAGCAGCCGCGACAGTTCCTCCGGGGCGTGCGACCCGTCGGCGTCCATCTCCACGACCGCGTCGTAGCCCTGGTCGCTGCCCCACGCGAACCCTGCCAGGTACGCCGCGCCGAGCCCCTGCTTGCCGGGCCGGTGCAGCACGTGCACGGCCGGGTCGGCGGCGGCGAGCTCATCGGCGATGCGCCCGGTGCCGTCGGGACTGTTGTCGTCGGCGACGAGGACGTCGACGGCAGGGGTGGCGGCCCGGACCCGCCCGACGATGAGCCGCAGGTTGTCGGCCTCGTTGTAGGTGGGGATGATGACGAGGACCCTGCCGACCCCGGGGTACAGGTTCACGCCTCGGTCGGTTGCGCTCACACGTCCTCCTCGGTCGGTTGGCGCCGGTCGCGCCGCCGGACGGCGGCGGCGGCCACCAGTGCGGCAATACCCAGCACCACGATCACATATTCGGGACCCGCGCCCAGCGTCGTGGCGAGCGTCCGCCCGCTGCCGAGGCGCACCTCACCGACGATCACGGCAGCGTCGTTGAACCGGGTCTCCTGGTGGGTGCCGCCGGCGGCGTCGACGAACGCGCTGATCCCGACGGTGGAGGCCATGAGCGCGTCCCGGCCGTGTTCGACGGCCCGCAGCCGCACCATCGCCAGCTGCTGGCGGGCTTCGGCCTCGTCGAACGTGGCGTTGTTCGTCTGTACCGCCAGCAGCTGCGCCCCGCCGGTGACGGTGTCGCGGACGAGCCCGTCGTAGGCGACCTCGAAGCAGATGACGTCACCGACGGTCGCCGGCCCGACCCTCAGCACCCCGGGCGTGTGCCCGGGGGTCATGTCGGAGACCCGGTCGACCTCTTTGCTGACGATGCGGGCGATGTCCCGCAGCGGCATCGTCTCGGCGAACGGCACCGGGTGCCGTTTCGTGTACCGCGCCGACACGCCGCCCTGCCGCGGGTTGCCGGCCGCGTCGACGTCGGGTTCCCAGACGAGACCGGCGTTCTCGACACCGACGCCGGGGTCGGTGAGGACGGCCCCGACGAGGATCGGCACGCCGACGGCGCGGGCGGCGGTGCTGATCGCGGCGGCGGCGTCGGCGTTGCGCAGCGGGTCGATGTCGGAGGAGTTCTCCGGCCACACGACGAGGTCGGGGCGGCGGGCACCGTCCTGCGTGACGGCCCGGCCCAGTTCGACGGTGGCGCGCACGTGGTTGTCGAGCACGGCGCGGCGCTGCTCGTTGAAGTCCAGGCCGAGCCGCGGCACGTTGCCCTGCACCACCGCCACGTACACGCCGCCGCCACCGGGCCGGTGCACCGGCGCGAGCAGCGCCGCGGCGACGAGCAGCACCGCGGCGGCGGGCCCGGCGACCAGGTTCACCCTGCGACTCCACCCGCGGGTGACAGTGGTCCCGGCCGCGTCGTGGGGTGTGCTGGTACGCAGCAACGGCACAGCGAGGAGGGCACCGGTGAGCGCGACGGCGAACGTGACGAGCGGGGCACCGCCGGCGGCGGCGAGCCGCAGCAGCGGTGACGTGTCCTGGCTGAACGCGAGCCGCCCCCACGGGAACCCGCCGAACGGGGCCCGGTCCCGTAACGCTTCCTGCGCGGTCCACGCGGCGGCGAGCGCCGGCGCCCACAGCCACGCCCGGGCCCGCAGCGGGCTGATCCAGGCGGTGGCGGCGCCGAGCAGCCCGATGAACAGTGCCTGCAGCGTCGACAGCAGCAGCCACGGCACCATGCCGGTGTGCAGGTTCGTCCATGACAGCAGCGGCGTGAAGAACCCGGCGCCGGTGAGGACCCCGAGCCCGAACCCGGCCCGCAGCCGCCGCCCGTGCACGGCGACAGCGGCGGCGGCGACCGCGATCGGCGCGCACCACCACCACCCGTACGGGGGGAACGCGACGAGCATCACCGGCCCGGCAGCGGCGGCGAGGAGCGTGGCGGCCCACAGCGGCAGCGGCGCCGGCAAGAGGCGACCGGCCGGGGCAGTCGGGGTAGCAACGTCCGGCGCCGGGCTGCCCTGCCTTTCTGGGCTGCCTGGGCTGTCTGCCGCGCTGCCGGTGCTGACCAAGGTCACCTGCGCCATCCCCTGCCGTGTCGAGCGGCCCGCCACCCCCACCGCTCGGGTGGGGCAGGGCCTGCGCGCCGGTGCGGCCCGCGGCGCCAATTATGCGGCCCCGGCACGCCGGACAGGGAACCGGCGGTGGTGCCCGCCGCTGTGAATGTGCTGGGATGTGGCTGGACTGTGCCCGGCCCGTGACAAGGGCCGCTGACCTGGGCCCTGACGTACGCCCCTGACATGGGCCCCTATCACGTGCCGGGCCGGCCGTCACCACACCCTCGCGACCGTTGCCGGTGCCCGCCGGGCGGCTGCCTGCGGGGGCGGCCGTGGCGGTGGTGCGCTTCGGGGCGGAAATCGGGCCGCGACCGAGGTCGCGGCCCGCGCTCCCAGGCCCTTGTCCGGCCGGTGCCGCAGGAGTGTGCGGGCGCGGCCTTCGTTCCGGCGCGGCGCGGGCTGGCTGCCCGGGACGTGCCGTTGTCTACTGGTCGCGTGACCCCCCTGCCCTGACACCGGTGGATGCCCGGCCCGCGGCCCCCGCCGACCCCCGCCCGCTGGATCCGGTGGCGTCCCGTCGGTTGACGGGGACGTCCGGTCAGTGGGCGTTGGGGAGTAGCGAACCGTGGTCACCCGCGCCGAAGTAGGACGCAAAGACGTTACGCGCTCGGCGGGGGGCCCTGTCAACCGTCGCATGCAATGTAATTCACCCCGATCGGCGTGTCGGGTGCTCGGGGTGCGGTGTGTCGGGCCTCGTTCACCCGCCGCGGATGACCCGCCGCCCGGAGTGTACGGCTGCCCCGCCCGTCACCCGCTGTGCAGGTACGCGCGCAGCAGCGCCGCGGCGGCGGCCGGGTGTTCGGCGGCGAGGAGCCCCGCGGGGGCAAGGACGTACCGGTCGTCGACGGTGACGTGCGGTGCGCGGGGCAGCGCCCACCCGCCGGCGTGGTCGTGCACGACGGGGTGCAGCGCGGCGCGGGCCGCGGCCGGGTCGGCGTGCCGGAACACGCCACCGGACGCGACGAGCGTGCCGACGTTGCGCAGGTCCCGGCCGCTGCGCGCGTGCCGGCGCACCCCGATGACGGCCGCGGCGGCGGCGACGCCGAGGTCACCGCCGGCGACGGTGACGCGTTCACGGGCGGCGGCGGCGTGGACCCCGTCGACGTTCCACCGCACCCCGAGGTCCCCTTCGACGGTCCTGGCCCGCCACAGCGTCCCCGCGACCCCGCCCCCGCCGTCGCCGCCGTCGGGCACGAGGCAGCTGTACACGTCGGTGGTCGCCCCACCGACGTCCACGACCAGCAGATCGCAGCCGTCGGGGCGGGCGCCGGCGAGCCCGTCGGCGAACAGGGACACGCCGGTGAGGACCGCGTCCGGGGTCGCCATCCGCACCAGCCGCGGGAACCTCGGCCCGCGCGACAGGTGCTTGCCGCCGATGACGTGCCGCAGGAACACGTCACGGATCGCGGCGCGGGCCGGGCCCGGGTCCAGCACCCCGATGCGGGGCAGCACGTTCCCGGCGCCGACCGCCGGCACCCCCCGCCCCGTCAGCACGTCCACGGCGGTGTCCCGCACGTCGCTGTTGCCGGCCACGACGACCGGAACCCGCCACCGGGCCGCGGCGACCCGCCGCGCGTTGTGCAGCAGCACGTCACCGTCGCCGCCGTCGGTGCCGCCGACGAGCAGCAGCACGTCGGGCCGGTCCGCGCGCACGGCCCGGATCCCGGCGGGGTCCTGCGGACCGGCGGCGACGTGCACGACCCGCGCCCCCGCCGACAACGCGACCCGGTGCGCGGCGTCGGCGGACACCAGCGCCTCGTACCCGATCACCGCCAGGCGCAGCCCACCCCCGGCCGACGAGCAGCAGTACACGTCCGTGGCCGGCCCGGCGTGCGCCCGCGCGTCGGCGAGCAGCGCGTCGACGCCGTGCAGGACGTCACCGCCGGTCGTCGGGTGGGTGCCGGTCCGCACGAGGGTGCCGTCGGTGACGTCGACGACGGCGAGTTTCGTGTCCGTCGACCCGACGTCCACACACGCGACCAGCACCACAGCACCCCGGCGGTTACGGCACGACGACGGTGCCGGTCGCCGACACCGCCAGCAGCGGCGGGTCCAGCACCTGCGCCGCCGACGAACGCACCTGCGGCGTACCCCGGCACACGACGTGACACGCGAAGTCGACGGTCCTGGACCGGGTCCCGACCCGGGTGATCGTCGCGGTCACCTCCAGCACGTCACCGGCGTGGACCGGCGCGTGGAACGCGACCGTCGAGTACCCGGCGAACAGGCCCTCGTCACCGTCGGTGCGGATGCACAGCTCGGTGGCGACGTCACCGAACAGCGCCAGGCTGTACGCGCCGTCGACGAGGTTCCCCGCGTAATGCGCATGCGAGTACGGCACGTACCGCCGGTGCACCACCTGCACCCCGACCTGCGCGCCGGTCACCGGGCACCGACCGCGTGCACGAGGTACGAGGCGACCTCCCGCGGGGTGGTGCCCCGCCCGAAGATCCGGTCGACGCCGAGGTCAGCGGTCTGCAGCTCGTCGAAGCGGGGCCCGCCGACGACGAGCAGCGGCCGCCGCGCCGCCGGGAACGCCTCCCGGAACGCCGCCGACATCTCCCGCGTATTGGAAAGGTGCGCGTCGCGTTGCGTGACGACCTGACTGACCAGGACCGCGTCGGCCTTCTCCGCGCGGGCGTGCTCGACGAGCGCGGGGACCGCGACCTGCGCGCCGAGGTTCACCACCCGGCACTCCCGGTAGTACTCGAGGCCTTTCTCACCGGCGATGCCTTTCACGTTGAGGATGGCGTCGATACCGACGGTGTGCGCGTCGGTGCCGATGCACGCACCGACGACGACGAGTTTGCGGCGCAGCTTCGCCCGGATCGCCGCGTTGACCTCTTTCGCCGACAGCAGCGGGTAGTCACGTTCAGCGACGATCACCTTGCCGGGTTCGACGAGATGGTTGACCCGCCCGTACACGACGAAGAACGTGTGCTGCTCACCGATCGCCCGGGTGTGCACGACCATCGCCGGGTCGATGCCCATCTTCCCGGCCAGCTGCAACGCCGCGCCCTCACCGCGTTTGTCGGCGGTGAGCGGCAGCGTGAAACTCACCTGCACCATGCCGTCGCCGGTGGTGTCCCCGTACGGCCGCACCACGGCGCTCATGCCGGTCCCTCCTGCGCGTCGAGCAGTTCGATCGCCGGGTTCCAGTACCCGGGGCCGCGCGCGGCGACCCCGTCGAGGCCTTTGCCCCGGTCGGCGGGGCGGCGCATGATCCCGAACGTGCCCTCACCGATCGCGGTCAGCAGCCCCTGCCTGCCGATCTGCCGCAGCAATGTCACCGCCTCGTCCAGCACCGTGTGCGCCCGCTGCCGGATGAACGGCCCGGGCGTGAAGTCCTCGTGCAGGTTCCCGGCGGCGCCCAGCACGTACCGCACGTTCTGCAGCGCGATGTCCCGGTCCGACAGCCACGGCGTCACCACCGCCTCCGTCATCATCCCCACCAGCAGGATCCCCTGCCCGGTCAGGACCCCGGCGAGGTTGAAGAACCCGTCGAGGAGGTTGCCGCGGAACACGTCACCGGTCATGTGTTTCGTCGGCGGCATCCACTTCAGCGGCGCGTCCGGGAACAGTTCCCGCGCCAGCAGCGCATGCGCCAGCTCCAACCGGAACGACTCCGGCAGGTCCGGGTTGATCTCGAACGCGTGCCCCAGCCCCAGCTGCCAGTCCGCAAGCCCCGCCTCGTGCGCGAAGTACTCGTTGAGCAGCTGCGACACCGTCACCGTGTGCGCCGCGTCGACCGCGTCCGCGGTCGTGAGGTAGTTGTCCTCACCGGTGTTGATGATGATCCCGGCCCGGGCGTGGACCTGCCGGGAGAACCGCTGGTCGACGAACGTGCGGATCGGGTTGATGTCCCGGAACAGGATCCCGTACATCGAGTCGTTGAGCATCATGTCGAGCCGTTCCAGCCCGGCGAGCGTCGCGATCTCCGGCATGCACAGCCCCGACGCGTAGTTCGTCAGCCGCACGTACCGGCCGACCTCCTTCGACGTGTCGTCCAGCGCCGCCCGCATCAGCCGGAAGTTCTCCTGCGTCGCGTACGTCCCGGCGAACCCTTCCCGGGTCGCGCCCTCCGGCACGTAGTCCAGCAGCGACTGCCCGGTCGAACGGATCACCGCGATCACGTCCGCACCCGCCCGCGCCGCCGCCTGCGCCTGCGGGATGTCCTCATGGATGTCACCGGTCGCGACGATCAGGTAGATCCACGGCCGCTGCCGCGGGTCGCCGTGCCGGCGGATCAGCCGCTCCCGCTCCGCACGGCGCCGGTCGATACGCGCCAGCCCCGCTTTCACCGCCCGGGTCCCGGCCCGCCGCGCCGCCGCCGGTACCGCACCGGCCCGGGGTTCGCGGAACGTGACACTGCCCGCCGCCGCCTTCTGCGCCAGCAACGTCAAATCCTGGTGCCCGTCGCGCAGCAGCGCCTCGAACACCGGCCCGGTCACCCCGTGCTCGAGCCCGACCTGCTCCACGACCGTGTCCACGAGCCGGTTCACCCACGGGATCCCGTCCGGGTCCGCGCCGCTGATCCCGGCCAGCCGCAGCGTCGCCCGCTCCACCGACACCGTCGTGTGCGACCGTGCCAGCTCCACCACCGGCTTCCCGGCGGCGGCCGCCAGCCGCCGCGCGGTCGCGACCGTGCGCCGGTCCAGTTTCAGCTTGCTCACCGCGGCTCCTGCCTGACATGGATCGGCCGGCCCCGCAGCACCGTCACCCGCGCCCGCGGGTTGTCCTCCGTGTGCAGCACCTCGCTGATGTCCTCCGTCGTGTCCCACACCGTGAACGTCGCCGACCAGCCCGGGTTCAGCACCCCCTCGTCGTCGACGCCGACGGCCCGCCACCCGCCGCGGGTGTGCGCCGCGAACGCCGCCTTCGCCCCGATACGCTGCACCGGGTTGTGGTGCCGCATCGCCGCCCGGCACGACCCCCACGGGTCCAGGTCCGTCACCGGCGAGTCCGACCCGAACGCCAGCAGCACCCCCACCCCCGCCAGGGCCCCGATCGGGTTCGACGCCAGCGACCGGGCCTTGCCGAGCCGCTGCGCGTACATGCCGTGCTCACCGCCCCACAACCGGTCGAACGCCGGCTGCACACTGGCCACGATCCCGTGGTCGACCAGCCCCGCGATCAACGCCTTGTCCAGCAGCTCCACGTGCTCGATGCGGTGCCGCCCGGCCCGGATCCGCTCCAGCCCGACCCGTTTCGCGGCGCCCGCGAACCCGTCCAGGACCGTCGCGATCGCCTGGTCGCCGATGGCGTGGAACCCGCCCTGCACCCCGTGCTTCGCGCAGTCCACCAGGTGCTCCGTGACCTGCGCCGCGCTCAGGTACCCGTGCCCGTGCTCCCCGCCGCCCTCACTGCCGGCCGCACCGGCGGCCCCGTCCAGGTAGGCGCTGCGCAGGTGCGCGGTGCGGGCGCCGAGCGCACCGTCGGCGTACAGGTCCCCGGCCGCGCCGACCGCACCGAGCTCCCTGGCTTTCGCGGCCGCGTTCGGCTCGCCCCACAGCCCGAACACCTGCGGGTACCCGTCGCCGTGCGACAACGCCGCGACGAAGTCCGCCTCGCCGGACGTGCCGGGCCCGCCGCACTCGTGCACCGACGCGATCCCCAGCGACGCGGCGTGGGCGAGCGCGGCCCGTTGCGCGTCGAGGACCTGCGCGTGCGTCACCGACCCGAACGCGACCTCCCGCACCAGGTGATGCGCGTCGCGGCGCAGCCACCCGGACGCGTCGTACCCGGCCGCCGCCCGCACCTGCCCGGTGAGCAGCCCGCTGGACACCAGCGCCGCGTGCACGCACGCCCGGGACAGGTACACGCCGCGGCCGCCGCCGGCCCGGTCGAGCTCCGCCGCGGTCGGGGTCCGCTGGTCGGCCCACCCGGACTCGTCCCAGCCGTGCCCGATGACGATCGCGTCCGCCGGCAGCGTCGCGGCGTGCGCGGCGACCGCGTCCAGGACCGCCGCCCGGGAGCGGGTGCCGGCGAGGTTCAGCCCGCGCAGCGTGAACCCGGTCGCCGTGGTGTGCACGTGCGCGTCGACGAACGCCGGGGTGACCAGGGCCCCGTCGAGGTCCACGACCCGGTCGACGCGGCCGCCGGCGACGCTCGGCGCGTCGGCGGTCGGGCCGAGCCAGGCGATCGTGTCACCGTCGACGAGCATCGCGGTCGCGGACGGGTCGGCCGGGGTGTGGACGCGGCCGTCACGGAAGAGGGTTCGCATGCGGCTCAGTCTGCCAACCCGGGCGGCGCTTCGGCCCCCAGCCGCGCCTCAAAGAGGGCCCTGACACCACTACTGACACCACTACTGGCGCCGCTGTCGCCGCTGTCGCCGCGCAGCAGCCGCAGCGCGTAGTCGGCGTGGCCGGGCACGTACCCGTTGCCGATGAGCATGGTCACGTCGGCGGCGAGCCCTTCGGCGCCGAGCGCGGCGGCGGGGAACGACGTGGCCATGGAGAAGAAGATCACAGTGCCGCCGGGGGCGGTGGCCAGGATCGCGGCGTGTTCGCAGCCGGGGACGTCGACGCAGACGACGGTGACGTCCGCGGCCCCGGCGCCCGCACCGCCGCCGGCCGCGCCGTCGAGGGCGGCGGCAAGCCCGACGGCGTCGCGGGCATCGGCGATGAGCACGGTGTCGGCGAGGCCGGCGGCGGTGAGCCGGGCCCGTTCGGCGTCGTCGCGGACCACGCCGACGGTACGGACCGCCAGGTGGCCGCCCGCGTCCCCACTGCCGCCGCGGCCGGTCGCTTCCCGGGCGGCGTCGCGGGCCGCGGCCAGGGCCAGGGAGCCGCTCTTGCCGGCCGCGCCGAGCACCGCCACCGTCAGCGGCCTGCCCGACTCCGCCACCGTGCCGTCCGTCTGGGTGCGGGTGTGCAGGGACTGGCGCACGACCCGGGCGACCAGCGCCGGCGCCCCGCACACGTCCAGCACCGCGAGCGCCAGCTGCGGGTCCAGGTCGCCGGGCAGCACCGCGGCGATCGACCGGGCGAACAGGATCGCGTGCCCGTCGCACGGCACCTGCTCCGACAGCCCGTCCCAGTCGCGCAGCCCGTCGGCGATGTGCAGCGGCGTCAGCGTCAACGACACCAGCGTCGCCACCTGGTCCCCGACCCGCAGCCCCAGCGGCGAGTCCGGGCCGACGGCCTCGACGGTGCCGATGAGCATCCCGCCGGAGCCGGTGACCGGGTTGTGCATCTTGCCGCGGCTGCCGACGATGTCCAGCACCGCGGCGCGGATCTTCCCGCCGTCGCCGGCATGCTCGGTGCGCAACTGATGGAACGACGCGGCGTCCAGGTTGAGCCGCCGCACCCGGATGCGGACCTCGTCGGCGCCGATGACCGGGTCAGGGTCCAGCCGGTCCGCGGCCTGGGGCAGCACCCCGGCCGGCGCCAGCACCCGATGCAACCCGATCGGCGAAGTCATTTCCCGCACTGCCACAAGTTAGCCGAAGATTTTCCGGCACACCAGCGAACAGGCGGGAAAAACTACCGTACCGGGGTGGTCGACAGCGTCAACACATGCTCCACCAGGCCGATCAGCACCGCCTTGCTCGACTCCCGGTCCCGCGCATCACACAACAGCAACGGCACATGCCCGTCCAGATCCAGAGCCTCCCGCACCTCCGCCTCCGTGTACGCCGACGCATCCTCGAAACAGTTCACCGCCACCACGAACGGCGTGCCCCGCCGCTCGAAGTAGTCGATCGACGGGAAGCAGTCCGCCAACCGGCGCGTATCGGCCAGCACCACCGCCCCCAACGCACCCAGCGCCAGCTCGTCCCACAGGAACCAGAACCGGTCCTGCCCCGGCGTACCGAACAGGTACAGCACCACGTCCTGCCCGATCGTGATCCGCCCGAAGTCCATCGCCACCGTCGTGGTCGACTTGCGCTCCACCCCGGTCAGATCGTCCGTGCCGATCCCCGCCGCCGTCAACGACTCCTCCGTCTGCAACGGCCGGATCTCACTCAGTTGAACGCCTCACCCACCTGACCGATCTCGTCCGAGCCCAGCCGCAACGGCGGCACCTCCGCCGACACGTCCACCTGCACACCCCGGCGCAGCCGCGCCACCACCGACGGCAGCCGCTCGTCCGCCAGCTCCAGCGCCGCCACCCGCAGCCCGTCCAGCCGCCGGGCCAGGGACCGACCGATCCGCACCGACAGCACCAGCGTCAGCACCACCGCCAGCAGACCCAGCGCACCCGCCACCCCCAGCCGCAGGAAGATCGCGTCCGACGCGTCCTGCGCCGCCTGTACGTTGTGCCGCTGCACCTGCGCCCGGAAGTTCTTCAGCTCCACGTTCACCGGGTCGAACGCCGACCGCCACGCCCGCAGGTCGATCCCCGCCGCCTCCGCCGGCCCCGGCGCCGTGCCCAGCAGCTGGTTCTCCAGCTGCGTCAGCTTCAGCATCGCCCCACCACCGGACAACGCACCGAACTGCGCCTGCGTCCGCGCCGGCAGCAGCGTCACCCCGTACGGCAGGATCAGCCGCTGCTGCCCGACCAGCGCCACCAGCTCCGTGTGCGCCTGCGGCGTGAACACGTTGCTCACCGCCGCCTCGGTGACCAGCGCGTCCTCCTGCGAGAACAGGTCCCGCGACAGGCCGAGCACGAACACGCCCGTCGCCTCCTCGGTCACCTCGGAGTCCTGGTGGTTCGTCACCGACTCCGCGATGCCGTACGTGCCGGTGATGATCGCCGAGTACGCCTGCCGCACCGCACTGGACTGCCCGCCACCGTCGGCGAGCTGCCGCAGCTGCGGCAACCCGTCCAACGCCCGCACCGACGACGCGATCGCCTGCTTCGACTCCTCGCTCGCCACATCCTGCAGGTCCCCGTCCGCGGCCAGCTGCCGGAACGCCGCCACCGCCACGTCGGTCCTCGCGCGCTGCTCCCGCACCGCCGCCGCGTCCTTGCGGCCACCGGCCACGTACACGGTCGTCAGCTGCCGCTCGACCTGCAGCTGCTCGACCATCGCCTCCGCCGGCTCGGTCACCTTGTCCGCGACCAGCTTCGAGTTGCGCAGGTCCAGGGCCGGCTGAAGGGTGAAGCTCACCGCGAACAACCAGATCGCCGCGAGCATGACGATCGGGATCGCCAGCATCGCATTGATCTTCGCGCGGATCGACCAACGGTGGTTCATGAGACCTCGGGCATCGCTCGGGTTGCGGTTCGGTTGCGGACCGCCACCGTAAGCGTGACCGGCGGTGACCCACCGTCATGTCACAGGCTCCGCTTTTCCGCCCAGCCGGATGACAGACAGAAGGATCTCCCGCCACGACTCGATACTCCGAAGAATCTTCGCTAGTGTGACGGTTCTAGCGGAGAATTTCTGGAGGTGTGTCGTGCAGCCGTACGCGTATCAACGCCACGAGCTCGTCGAGCCGGACTGGCGGCGCCTCCCCGGCTGGCGCGACGTCACCCGCGACGAATGGGAATCCGCCCAATGGCAACGGGCCCACTGCGTCAAGAACATCAACCAGCTGCGCACCGTCTACGGCGACCTCATCTCCGCCGACTTCTACGACGACCTCGCCCTCGACCAGGCCAACCAGGCCACCATGTCGATGCTCGTCCCACCCCAAATGATCAACACGATGGTCCCCACCGGCGAGATCACCGACAAAACCCTCCTCGCCGACCCCATCCGCCGCTACATGCTGCCCGTCGCCTCCGACCGGCTCACCGACTTCCCCTCCCACCCTCACGCCAGCCGCGACTCACTCCACGAACACGACATGTGGGTCGCCGAAGGCCTCACCCACCGCTACCCCACCAAGGTCCTCGCCGAACTGCTGTCCACCTGCCCCCAGTACTGCGGCCACTGCACCCGCATGGACCTCGTCGGCAACAGCACTCCCGCCGTCGCCAAACTCAAGCTCTCCCTCAAGCCCGTCGACCGCTACGACGCCATGATCAACTACCTCAAGGGGCAACCCGGCGTCCGCGACGTCGTCGTCTCCGGCGGGGACGTCGCCAACGTCCCCTGGCCCCAGCTCGAGACCTTCCTCATGCGACTGCTCGCCATCGACACCATCCGCGACATCCGCCTCGCCACCAAGGCCCTCGCCGGCCTGCCCCAGCACTGGCTGCAGCCCACCGTCGTCGAAGGCCTCGAACGCGTCGCCCGCACCGCCGCCCGCCGCGGCGTCAACCTCGCCATCCACACCCACGTCAACCACGCCCAGTCCCTCACCCCGCTCGTCGCCAAGGCCGCCCACACCGCCCTCGAGGTCGGCGTCCGCGACGTACGCAACCAGGGCGTCCTCATGCGCGGCGTCAACGCCACCGCCGCCGACCTGCTCGACCTGTGCTTCGCACTGCAGGGCGAGGCCGGCATCCTGCCGTACTACTTCTACATGTGCGACATGATCCCCAACGCCGAGCACTGGCGCGTCGCCGTCTGGCAGGCCCAGCAGCTCCAGCACGACATCATGGGCTACCTGCCCGGCTACGCCACCCCGCGCATCGTCTGCGACGTGCCCTTCGTCGGCAAGCGCTGGGTCCACATGGTCACCGAGTACGACCGGGAACGCGGCATCACCTACTGGACGAAGAACTACCGCACCTCCATCGAGGACTCGTCCATGGACCTCGACCGCACCTACCCGTACTACGACCCCATCGACACCCTGCCCGCCTCCGGCATCGCCAAGTGGCGAGCCGAGACGCAACTCCCCCTGGTCGCCTACTCTGGGTGAGTGCGCCGTAACCTTCTGCGCCTCCTCGGGCTGGGTCTCGCCGCGGTCGCCCTCATCCTCTACATCAACTCCATCGGCGACGACGGAGGCGACACCAGCGGCGGCCAGACCGGCGGCGGGACCGACCCCGACCCAGCCGCACGGCTGCAGTGCGCCAAGAACAGCCGCATCGCCGCCGCCCGCGCGACCGCCGCACCCACCACCCGCGAAACCCGCACCCCGGAGCAACTGGCGACCGCCTGGGCCCAGGCCCACTCCAGCACCCTGCTCGCCGGCCTGCACCGCGTGTACGAGCGGCCCGACCGCATCGACCTCGCCTTCGACGCCGAGGCCCACACCGTCGCCGTGCTGACGTTCCGCTCCTACGAGCTACTCGGCTGGCACCTCGACGCGGTCGTCGCCTGCCAGCAGCCCTTGGCCGACCAGCCCTCCACACCGGCCACCTCGCCCAGCGGTCCCTGAGCAAGCAAAAACGGAAATCTGCCGCGCAGCGGCCGCTTTTTGTTCTGACGTGGCGGTAGCCACGTCATCTAACGCATCCTAGGACGCTAGGATAAGAGGTGGGAGCTGGACCTGGTGCCAGGCGAGATCGCCGCCGGCCCCGTCGCAGGCCGTCCAGGAACGCCAGGACGGCCTCAACATGACCCGGGTCGCCTTCAGGGGCACACCAGGTCGGCGAGCCGGTCGTCCGCACCGCCGCGGCCCCTGGCGCTCACGGATCCCCGCGAGTAGACCCACCGCGTTGAACGGTTCGACCCCGTGGGAGGAGCACGACGCAGTATCGCAACGGTGCAATACGGGCCGCCAGCAGCTCGGCCAGCTCGACCAGAGCACGCCGGGTCAGCGCGACGGCCTGCCGGACGAGCAGCCGGGCGTGCTCCCGCGTGCAGAACCACTCACGGCAGCCGACCTCCATGAGCCGCACGACCAGCTGCGGGCGTCCAAGGCGGTGACCCCTATGCCGGTGCGCACAGTGCGTGAGGCTTCCTAGGATACTAGGTGGACACTTCAGGACACCGACAGGGAGTGGACCGCGCCGGCGCGGGTGCCGAAGTACATGGCGCCCTTCCAGACTGCGGGGGTCGACTCGATACAGCCGCCGATCTTCATCTCCCAGAGGAGCTTCGGCTGGGCGTTGGTGTCCTTGACGTCGTACGCGTGCATGACTCCGGAGCAGTCGCCGATGAAGAGCGTGTCGTCCACGACGACCGGGGACTGCCAGGTCTCGTTGCCCGGCACGTGGAACTTCCAGCGGACCGCGCCCGTCTGGCGGTCCAGGCCCAGCACGTCGCCGCCGGTGGTGTCGAAGATCGCGATGTCCTTGAACAGCGCCGGGGTGCCCCAGATGCCGGCCGGCTTGGTGCCCTGGTCCTTGACCGACCACACGACCGGGTTGTCCGGCTTGGACGGGTCCAGCTTCAGCATCTGCCCGACCTGCTTGGCGCGGGCGTTGCCCTTCTCGTACTCGGAGCCGACGTACAGGAAGCCGGCCTCGTCGATGACGATCGAGGCGTCGGTGTCGTCGCCGGTCCAGAAGCGGAACACCCGGGTGGGGGTCTTGCCCTCCTTCAGCCCGCTGATGTCCCAGCCCTGCACGAGCCCGCCGGAGTTGGCGAAGTACACGACGTTCTTGTAGATCGACACGGAGTTCTCGATGGAGACGTTGGTGTCGCCGAAGTCCTTGAGCAGCTGCTCGTCCCAGCCGGGGGTGTTGAACACCAGCTTCGGGTTCACCGTGACCTTGCCGTTGGCGTCGTAGCCGCGGTTGAGCTTCACGATGTGGAACTGGCTGTTCTCGCCGCCCTCGAACAGGTAGTCGTCGATGATGAGGCCGGAGCCGTCCCAGTCGTCGTTCCACATCGTCGGCTTCACCGCGCTCGCCGACAGTTTCCACAGCTCGGTGGGCTTGTCGCGGTCCAGGGCGATGACCCGGTAGTAGTTGTCGCGGGAGCCGGAGTACAGCAGCGGGTAGCCGTCCGGGTCCATCGTCACGGTGCCCTTGATGATGTCGCCGGTCGGGAAGTCCGGCAGGATGCGTTCGCCGGTGGCGGCGTCCAGGAAGTGGATGGCACCGTCGTACGCGCCGAACACGACCCAGGTCCGGCCGTCCTTTTCGAAGACCGCGGGCTGGCCGGTCCAGCCGTTGCCGCACCACTGCGTCGTCTTGCCCTTGTCCTCCGACATCCGGCACATGCCGCCGGTCTTCGGGAACTGCCACTTGTGCACCGGCATCGTGCGCGGCACCGGGCCCTGCCCGTAGTAGGTGCGGGTCGGGTTGCCGCGGAACGTCAGCAGGCCCTGCACCTTCGTCCCGTACGGCTTGCCGACCAGCTCCGGGTCCGACCAGCCGGTGAACGCCGGCTTCGCCGGTGACGGCGAGGTCGAGGCGGCCTGCGCGCCGGTGGAGGGCGTGTCCGGCGTCTGCGACGCGGCGTCGCGCAACGCGTAGGCGGTCGTGGCGATGCCGCCCAGGACGAGCACAAGAGCGCCGGCGAGCATGAGACGGAGGGTCCCCGTACGTGACATGGCGACATTATGTCGATCCCTTGCCACTGGGCGGCTCCCCCGAACGGCGCTACGAGCTCCGTGCTCCCCGCCTCACCCGGGCTTCTCGAAGTGCTGGTAGTCCACTCCGGTGCGCCATGCGCCGCCCCACGCGAAGCCTTCGGCCTTGAACGCGGTGACGACCGCGTCGCCGGCCACGATCATTCCGGTCCTGACGTTGCGCCGGTCGAGGTAGTCCTTGCCGGCCGGCGGCATGATCAGTTTAGCCTGCAGGTAGGGGTTCTCGACGGTGTTGATGTCGATCGCCCGGCCGTAGGCGTGGTTCGACCAGTGCTTGGTGTTGGGCACGTCGCGGCAGTTGAAGCCCGACGTGTTGTCCGCCGCCATCGAGGCGTCGTCGCTGCCGTCGTACGCCTCGATGGTGCGCATGCTGCGGATCGGGAAGCGGGCCGCGTACAGCTTCGCGAAGACCCGCACGACCGCGTCGGCGATCGCCCGGTGCACGACGAGCTCGCCGACCTGCGGGGCGCCGGTGAAGTCGACGTAGGACAGGCGCAGCAGGCGCAGGTCGTCGAGGCCGACGGGGCAGCCCGGCCGCCACGACACGCCGGTCATCCGCTGCCGGACCTCGGGCGTCAGCACCTCCACCGTGCCGACGAACGCGGCGGTTGCCGACGGTGACGGCGACGGTGGCGCCGCCGGGGAGGTCGCCGACACGGTGGGTGACGGGGGTGCGCCGCTCGCCGGGGTGCCGCCGGTGCCGCCGCCGCAGCCCGCGAGCAGCAGCGGGACCAGCGCGAGCACCGGGATCAGGCGGATCGGCAGGCGGATCGGCATGGGATCGATACTATGTGTCGTGCCGGTTGACCAGCGCAGACGACGCGCCCTGCGGGCCATGCTCGCGACCGTTGCCGTGCTGGCGGTGCTGGCCGCCTGTGGCGGGAAGCCTGCTGGCTCGGCCCGGCCGGTCGCCTCCCCCACCGCCGGACCGTCCAGCGAGGCGCCGCCGCCGGTCGATGCGTCACCGTCGGTGTCGGCCTCGACCTCGCCGTCCCGGCCGCTGTCGCCGTCGCCGTCGCCGTCGGTGTCGGTGTCGGTGTCGGTGTCGGTGTCGGTGTCGGTGTCGGTGTCGGTGTCGAAGAAGGCGGCCGCGGCCGGCACGACGGCCGCGGCGAACGACGCGTCCCGGTTGCGGACCCTGCCGGGCACCACCACCCAGGTGGTGATCGTGCAGGCGGCGAGCGTGTCGGCGACCACGGCGAGCCTGCAGGCGTATGCGAAGACGGGCGGGGTCTGGCGGCCGGTGCTGTCGGCGATGACGGCCCGCATCGGCGGCAACGGCTTCAGCGGCGACAAGCACGAGGGCGACAAGACGACCCCGACGGGGGTGTACGCGTTCGACGCCACCATGTACGGCATCGCCGCCGACCCGGGGGTCCGCTACACCTACCACCGGATCGTGCAGGACGACTGGTGGGACGAGAACAGCTCCTCGCCGGGCTACAACACGTTCCACCACGGGGCAGACCCGGGCGGGCCGAGCGAGCCGCTGTGGCAGATCAGCCCGCAGTACACGTACTTCGCGGTCATCCGGTACAACATGCCGGCGACGCCGGGGCGCGGCTCCGGGATCTTCCTGCACCAGTCCAACGGCAACCCGACGCTCGGGTGCGTGAGCCTGGCCCAGCCGGACCTGGTGGCGTTGCTGCGCTGGCTGGATCCGGCGGCGAACCCGCGCATCGTGCTGTCGCCGACCGCGCAGCTGTCGCGGTACTGACGCCGCCGGCCGCACGGGCGCGCCGTCACACGGTGTGGACGGTGCCGCAGTCGGGGCAGGCGAAGACGTGCAGGTCGCCGTCGAGACGCAGGCCGGTCGGGCGCCGGTGGCTGTCGCCGTGCGGCGCGGACCAGTCCAGGTCCTGCTCCTCGAGCGGGATCCAGTGGTACGTCTCACTGTCGTACTCCTGCTCGGCGATGAGCAGCAGCAGGTCGGTCGGGTTGCCGCAGTGCGGGCAGGGGGTCTGGCCGGGGCGGCGCGGGTAGCCGCCGACCTTCCAGCCGGGTGCGACGAACCCGGCGGCCACGCCGGGCGGCATGCGGTCGCGCACGGGGGCGGGCAGGGCGTCGGCGCCGGGGCGGTCGGTGATCTGCTCCGGGTGCAGCACGCACGGCACCGGGATCCACTCGGCCCGCTCGACGTCGCCCTGCGGCGGGTCGGTGAGCAGGTCCCCGGGCAGGTCCGCGGAGCGGCGGCGGCGCACCTGCACGGCTGGGCCGCGGCTGGGCCGGAGGTGTTCGACCGGGCACCACAGCACCTGCAGCAGGTCGAAGCCCTCGGCGCCGGCGCGGCCGCCGGGGATGCTGCGGGGCAGGTCGGGCACGTCGGAGGCCCACAGCTGGGCGACCGGCACGAGCGGGTTGGGCCGGGCGTGGCGGTGCCCGTCGCGCAGCTGCTGGGTGCACACCGGCCAGGGCTCGCCGGCGGGCCAGGCGAGGGGGCCGCCGGCGTGGCTGTCGCCGACGCCCGGCGTCCCGCGTCGCGGGTGCAGGCGGGTGGCGGTCCTGCCGAGGCCGGCCAGCTCCGGGTACTCGGCGAGGATCTCCGGCGCGAGCGGCGGAGTGATCATGAAGTCGAGGATAGCCGTGGCGAAAGTGGCAAAGCGGGAACATCGCGTAGCTTGCTCGTTCTGCGCAACCGCTTGGCAACCGAGCCACGAGATGATCATGGTGGCGGAGGCCGTTGCTGGCGCGTTGCGCAATTGTTACCGGCAACAACAATTTCGAAATCGTGGCGGCCTTGTGCCCACCGGCCACGGGGGAATACGTTGCCGGACACAACAATCACCGTCGTCCCCATGCCCCACCCCCGACGGTGGACTTCCGCCCGAACACCCCTAGCGCCCGGTCGAGGCGCATATCCGAAAGGACCCGTGCAACATGCGCAAAGGGATCCTCTCCCTGTTGGCGGTAGGCGTCCTCGCCACCGGCGGGCTCACCGCCTGCGGCGACGACAAGGCTGCCGAGCCCGGCACCGGCGGCAACGCCAAGAAGGCAAAGATCGGCGTCATCCTGCCCGACAGCAAGTCCTCGGCCCGCTGGGAGACCGCGGACCGCAAATACCTCGAGCAGGCGTTCAAGACCGCCGGCGTCGACTACGACATCCAGAACGCGCAGAACGACAAGGCCGCGTTCCAGACCATCGCCGAGCAGATGATCACGGGCGGCGTCAACGTCCTCATGATCGTCAACCTGGACTCCGGCACCGGCAAGGCCGTGCTGGACAAGGCGAAGGCCGCCGGCGTCGCCACCATCGACTACGACCGGCTCACGCTGGGCGGCTCCGCGGCGTACTACGTCAGCTTCGACAACGTCGCGGTCGGCAAGCTGCAGGGTGAGGGCCTGGTCAAGTGCCTCACCGACGCGAAGGCGACCAAGCCGATCATCGCCGAGCTCAACGGCTCCCAGACCGACAACAACGCCACGCTGTTCAAGCAGGGCTACGACGGCGTGCTCAAGGCCAAGTACGACAGCAACGAGTACGTCAAGGGCCCGGACCAGTGGGTTCCCGATTGGGACAACACCACCGCCGGCACCGTGTTCGAGCAGATGCTGACCTCGACGCCGAACATCGCGGGCGTCCTGGCCGCCAACGACGGCCTCGGCAACGCCGCGATCAACATCCTCAAGAAGCAGAAGCTCAACGGCAAGGTCCCGGTCACCGGCCAGGACGCGACCGTGCAGGGCCTGCAGAACATCCTCAACGGCGACCAGTGCATGACCGTCTACAAGGCCGTCAAGCAGGAGGCCGACGCGGCCGCCAAGCTCGCCATCGGCCTGGCCAAGGGCGAGAAGGGCGCCACCTCGCAGAAGGTGACCGACCCGGAGGGCAAGCGTGAGGTCGACGCCGTCCTGCTGACCCCGAAGGCGATCACGAAGGACAACGTGAAGGACGTCGTCGACGACGGCTACGTCACGGTCGCCGAACTGTGCACCGGCGACTTCGCCGCCAAGTGCGCCGCGGCGGGCATCAAGTAACCACCGGTTCGCAGGGCCCGGCGTCCGCAGTCCCCGCTGCGGACGCCGGGTCGCCGCCTGTGAACGGCCACCCGTCGGACATGCAAGAAGGAGCATCGTGACCGACACACCTCTGCTGGAGGTCCGTGGGCTCAACAAGAGCTTCGGACCGGTCCAGGTCCTGCGCGACGTGGACTTCTCCGCGTACGCCGGCCAGGTCACCGCCCTCGTCGGCGACAACGGCGCCGGAAAGTCCACCCTGGTCAAGTGCCTCGGCGGGATCTACTCGATCGACTCCGGCGAGTACCTGTTCGACGGCAAGCCGGTCAGCGTCCACGGGCCGCGCGACGCTGCCGCGCTCGGGGTCGAGATCGTCTACCAGGACCTCGCGCTCTGCGACAACCTCGACATCGTCCAGAACATGTTCCTCGGCCGCGAGATCAAAAGCGGCATCGTCCTGGACGACATCACGATGGAGCAGAAGGCCGCGGAGACCCTCGCGGGGCTGTCGGTGCGCACCGTCAAGTCGGTCCGCCAGCACGTGTCGAGCCTGTCCGGCGGCCAGCGGCAGACCGTCGCCATCGCCAAGGCCGTGCTGTGGAACAACCGCCTGGTCGTGCTCGACGAGCCGACCGCGGCCCTCGGCGTCGCGCAGACCGCCCAGGTCCTCGAGCTGGTGCGCCGCCTCGCCGACAACGGCCTCGCCGTGGTGCTCATCTCGCACAACATGAACGACGTGTTCGCGGTCGCCGACCGCATCGCCGCGCTGTTCCTCGGGCAGATGTGCGCCCAGGTGAGTGCCAGCGACGTCACCCACGCGCAGGTCGTGGAACTCATCACCGCCGGTCGCAGCGGCGACCTCGGGCTGCGCCAGAACGGAGCGACCGTATGAACGGTCCGAAGCGAAGCGGAGGAGCCGTGCATCATCGGCTCAGTGTCGGGTCAGGGCGGCGCCGGAGCGCAGCGGAGGTGACGTCATGACCGTGTCCACGGTGCCGCCGGAGGAGAAGGTGTCCGGTGGTCAGGCGCCGACGCTGGGGCTCTACGTCCGCACGTACCTCGCGAAGGTGCGCGGCGGGGACATGGGCGCGCTGCCCGCGATCCTCGGCCTGGTCGTGCTGACGATCATCTTCTCCGCCGCGCGTCCGGTGTTCTTCAGCGCGGCCAACTTCGCCAACCTGCTCTCGCAGGGCGCCGCGATCACGGTCATCGCCATGGGCCTGGTGTTCGTGCTGCTGCTCGGTGAGATCGACCTGTCCGCCGGCTTCGCCAGCGGCGTGTGCGCGGCCGTGCTGGCGACCCTGCTGACCACGCACGGCTTCCCCTGGTACGTCGCGATCCTCGGCGCGATCCTCACCGGCGTCGTGATCGGCGTCGTCATCGGCCTGCTGGTGGCGAAGATCGGCATCCCGTCGTTCGTGGTGACGCTCGCCGCGTTCCTCGCCTTCCAGGGTGCGGTGCTGCTGCTCATCAAGGGCGGCACGATCATCGCCGTCGACGACCCGACCATCAAGAAGATCAACTTTGACGGCCGGTTCACCCCGCTGCAGGGCTGGATCCTGTACGGCATCACCATTGCCGCCCTCGCCGCGCTGCAGCTGTGGAAGCGCGCCAGCCGTGCCCGCCGCGGCCTGGCCGTGGAGCCGATGTCGGTGGTCACGCTGCGGGTCGGCGGCGTCGCCGCGCTCATGGGCATCGGCGTCTACGTGCTCAACCTCGAGCGCGGCCGCAACATCCTGTTCTCGCAGAAGGGCGTGCCGATGGTCGT
This sequence comes from Dactylosporangium sp. NPDC050688, assembly GCF_040654515.1. NCBI lineage: Bacteria > Bacillati > Actinomycetota > Actinomycetes > Micromonosporales > Micromonosporaceae > Dactylosporangium > Dactylosporangium sp. NPDC050688. The sequence continues at coordinate 51,374 of NZ_JBFAIC010000061.1, forward strand.
CCTGCTCATCGGCATCCTGCTGGTGGTCTGGACGTTCGTGCTGGGCCGCACCGCCTACGGCCGGCACCTGTACGCCGTCGGCGGCAACAAGGAGGCGGCCCGCCGGGCCGGCATCAACGTCGACGGGATCCGCATCTCCGTCTTCGTCGTCTGCTCGGCGATGGCGGCGGTCGGCGGCATCATCGCCGCGTCGCGGCAGGCGTCCGTCGACCCGAACACCGGCGGCAGCAACGTGCTGCTCTACGCCGTCGGCGCGGCCGTCATCGGCGGCACCAGCCTCTTCGGCGGCAAGGGCCGGGTCCTCGACGCGGTCCTCGGCGGCGCGGTCGTCGCCGTCATCGAGAACGGCATGGGCCTCATGCAGTACAGCGCCGGGCAGAAGTTCATCGTCACCGGTGTCGTCCTGCTCGCCGCCGCCGGCATCGACGCACTGTCGCGCCGACGGGCCGCGTCCGCCGGACTGAGATAGCCGCACCGTCCTGCCGGCCCCACAGGGCCGGCCCCGGCTCACCCCAGGCGGGTACCCGCCGGGAGCCACGTTGCCGGAACGGCTCTGTTCCGGCCGGCAGGACGGCCGTACGGTTAGCGGCAGGCACCACCAACGAGAAAGTCGAGCATGCGCGTCGGACCCAGCCAGGAGGAGATCCGTAGGAGCAACCTCGGTGCTCTCCTGCGTTCCGTGCACCTCCACGGCGCCATGTCCCGCGCCGACCTCACCACCAGCCTCGGACTCAACCGCAGCACGATCGGCGCGCTGACCGCCGACCTCGCCGCCGCCGGGCTGGTGACCGAGGGCGTGCCCCGCGAGCAGCGGGGCCGGGCGGGCCGCCCGTCACTGGTCGTGCGCCCCGAGTCCGAGCACGTGTACGTCTTCGCGTTCGCCGTCGAGGTCGACCGCATCGTCGCGGCCCGCGTCGGCCTCGGCGGCGTCGTGCTGGACCGGCACGCCGCGGTGCGGGAACGCGGCGACCGCAGCGCCGCGCAGGTCGTCGCGCCGATCGCCGACTTCGTGCGCAAGATGCAGCAGGCCGCCCCGCCCGGCGCCCGGCTCGTCGGCAGCGCCGCGGCGGTCTCCGCCATGGTGCGCCGCGAGGACGGGTTCGTCCGGCTCGGCCCCGAGCTCGGCTGGGTCGACCAGCCGCTCGGCGAGGCCCTCGCCGAGGTCATCGTCAGCACCGGCGTCGACCTCTTCCCCGCCACCGGCCTGCGCGTGCCCGCCGGATCCGCGACCGGAGGCACGGCCGCCGTGCCGGCGCAGCGGCAGGCCCCCGACGCCGACCTGGTCGACGCCGGGGTCGCAGCGCCGGCCCGCACCGCGGCCGGCGGCACCGGGGGCGACCCCGACGACCTGCTCGACGACGACCTCCCCGACCCCGGCGAGCCGGGACGGCCGCTGGTGCAGGTGCGCAACAACGCCGACCTCGCCGCGCTCGCCGAGCACGCCCGCGGCGCCGCCGTCGGCTGCGACAACGTCGTCTACCTGTACGGCGACGCCGGCGTCGGCGGCGGGATCATCGCCGCCGGGCGCCCCGTCACCGGCCACGGTGGCTACGGCGGCGAGGTCGGCCACATGGTCGTCAACCCGGCCGGCAAGCCGTGCAGCTGCGGCTCGCACGGCTGCTGGGAGACCGAGATCGGCGAGCACGCCCTGCTCGCGGCCGCCGGGCGCAACCCGTCCGCCGGGCGCGAGGGCATCCTCGCCGTGGTCGACGCCGCCGGGCGCGGCGACGCGTCGGCGCAGGCGGCGGTCCGGCAGGTCGGCGACTGGCTCGGCTTCGGCGTGGCCAACCTCGTCAACATCTTCAACCCGGAGATGGTCATCTTCGGTGGCACGCTGCGGGAGGTGTACCTGGCCTCCGCCGCACAGGTGCGCAGCCGCCTCAACCGCAACGCCCTGCCCGCCTGCCGCGAGCACGTCCGGCTGCGCACCCCGGTCCTCGGCGAGGACGCCGCCCTGCTCGGCGCCGCGGAACTCGCGTTCGAGCCGCTGTTCGCCGACCCGCTCGACTTCGCCTGACCCTCTCGCACCCGGTCCCCACCCGGTCCTGCCGGGTCCGGCCGGGTGCGGTGCGGTTGCCGGGCCGCCCGACGCCTCAGCTCCCGCGCCTGTCGCCCGATCTGGCAGGTCACTGGACGACATCGGCGACAGGGGGCGACATTGCTGGGCACGTTGCTGCGCGCCGCCGCCCCGACCCGCGGGTACGCGATCCTCTGCGGCGCCGCCGCCACCGTCACCGCAGCATTGTTCGCCGCGCTCGTCACCGGCGCTGGCGGGCCGGTCACCGCGCAGAACACCTCCAACGTCGCGCTGTTCGCCGCGGCCCTCGCCGCCGCCTGCGGCTGCCTGGCCACGGCGTGGGTGACGGCGCGGCGGCCGGCCGCCGCCCGCGTGCGGTGGGCGTGGGCCCTGACCGGGCTCGGCGCCCTGTCCTGGGCCGCCGGGCAGCTGTGCTGCATCTGGTACGAGACGGTCCTGCGCACCGACGTGCCGTTCCCGTCCGTCGCGGACGCCGGGTACTTCTGGATGATGCCGCTGACCGCCGCAGGGCTGCTGGTGCTGCCGGTGCGCCGGCTGAGCGTCGCGCAGCAGGCCCGCAGCATCCTCGACGGCCTCATGATCGCCGCGTCGCTGCTGCTCATCACCTGGAACCTGATCCTCGGGCCGCTCGCCGCGCAGGGCGCCGACAGCACCCTCGCGCTGCTGGTCACCCTGTGGTACCCGGCCGGCGACGTCGTCGTGCTCACCATCGTGCTGTTCATCCTCGCCCGGCTGCGCAGCGGCGGGCCGCGGCCCATGTCGCTGCCGCTGGTCGGCGGCGGGCTCGCCGCGTTCACCGTGTCCGACAGCGGCTACGCCTACCTGACCCTCATCGACGACTACGGCTCCGGCGCCGTGCTCGACCTGGGCTGGTTCATCGGCTTCGCGCTGATCCTGCTCGCCTCCCGCAAGCCCGACGGCCGGCCCGAGGCCGAGGACGCCGACGCGCTGGTGCGCCCCCTCGGCGTCATGCTGCCCTACATCGCGGTCCTCGGCGCGCTGGCGACCAGCACGTTCGAGGTGCTCCGGCACGCCACCCACGACCCGGTCGTGACCATGACCCGCTCCGTGATCATCCTGCTCATCGTCGGCCGGCAGCTGCTCACCCTGCTGGAGAACCGCAGCCTGACCCGCGACTTGGAGCACCGCGTCGAGGTCCGCACCGCCGAGCTGCGCGCCAGCCAGCAGCGCTTCCAGGCACTCGTGCAGCACAGCTCCGACGTCGTCACCGTCGTGTCGCTCGACGGCGTCGTCACGTACCAGTCCGAGTCGATCGCCCGGGTCTTCGGCTACGACCGGGAGCAGATCGCCGGGCGGCGGCTCACCGAGTTCCTGCCCGACGACGCCCGCGAACGGCTCGAGGAGGCGTTCGGCGCGGTCGCCGGCGCCCCGTACGCCAGCCGCGTCGTGGAGATCCCGATGCGCCACGCCGACGGCCAGCACCGCCTCGCCGAGGTCACCGTCACCAACCTGCTCGGCGACCGCAACGTGCAGGGCCTCGTGCTCAACGCCCGCGACATCTCCGAACGCAAGGAGCTGGAGGACCAGCTCGTCCACGAGGCCTTCCACGACGGCCTCACGAAGCTGGCGAACCGGGCCCTGTTCAAGGACCGCGTCGAGCTGGCGCTGCGCCGCCGCGGCGAGGCCGACATCGCCGTGCTGTTCCTGGACCTCGACGGGTTCAAGGAGGTCAACGACAGCCTCGGGCACGCCGCCGGCGACCACCTGCTCGTCCAGGTCGCCGGTCGGCTCACCGCCGCGGTGCGCCCCGGCGACACCGTGGCCCGCTTCGGCGGCGACGAGTTCGCCGTCCTCATCGACCTGACCGGCACCGCCGGCGACGCGGCCGGTGACGCCGACAAGCTCGCCACCCGCATCATCGACGGGCTGGACCGCCAGTTCGACATCGACAACACCGAGATCCACGTCCAGGCGTCCATCGGCATCGCCGTCACCGGCCCGGACGCCACCGACGCCGACCAGCTGATGCGCAACGCCGACCTGGCCATGTACCGGGCCAAGGCGGCCGGCGAGGGCACCTTCGCCCGGTACGACCCGGCGATGCACTCGGGTCTCGTCGACCGGCTGCAGCTCGCCGCCGACCTGCGCCGCGCCCTGGAGACAGGCGGCGAGCTCGTCCTGTACTACCAGCCGACGATCGAGCTGCGCTCCGGCACCGTCACCGGCTTCGAGGCGCTCCTGCGCTGGCAGCACCCGGTGCGCGGGATGATCTCCCCCGCCGACTTCATCCCGCTCGCCGAGTCCACGGGCCTCATCCGCCCGCTCGGCCAGTGGGTCCTCGCCGAGGCCAGCCGGCAGTGCGTCGAATGGAGCCGGCACGACCCCGACCGGCCGCTGACCATGGCGGTCAACGTGTCCGGCCGCCAGTTCGACCAGACCGACCTGCCGGCGATCGTCGCCGGGGTCCTCGCCGTCACCGGGCTGTCCGCGGAGCGGCTGTGCCTGGAGATGACCGAGAGCGTCCTGATGACCGACACCGAGGAGAACCTCGCGGTCCTGCTCAGCCTCAAGGAGATCGGCGTCAAGCTGGCCATCGACGACTTCGGCACCGGGTACTCGTCGCTGGCGTACCTGCGCCGCTTCCCCGTCGACACGCTGAAGATCGACCGGTCGTTCGTGGAACGCATCGGCGGCGCCACGCCCGACGCGGCCCTCGCCCGCACGATCGTGCAGCTCGGGCAGAGCCTCGGGATGGCCACCGTCGCGGAGGGCATCGAACAGTACGCGCAGTTCCACGCCCTGCGCCGGATGGGCTGCGACGTCGGCCAGGGCTACTACTTCTCCCGGCCGCTGCCCGCCGACGAGGCCGGCGCGCTGCTGCGCGACCCGGCCGCCCTGGCCGCCTGAAGCCCCGCCGTGTGAAGCCCGCCGCCCGCAGCCGCACCGCCGGCGCATGACCTGCTCGACCGGCGCCGCCGCGAGGTTGCCGGCACGGTGCGGGACGGCCTCGATCCGCCCCGCACCCGCAACGGGGGTCCTTCGCAGCCGCGCGCCGCCCCGTGCCGATGTGTGGACCGACCCGCACGACCACCCGCTTTGCGAAGGAGCCCGGTACATGACGGCTGTCACCGACCAGGCGCGTCTGGACCTTCCCGGTCACTGGCCGGCCGCCCTCGGCCCGCGAGCCCTGGCGGCGTTCGACGTGCCCACGCCGTTCCTGGCGGTCGACCTGAGCACCGTCGTGGACCGGTACACCGCGTTCGCCGCCGCGATCCCGGGCGTGTCCACCTTCTACGCGATGAAGTGCAACCCCAGCACCGACATCCTCGGCACCCTCGCCGCCCTCGGCTCCGGCTTCGAGGTCGCGTCCATCGGCGAGCTGCGGATGCTGCAGGAGATCGGCGTCGACCCCGCCGAGGTGCTCTACAGCAACCCGATCAAGCCGCCCACCGCGATCGTGGAGGCGCGCAAGGCCGGCCTGTGGCGCTTCAGCTTCGACTCCGAGGGCGAGCTGCACAAGCTTGCCCAGCTCGTGCCCGGCGCCGCGGTCTACATCCGGCTGCGGGTGGACGACTCCACCAGCAGCTTCCCGCTGTCGCGCAAGTTCGGCGCCGAGGCCCACGAGGCGCGGGCGCTGCTGCTGCTCGCCCGGCAGCTGGGCCTGCGGCCGTACGGTGTCACCTTCCACGTCGGCTCGCAGTGCGCCACGACGAGCGCGTGGCGGCAGGCGATCGCGGCCGCCGGCCGGCTGATGGCGGTCCTCGCCACCGACGGCGTCCACCTGGAGATGCTCGACCTGGGCGGCGGGTTCCCGGCCCGGTACGTCGAGCGCGTCCCGTCCCTCGACCAGATCGCCGGCGCGATCGTGCCCGCGTTGGAGGAGCTGCTGCCGTACCGGCCGCGGCTGCTGGCGGCGGAGCCTGGCCGGCACCTCGTCGCGGAGAGCTCCGTCATGGTCGCCTCCGTGCTCGGCCGCGAGGTCCGCGCAGGGGAGAACTGGCTGTATCTCGACGTCGGCGCGTACCACGGCATGATGGAGACCCAGCAGACCGTGCAGCAGTGGCGGTTCCCGCTGTGGACGTCCCGCACCGACCACGCGCTGGTGCCGCACCTGCCGTTCACCGTCACCGGCCCGTCGTGCGACAGCTCCGACACGATGTTCTACGGCGTGCACCTGCCCTCCACCGTCGACGTCGGCGACCGGTTGTACATCGGCTCCGCGGGGGCGTACACGCTCAGCTACGCGTCGCACTTCAACGGCTTCCCGCCGCCGCGGCCCGTCTTCGTCGGCGGCGTGGCCCCGTCGGCACCGCCCGTGCACCTCCCGGCGGCCCGGGCCGGCGGCAGCTGATGGCCGTGGCCGTTGCGCCCCCGCGGACGCACCGGCCCGCACGCCCGCCCCGCCACCGCAGCGTCACCCCCGGCGGGCGCCGGCGCGCCGGGCGGCTGCGCGAGCTGATGGTGTCCGGGCTGGTCGACTCGTTCGGCCTGGCGCTGGGCTGGACGGTCTTCAACCTGGTCGCCGTCGAGCGCGGCGGCCTCGCCCTCGCCGGGCTGTTCAACGCCGCCATGCTCGTCGGCGTCATGCTGTCCGCGCCCGTCACCGGCCGGCTCGCCCGGCACCTGCCCGGCCGCACCCTGCTGCTGCTCGCCGCCGGCACCGAGGGACTGCTGCGGGTCGCGACCCTGGCCGCGCTGCTCGCCGGCTACGACGGCAGGGTCATCGCGGCCGGGATCGTGCTCATGCACGTCGCCGCCTACGCCGGGTTCGCCGCGATGCGCGCCGAGGTCGCCGCCGTCGACGCCCGGCCGCAGGCCATGACCCGCTATGCGCTGTCGATCGCGGCGGTCGAGGCCGCCGGTGCCGGTGTCGCGGCGCTCCTGCCGCTGCACGGCCGCTTCCTGATCGCCGTGTTCATGGTGTACGCCCTGAGCCTCGTGCCCACCGTCCTGACCGCCCGCCGGGCCCGGGTCCGCGACGCCGGGACCATCCCCGGCACCGGGCCCGTCACCGGGGCGGGCGCGCCGCTCACCCGGGCCGCCCGGCGGCTCGCCCGGCGCGAGCACGCCCGGGTCCGGTCCGCCCGGCCCAGGCTGCCGTGGCCCGTCCTGGCCGGCGGCGGGACCGTCACCCTGCTGGCCGCCGGGCCGACGCTGCTGTCGGTCGCGCTCGCCAGCGAGCTGCACGGGCAGCAGGCGGTGGCGGGGGCGGCAATCGCGTTCAGCGCCGGGTGCCTGCTGTCGTCCTCCGCCGTGACCGCCGTCGACCGGCTCCGGCTCCCCCCGCAGGTCACCTGGCCGATGTGGGGCGTCGGCATGCTCGCCGGGTGGTTGCTCGCCCCGGCGCACCTGCTCGGCCTGTTCGCCGCGCAGCTGCTGTCGGGGCTGAGCATGACCGCGTTCGAGGGCGGGATGGACGCGCGGATCGCCCGCGACGCCCCACCGGGCACGGTGACCACGGTGCTGGCGTGGAGCGCCTCGACCCGCGCCCTCGGTGGCGCGGTCGCGGTGCGGCTGCTGCCGGCGCTCGTCGCCGCGCCCGCGATCGGCCTGACCATCGGCCTGACCAGCGGCGTCGCCGCGGCGGCACTGGCCGCCGCGGCACTGACCGCGCTCGTCTGCAGCCGCCTGCCCCGCCGCGCCCCGGTCCGGGGCGAAAAGCGCTGAGGGCGCCCCGTAGCGGGGCGCCCTCAGCGGATGTGGTGCGGAACCTTCAATGTCCTGCCTCGGCGTGGTACCGCTCGACGAGATCCGAACGGATCCGGCCGCGGTCGGACACCTCAATGCCCTTCGACAGGGCCCATTCACGGATGGCCCGGTTCTGCTCCCGCTCCGCGCGGGCGGACAGGACCGGCCGGACCCGGCCGGCCGGACGAGCCGGCGCGGCAGGTGCCGGGGTGAGACGGCCGACCTTCGTCGCCGCACCGACGAACTGCGCGAGGGCGTCGCGGAGTTCGGCGGCGTGCTTGGCGGACAGGTCGATCGTGTACTGCACGCCGTCGAGGCCGAAGCTGACACTCTCGTCGGCGAGTTCGCCGTCGAGGTCGTCGATCAGCTCATGGATCACGCGTCTGGCCATGGCGATGCTGCCTTCCGATACGGGGAGTTACTTCCTAACCCGCCAGTAGCCTGAATTCCGCGTGAAAAACGGTCAGACGGGCAGTGACGGGCACGGAACGGTCGTTGGAGCGTACCCGAAGAGTAACCGCGATCAGACGGCGGCCCGGGCGCTCTGCCGGGCCCTGGTGGCCTCCCGCCGCTCCACGAACCGGCTCGCCTGAGCGTCGAGGTCGGCCAGGAACGCCGACAGTTCCTCGCGGGCGGCCTCGCCGTCGCCGGACAGCTGCCGGTCGAACGCCTTCACCTGACGCAGCACGGGGGTGAGCACGTCGTCGTGGTGCAGTCGCAGGTCGTAGATGCCGGCCATGGCGATCTGGACCGACTTGCGGCCGAAGTTCTCGATGGTGTGCCCCGGCATCTGGAACGACTTCGCGACCTTCGTCACCGCGCGCATGGTCGTGTTCGGCGCGACGTCGAACGCGGCGTTGAGCAGGTTGCGGTAGAAGATCATGTGCAGGTTCTCGTCGTTGGCGACCTTGGCCAGCAGCTGCTCGCAGACCGGGTCGCCGCTGGCCGTGCCCGTGTTGCGGTGCGACACGCGGGTCGCGAGCTCCTGGAACGACACGTACGCCACCGACTCGACGAGGCCCTCGTAGGCGTTGGCGAAGCCGGTCTCCATGTGCGTCATCCGGGCCCGTTCGAGGGCGACCGGGTCGACGGCGCGGGTGGCGAGCAGATAGTCGCGGATGGCGATGCCGTGCCGGCCCTCCTCCGCGGTCCACCGGTGCACCCAGGTGCCCCAGGCGCCGTCCCGGCCGAAGATCGTGGCGATCTCGTGGTGGTAGCTGGGCAGGTTGTCCTCGGTGAGCAGGTTGACGATGAGCGAGGTGCGCGCCACCTCGGACAGCTTCGACTGGCCGGGATCCCACGCCTCACCGCCGAGCACGCCGTCGAAGTCACGGCCCTGGCTCCACGGCACGTACTCGTGCGGGAACCATTCCTTGGCCGCGGCCAGATGACGGTTCAGGTTGGCCTCAACCACCGGCTCCAGCTCGTTGAGCAGGGCCAGGGTGGCGGTGGGCTCGGTCGTCACGGAACCTCCGTTGTACGCAGGGGCAGCTCGGTCGGTACAGAGTGAAACATGCTCAACTAGTCGGCGGCCAGCAGGGAATCGGGCGTCGGGGCGGTGCCGCCGAGGTGCGTCGGCTGCCAGAACACGCCCTCGGCCCGGTCCGGGTACTCCCGCTGGGCGCGGTCCAGCATCGCGGTCATCCGGGCGCGCAGCTCGGCGGTGACCGCGTCGGCGTTGTCGCGCCGGGTCGGGTGCAGCGGCTCCCCGGCCATGATGGTGATCGGGATCCCGCGCTGGGTGAGGTTCTTCGGGTGGCCCTTGGTCCAGAAGCGCTGGGTGCCCCACAGCACCATCGGCACCAGCGGCGTGCCGGTGGCGGCGGCGAGCCGGGCGGCGCCGTTCTTGAGGTCCTTGACGGTGAACGACTGGCTGATCGTCGCCTCCGGGAACACCCCGACGACCTCGCCGGCCTTCAGGTTCTCCAGGGCCGCCTTGTAGGAGGCCATCCCCGCGTCCCGGTCGACGGGGATGTGCCGCATCCCGCGCATCAGCGGCCCGCCGATGCGGTGCCGGAAGATCGAGTCCTTGGCCATGAACCGCACCAGCCGCTTGGAGGCGTTGGCGCCGAGGCCGCAGAAGATGAAGTCGAGATACGACACGTGGTTGCAGGCGATGACCGCCCCGCCCGTGGCCGGCACGTGCTCGGCACCCTCGACGGTGATGCGCATGTTGAGCAGCCGGAACATCGTCTTCGCGAGCGCGATGACCGGTGGGTACACGAGATCAGCCATGCCATAACGCTACCGACCTTCGCTGGAGACCACCCGGTACCCTGCCTCAAGGTCGTTATTCTTCTTCGCGGGTGGGAGCTCCGGGTGTCAGTCGACCAGGACATCGAGAACGACGAGAACGAAGCAGGCGACGATGACGTCGACATCATCGTCGTGCCGCCGCCGCGCTTCGGCACGCCGGGTCCGCCGATGCGGCGCTCACCGCTGATCATCGGCCTGCTGGGCGGGATCGGGCTGCTGCTGGCGTACAGCCTGTACCTCGCCGTCGACCAGGTCCGCTCGATCCTGGTGCTCATCTTCATCGCCATGTTCCTGGCGATCGGCCTCAACCCCGCCGTGGTCCGGCTGACCCGCTGGGGCCTGCCGCGCGCCCTCGCCGTCGCGACCGTCGGCGTCTGCGCGATGCTGCTGCTGTGCGGCGGCCTGCTGGCGCTCATCCCGCCGCTGGTGACGCAGACCGGCGCCCTGATCGAGAACCTGCCGGGGCACATCGACAACCTGCGCCACCAGGACCAGCTCAACAAGCTCAACGAGGACTACAAGCTGCTCGACCAGCTCAAGACCGTCGCCACCGCCGGCAACGTGACCAAGGCCCTCGGCGGCGTCTGGGGCGGCGCGCAGGTCGTGTTCGGCGCGCTGTTCAACATCGTGACCGTGGTCGTGCTCACCCTGTACTTCATGGCCGCCTTCGACCGGCTGAAGGCGGGCGGCTACAAGCTCGTGCCCGCCTCCCGCCGCGACCGCGTCACCCTGCTCTGCGACGAGATCCTCACCAAGGTCGGCGCCTACCTCGGCGGCGCGCTCGCCATCGCGGTGATCGCCGGGCTGTCGTCGTTCGTGTTCCTGTTCGTCCTCAGCGTCACGTACTCCTACGCCCTGGCCGTCCTGATCGCGGTCACCGACCTCATCCCGCAGATCGGCGCCACCCTGGGCGCGATCGTGGTGAGCATCGTCGGCTTCGCCACCAGCATCCCCATCGGGATCGCCTGCGTCATCTTCTTCGTCATCTACCAGCAGGTCGAGAACTACCTGATCTACCCCACGGTGATGCGCCGCGCGGTCAAGGTCAGCGACCTCGCCGCGATCCTGTCCGTGCTGCTGGGCGTGGCCCTGCTCGGCGTGGTCGGCGCGCTGATCGCGATCCCGGTGGTCGCCGCGCTCCAGCTCATCGTCCGCGAGGTGTTCATCCCCCGGCAGAACGCCCGCTGAGACCCACCTGCGCCGGCTGGCACCAGCCGGCGCAGGTGGTCAGTCGTTGGCCGACCGCCAGGTGGCCCGGGTGATCAGGACGCGGGCCTCGTCGGCGACCTCGGCCTCGACGGTCACCGCGTACTGGCCCGCCTGCAGCGAGCTGCGGGACGTGAAGTCGCGCCGACCACCGGTCGCGGCGTGCGCGAGGGCGCCGAAGATCGCGCCCCACAGCGCGCCGACGAGGATCGCCACGAGCATGATGCCGATCCACGACGAGGTGCTGAACAGGGTGAACAGGATGCCCAGGAACAGGCCGAACCAGATGCCGCTCAGCGCGCCGGCCATCGCCGCCCGGCCGATGGTGAGCCGGCCGAGCACGTTCTCGACCAGGCGCAGGTCGGTGCCGATGATCGAGGTCCGCTCGACCGGGAACCCGTTGTCGGACAGGTAGTCCACGGCCCGCTGCGCCGAGGCGTAGTCGGCGTAGCGGGCGACGGTGACCGTGCTGCGGTCGAGCTCGACGAGGTTGTCGGAGACGGGTGGGACGTGCGGTTCGGGTTGCGGAGGGGTCGTCATGGCCGAATCGTAGGACCGCCGGGGCGGATCCGCCCGGCAGAGCAGGGGCGGGGACTCAGGGATCGTTCAGGGCGTCACCCGAGGTCGTCAGGTGTGCTCCGGGGGCAATCTTGGGGCATGACCGAGATCAAGCGGCTGCGCCGCTCCCGCGCCGACCGCACCGTCGCCGGTGTGATCGGCGGCCTCGCCGAGTACTTCGGCGTCGACCCGACCATGGCCCGCGCCGCCTTCCTGCTCGCGGTGCTGCTCACCGGCGGGACCGCCGTGCTGGCGTACCCCATCCTCTGGATCGTCATGCCCGACACCCCGCCGGACGTGAAGCCGGTGAGCCCTGCGTCCGGCGATCATCTGCCCTATGGTGCGTGAGTGACCCCGTTGTGCGTGCCGGTGCTGGGCGGCACCCTGGAGGTCCGGGTGGTGTCGCCCGCCGGCGGCGCCCGCGTGGTCCTCGTCGCGCACGACGGACCCGCCTACGAGGAGGGCGCCGCGCTGAGCCGCGTCGCCGGCGGCGTCCACGTGGCGCTGCTGTCCCCTGGCGACCGTAACGAGTGGTACTCGGCGAACCCCGCCTACGCCGACGCCCTCGTCGACCGGGTCCTGCCGCGCCTGCCCGCCGGCCGGCTGGTCGGCCTCGGCGCCAGCCTCGGCGCGCTGGCCATGCTGCACGCCGAGCACCGCCGGCCGGGCACCTTCGACGGGCTGTTCCTGCAGTCCGGCAGCTTCTTCACCGCCGAGCTGGACCCGCAGGAGTCGGGTTTCCCTCGGTACCAGCGGATCCTCGACTTCGTCGAGCAGGCGGCACCGACCGCGGCCCGCACGGTGTTGACGTGCGGCCGGGACGAGGAGAACCTGCACAACAACCGGGCGATGGCTCGGCGGCTCGGCGTGCCGCTGGTCGAGGTGCCCGGTGGCCACGCGATGACGACCTGGCGCGACGCACTCCGCCCCCACCTGCCACCGCTGCTCCGGGAGTTCACGGATGGACCATCTCATCGGCCTGCTGCTCGGCACGGAGCAGGACTGGCCTCGGGCGTTCGAGACCCTGATCGGCCGGATCGGTCCGATCCGCGGCCGTGACGGTGTCTCGCACCGCCTCGACACCGCGAGGGTGAGCATCGAGCCGTTCAACCTGCGCGACCGGCCGAAGCACGACCTCGTGATCGACCGGCTGGCGTACTGGTACTACCACCCGCGCGAGTGGCTGAAGAAGATCGCGCTCATGGACGACGTGTACCTGCTCAACAGCCCGTTCACGTTCCAGTCGATGGAGAAGCACGCCGCGTACTGCGCGATGATGCGCCTCGGGCTGCACGTGCCGGAGACCGTCCTGGTGCCGTACAAGAACCCGGTCGACCATGCGAAATGGGCGTACACCGCGGAACGGTACAACCGGCCGTTCGACCTCGACGCGGTCGCCGAGGAGCTCGGGTACCCCCTGTTCATGAAGCCCTACGACGGCGGCGCGTGGGTCGGGGTGTCGCGGATCGCGGACTCGACCGCGCTGCACGCCGCCTACGACCAGTCCGGCGAGCGGCTCATGCACCTGCAGCAGTCGATCGAGGGCTACGACGTGTTCACCCGGTCCCTGACGATCGGGCCCGAGACGATGGTCATGAAGTTCCGCCCCGAGCTGCCGATGCACGAGCGGTACGCGGTGGAGCACGAGTTCCTCGACGCGACCGTCGGCGACGAGGTGGTGACGATCTCGCGGCTGGTGAACGCGTTCTTCCGGTGGGAGTTCAACTCCTGCGAGTGCCTGGTCCGCGACGGGGTCGTGCACCCGATCGACTACGCCAACGCCTGCCCCGACGTCGCCCTGACCAGCCTGCACTACTACTTCCCGTGGGCGATGACGGCGCTGGTGCGCTGGTCGGCGTTCTGTGTGGTGACGGGCCGGCGGGCGAGCCTGGACCTGGATACCGCCCGCTACTTCGCCGTCGCCGACGACCCGGCGCTGGACTACCGGGGCAGGCTCGCCGCGTACCGGCGCCTCGCCGACGACTACCTGGCGGTCGAGGAGTACCGCGAGTTCTGCGACTCGGCGCTGCCGCACGTGCCCGCGCTGGTCGCCGAGTGGGTGGCCTCGCCCGACTTCGACGACCTGCTGGTGGACACGGTGCGCAGCACGTACCCGCCGCACGAGCACGACCGGTTCGTCGCGCACTTCCGCGGCCTCATCGACCTGTGGAAGCGCGAGACGCTCAGCTGACCAGCTCCGCCTGCAGCAGCGGGGTCAGCAGCTTGACGTAGCTGGTCGTGACGTGGCTGCCGTCCCGGTACACCAGGGCGTTGCCGATGATCACGGGGCAGACGGCCGGGGTGCAGAACCAGTCGGTGGGGTCGATGACGGTGTACCCGGCCGCCTGCGCCGCCTCGGCGTTGGCGGTCCTGCGGGTGGCGTAGATCGCGGTGGCGACCTTCAGCGCGCACTGCTGGACGGCGTCGGGGTGCGCGGCGACGCAGTCCGGGACGCTGGTGCCGTGGGGGTCCGGGGTGTCCTGCATGATGACCGGCCGGGCGCCGAGACCCGCGACGCGTTTCGCGGACCGCAGCAGCGCCTGCGCCCAGGCGGTGTCGGCCTCCGCCTTCGGCACCGTCGCCGCGCCGGTCTTGTCGACGGGCGGGTCGCCGTAGGTGCGGGTCGACAGCAGTACCAGCGCCGGCTTGAGCTCTTTGATCTTCGCGAACGCCTCCTCGCGCCAGGTCGCGCACTCCGTGAACGCCCGCCGTGCGTTGATCTTGATGGTGTACGCGTCGGCGGGGGTGCAGCCGGACTTCGTGAGCACGACGAGCCGCCAGTGCCGGCGCTTCGCGACCGCGTCGACGGCGTCGAACCACTGCTCGGTGTGCGAATCGCCGAACAGCACCATCGTCGTGGTCGCCTGCGGGTCGCCGTGCCGGTCGCACCCCTGCGCCAGCGCCGGCTTGATCGACGTCTCGTCCAGCGACGCAAGGCAGCCCTTCGACGCCTGCGGCCGGTCGTTGGTCGCGGCGGTGACCGGCGGGGTCAGGTTCTGCGGCATCGCGGTCAGCGGCGCGCTGGTCGCGATCAGGTCCAGCAGCTGCCTGCGGGCGTCGGCGAGCTGCTGCGACTCCGAGATCACCGACGCGGTGTCCTGCGCGGTGCCCTTGCCCTCCACCTCGTTCGGCAGGCCCAGGAAGATCGCTGAGGCCCCGCACGCGAGGGCGGTGAGCGTGACGCCCAGGTTGAGACCCCGGCGCGGGCGGCGCTTGAACACCGGGTTGAACCTGACCCGGTTCTCCACCAGCCGCAGCGACAGCCACGCCGGGACCAGGCTGCCGGCGGCGACCGCGACCCGCGCCCACGTGCCGAGCTCGTCGCCGGCGATGTGCGGGGCGAGCATCAGCGCCGGCCAGTGCCACAGGTACCAGCTGTAGGAGAGCTTGCCGATCGCCTGCATCGGGCGCAGGCCCAGCAGCCGCACCGCACCCGACCTCGGCTTCGCGCAGCCGCCGGCGATGACCAGCGCCGCACCGGCGACCGGCAGCAGCGCCGCGGTGCCGGGGAAGCGGGTGGTCTCGTCGTACAGCACCGCCGACGCGACGATCGCGGCCACCCCGAGCCAGGTGGCCACGGCCGCCCCGGGCAGCCGCTGCAGGCGCTCCGCGGCGAGCGCGATCAGCGCGCCGGCGGCCAGCTCCCACGCGCGGGCCTGGATCCCGAAGTACGCCCACGGCTGCGAATGCCCGGTCTGCCACACGCACACGGCGAACGACACGACCCCCAGCACGCTCAGCGCGACGGCGGCGCTGCGCCGGCTGGCCCGGCGGGTGGCGGCCACGACCAGCAGCAGCGGCCAGATGAAGTAGAACTGCTCCTCGACCGCCAGCGACCAGAAGTGCTGCAGCGGCGACGGCTCCAGCTCCGCGGACAGGTAGTCGGTGCCGAGCACGGCGAGGCGGACGTTGATCCCGTACGCGGCGGCCGACAGCGCGTCGAACACCACCGCCTTCGCCTGCACCGGCGACATCCACGTCCAGGCCGCGGCGACCGTGGCGACCAGCACCACCGTCGAGGCCGGCAGCAGCCGCACGATGCGCCGCCCGTAGAACGCGCCGAACCCGATCCGGCCGGTCCGCTGCAGCTCCTTGAACAGGTGCAGCGTGATCAGGAACCCGGAGATGACGAAGAAGACGTCGACGCCCACGTACCCGCCGTGCACCAGGCCGAGGCCGGCGTGGTTGGCGACGACGAGCAGCACCGCGACGGCGCGAAGCCCCTCGATGTCCGGCCGGAACCGGTCCGCCTGCGGCCGCGCGGGCTGCGGCGGGGGTGCTTGCCTGGTGTACGGGGCGGGCCGGTAGGGCTGATAGGTCGTCAACGGACCCTCCTGCGGCTCGGCACCGGGACACGGTAGCGGGTGCCCTCGCGCCTCCCCCGGCCAGGTGACGTGGCTCACCGGGGCGGGTCCCTCGCCGGTGTGACAGGCCTGCCGTGGCCGCCCTTGCCGGCGCCGGCGGGGCCTGCTTGCGCTCGCTACCTTCTTGCGGGCGCTGCCGTTTTGCAGGCGCGGCCGTTTTGCAGGCGCGGCCGTTTTGCAGGCGCTACCGGGGCCACGCTCGCAGGCGCTGGCGCAGTTCGGTGACCCGCTCCGGGGTCAGCCCGTAGTAGGCGAACCGGCCGTCGTCGAGCCGGTCGAGGTACCGGCCCGCGGCGTGCACGTCGTCGTCCTCGAGCCCCGGGTCCTGCCGCCGGGCCAGCTCCAGCAGCTGCGCCACGGTGTAGTGCTGCAGCGCCGCGGCGACGTCGATGTAGTCACGCACCTCGCGCCGGTTGACCAGGGCCGCGACCTTCGTGGCGATCAGGTCGTCGCGGTGCATGACCGGCCCGACGTCCATCATCACCGGGCTCTGCGACCGGTCCAGCCGGCTCAGCGTCAACCGCACCGTCCTGCCCCCGTCACCGACGGTGAACTCCCGCTGGTCGAACCCCGCGAACAGGTCCAGCAGGTCGTCGGCCTCCTCTTCCTGGACCGTGTACCCCGCTGCCCGCAGCGCCCGGCACACGGCGTCGGCGGCCCGCCCGGCCCCGCCATCGGTGTCGGTGAACAGGTCGACGTCCTCGGTCGGCCGCGACACCAGGCCGCTCATCAGCCACGCGAACCCGCCACCGAGCACGAACCCATGCCGCTCCCCCACGGCGAGGGCGATCCTGGCAACCTCGGTGTAGAACGGGTCCGTCGCGCCCGCGCCGCTGGGTCTCGCCCCGTCGCCGCCGGCCGGGCTGCCGCCCGGCTTGCCGGCGGTGGTCGGATCACCTTCGGCGGCGCCTGTCGGATCACCTTCGGCGGCGGTGGCCGGGTCGCCTTCTTCGGCGCCCGTCGGGTCGTCGCTGGGCGGTGCGCCGCTCACGCTCACCTGAGGCGCAGCTGCTGGTGGCGAGCCTCCCACGCCAGCCGGACCCCCCGCGGCAGGTTCAGCTCCGGCCACACCCTGACCAGCCGCCGCCCGTTGACCCACCGGCGCAGCTCCTCCACGCGGATGGCCTCGCGCAGCACGTTCTCATACATCCACAGCAGCAGATCAGGATTGTCCAGGTCGAAGTCGCGCCGGGGATTCCACATCAGCCGCTGCGGCAGCTCGACCACCCCACGGACCGGCCCGCGCAGCTCGGTCAGCGTCCGCGAGACGAGCGCGGGACGATGCGGCCGCGCGAGAAACGCGACGCGTCCCGGATCCGTCTCGTCCTGCATGCCCGACCCTCTCCTGCCCCCTGTTCGCCGTAGTGTACCGCCGGTCACCACGCGAAGCCCCCGCGTGCCGTCCCGCGCGCCACATCGCCGCCCGCCCCACCCGCACCACCGGCCCGCTTATGATGGGCGGGTGCTGGCCCGTGCCGAACTGGTCCCCGACACCGCCCACCCCCGTTAGGGACCGCACCCTGCGGCCCTGATCGGGGTCAGACCATGTCACGCACCGACCGCGACGCTCCCTCCTGGGCCCGCGCCACCTGGTGGGCGCCGCTGCACCGCTGCGCCGCGCTCTACACCAGCCAGTACCCGGGCCACGCCCACCACACCGGCAGCCGCCGCCCCCTGCCTCCCGGCACCGGCGCCGGCCCCCAGCTCCAGCGGGCGTTCGCGCCTCCGGCCGCCTGGTGCGACCTGCCCGCCGGCCCGGACCTGCGGCAGTTCCTCGCCCGTGGCCACCGCACCAACTGCACGTGGCGCCCGTGCGACGACCGCCTGCCGCGGATGTACGACGGCCCGACCCGCGCGTTCGTCCTCGCCACCTGGACCCGCCCGCAGCGCGCCCGGGTCCGCGACAAGTGCCGCCTCGCCGTCCAGCAACACCGCGCCACCGGCTCGGTGGACATCACCCCGCCCACCGCCGACCACCGCCACGCCGCCCGCTGGCACTGGTGACTGATGTCGTGCCGGGTTCACGCTGCACAGCCACCTGCCCGCAGATACGGGTCTTCTGGCCGGCGCCACGTGCTGCCACCGGACCACTCCCCGGCGGTGTCGGACGCAGCCGCGAGCGCGGCCAGCTTCAGCGCGGCGTGACGGTCCCGACCCACGACCAGACCGCGCCGGCCCGACCACCACACCGCTGATCGAAGTCGCGTCCTGGCCATCTGGACAGCCATCCCACGACTTCGATCAAACGAGCAAGATCACCCCGCACCGGACCGGCCCGTCCCCCACTGCCCGGCCCGCCACCTGACCGGCGAGAAACTCCAACCAGCGTCACACCCGCCCGACCCCCGCGCCACTGATCGAAGTCACGTCCTGGCCATCTGGATGACCATCCCACGACTTCGATCAAACGAGCAAGATCACCCACCATGGCCGGCGACGCCACCCGGTTGCCCGGGGCGGCGGGCTGCCCGGGGCGGCGGGCTGCCCGGGGCGGCGTCCGGCCGGTCCGACACCGTGCAGCTGCTCGCCCGAGTCGTGGAGGTCCAGGACGCGCACACCGGCACGGTGCAGCTCAAGCGCCGGTCCGAGA
>NZ_JBFAIC010000062.1:0-69655 GCF_040654515.1 Dactylosporangium sp. NPDC050688
TGGCCGTCCGGACGGCCAGGACGCGACTTGGATCACCACGGTGGTCCGGCTGGCGGGCCGGCGACCACCGGATGCCGGCACGCGTGAGGCTGCCGCTCGCCCGGCGCAGGCAGCGCCGGCGGCAGCCCTAGTCGCCCAGGGGGTCGAGGCCGCCGGTGAGGCTGGCGACGCCACAGTTGGGGGCGGACCAGAAGCGGCTCGGGCGGCCGTCGACGTGCGTGTGGTCGTTGTGGTCGGGGTAGCCGGGGCCCAGGATGCCGGCGAACCCGTGGTTGCGGGCGGCCTGGGCGAGGGTGCACAGGGAGTGGGGGCCGGCGCCGAGGTCGGCGGCGTCGCCGTACAGGTGGCGGCTGGACGAGGCGCCGCCCACCGCGTTGTTGCACGAGACGCTGCGGAAGCCGCTGGTGACCCGGATGGACTGGTCGCCGAGGGCGTGCCGCAGGGCCTGCAGCTTCCACATGGTGACGAGGGCGTTGGCCTTGGCCGTGGCGGCGGAGACGTTGCCGCCGGCCCAGGTGCTGTTGCAGTTGTTGAGCTCGGCGTAGCTGAAGTTGACCGGGGTGCAGTCGTCATCCTGCAGGGCGTAGAGCTTGGCGAACGTGGCGGCCCCGGCGACACCGTCGGCGGCGAGGCCGTACGCCGCCTGGAACCGGGCCACCGCCGACTTCGTGGCGGGGCCGTACTGGCCGTCGATGCCGAGGACGGCGCCCGAGCCGGGGTAGCCGGACACGCGGATCTGCAGCTGCCGGACCGCCTCTCCCGACGATCCCTGCGCCAGGACGCCGCTCCAGGTGTAGCAGGCGTCGGCGTGTGCGGGTGCGGCGGTCACGAGGACCGCCCCCGCTGATGCCCCGACCGTGAGCAGCGCCGCCGCGAGCAGACGCATCAATTTTTTCATAGACGCATGGAACTGTATGAATGTATGGAAGTCAATGGATGTCCGGGCGGGAGAGAGCACACGGTCACGGGCCTGCCGGAGGCTGCTCCAGGTCGGACGGGATCATGCTGTACATGACGAGGTCGTGGCGGCCGGAGCGGGAGACCGCGACGTTGCGCAGCACGCCCTCGGCCTGGAAGCCGGCCCGCTGCGCCACGTGCCGGGACGCGGTGTTGCCCGGCGCCGCCTGCAGCGCGATGCGGGCGAAGCCCTGCTCCGTCAGCGCCCACCGGGCCACCGCCGCGGCCGCTTCCGCCGCGACGCCGCGGCCGCGGGCCCACGGGGCCGTCCAGTAGTGCATCTCGGCCGTCATCGCGGTCCAGTCCGCGCCGAACAGCGACACGTGCCCGACCAGGCGGCCGCCGTCGCGGGGCACGACGGCGAACCCGATGCCCTTGCCGGTGCGGCGGCGCTCCTCGATGCCGCTGCTGCACCAGGCGAGGGCGGTGTCGAAGTCGGCGCCGGCGTACGCGTACCCGAGCGGGGCCGTGTCGATGAAGCGCGCGTCCTGCCAGACCGCGTGGACGTCTACGGCGTCGGCGGGGGCGAACGGGCGCAGCAGGAGGCGCGGCGTGTACAGGGTGACCAGGGGCAGCACAGGATCGCGCATCAGGGCAGCATCACGCCGTCGACCGGGTCCGCCGAGACTTCCCAGCGCTCCCACCAGACCGTGTCGGGCAGTTCGCCGGACGCCTCGACGATGCGGTCGAGCAGGTCCAGGCACTCCTGCGAGGCCTCGACCTGGGCCTGCCGCACAATCGCCGACAGCTCCCGCTGCCGCTCGCGCATCACCACGCCGACCAGATCGCGGCCCGCGGGGGTGAGCGCCAGCCAGGTGGAGCGGCGGTCGTGGTCGCGGTGGAAGCGGCGCACCAGGTGCTTGCGCTCGAGCCGGTCGCACATGCGGGTCAGCGTCGACGGCGCCACGTCGAGCTCCTTGGCCAGCCCGGCGCTGCGCTGCGGCCCGGCCGTGGCGAGCAGCACCAGCGCCCGGTACTGCGGCAGCGTCACGTCGGCCTCGATCGCCGCCAGGTTGCGCACCACGAGCGCCACCATGCTCCGGCTGACCGCCAGCAGCGCCCGCACGAGCGCCTCGTCTCCCCCGGGGGTGGTCATCGGGACATCGTTGCACGGTGGATACCGGCGGCGGGGTGCACTATCGTGTGCCGAGAAGATTGCAGTAATGCAACATTCTGGAGGCAGGCCAATGACCGGGGACGGGCCGCCCGAACTCGCTCGCATCCTCCTCATCGAGGACGACAGCGGTGACGTCGCGTTCACCCTCGACGAGTTCCGCGAGCACCGGCTGCGCAACGACGTGACGGTGATCGGCGACGGCCTGGCCGCGATCGACTACCTCGAGCGCCGCGGCGAGCACGCGCACGCGCCGACGCCCGACATCGTCCTGCTCGACCTCAACCTGCCCGGCGTCGACGGCCGGGTCGTGCTCGACCGGATCCTCGGCGACCCCCGCCTCGCCGACCTCACCGTCGTGGTGCTGACCAGCTCGCCGCTCGAGGAGCAGATGCTGCGGGACTTCGGCGTGCCCACCGAGCACTTCTTCCGCAAGCCCGTCGACTTCGCCCAGCTGGCCAAGCTGATCAACGGTATCGACCGCTACTACCTGGTGATCGACCGCCTGACCGGCGAGTGAAGCGGGCCCCGCTCACCGCTCGGTGATCAGTGTCCGGTAGTCCGCGACCGTCAGCGGCAGCTCCGTGAGCGACCCGTCGGCGCGGGGCACCTTGAGCACCTGACCGTCGAGCAGGAAGCGCACGGTGTCCACGTCGGTGCGGGCGTCCAGGGTGCACACGATCTGCCCGATCGCCAGGATGTCGTCGGTACGCCCACCCGACTGCGGCCGGAACGACACCTCCGCCGTCCCGTCGACGAGCCGCACACCCGCGATGAGATCGGTGCCCGTCAGCGCGCTGGACAGCCCCTCGTTGCGCTCGGCGTCGTTGGGGCCGGCGACCAGGTCGGCGAGCAGCGCCGCCACGTCCGCGGTCGCGCCGACCCGCCGCTCCACCGCCACGAGCTGCTGGTCGCGCACCAGGTACAGCCGCTCGACGACCGACCCGGTGGAGCTGCCGGTGGCGGCCTGCGCGGGCGGGCTGCCGATGGCCAGCGACGGATCGAGCGGCCGCGGGCGGTCCTCGTCGGGCACCCCACAGCCGGTCAGACCGACCACCGCGGCGAGCACGACAGCGGCGGCGCGCCTCACGGCACGGCCCCGGGCAGCTCGACCCGGAAGCGGGCCCCGCCGCCGGGACGGTCCAGCACCATGACCCGGCCGCCGTGCGCCGCCGCGTGCTGTGCGACCAGGGACAACCCGAGGCCGGTGCCGTCGCCGCCGCCGCGGGCGCCCGCCGACCGGCCCCGCACGAACCGGTCGAAGATGACGAGCCGGTCGCCGGGGAGGACCCCCGGGCCCTCGTCGTCGACCTCGACCCGGCCGGTCCCGCCCACGCAGGTGAGCCGGACCGCGACCGGCCCGCCGCCGTGGCGTACCGCGTTGTCCAGCAGGTTCGCCAGGATCTGCTCGAGGCGCCGCCGGTCGACCAGCCACCGCGACGCGTCGTCACCGGCCGGCTCGACCAGGTCGGGGTCGAGCCCCTGCCCCTCCACGACCCGGCGGGCCAGCTCGTGCGGGTCGGCGGGCGCCCGGCGGGCCGGCTGGTCGCTGCGGGCCAGCTCGAGCAGGTCGTCCACGAGCTGCTGGAACCGGCCGATCTCCTCGACCACCAGGCCGGCCGCGAGCGCGGTCCGCTCGTCGAGGTGGGCGCGGCGCCGGTGCAGGACGCTGGCGGACGCGGCCAGGGTCTGCAGTGGGGAGCGCAGCTCGTGGCTGACGTCGGCGGCGAAGCGGCGGTCCCGCTCGTGCCGGCGGGCGAGCTGGTCGACCATCCCGTTGAACGACGTGGTCAGCCGCGTCAGGTCGGGGTCGGTCGCCGGGTCGAGGCGGGCGCTGAGGTCGCCGTCGGTGATGCCCTGCGCGGCGTCGGCGACCGAGCGCAGCGGGCGCAGCACGTACCGAGTCGCGTACCAGCCGAGGCCCGCGCCGGCCGCCGCGACCGCGGCCGCGACGAGGCCCAGCACCCAGGCGAGGGTCCGCAGGGTCTGGTCGAGCTCGCGCAGGTAGTCGATCTCGTACAGGGCCGTCGTCGGCGACAGCGACACCCCGATGACCAGCGCCGGCACGCCGTCGACCCGCACCCACTGCGCGCCCTGGCCGCCCTGCTCGACGAGCTGCTGCAGCGCGGGCGGCACCGCGTCGGCCGCGGCGGGGTCGGCGTTGCGTGTGTACCAGCTGCCGTCGCGGCGCAGCAGTGTGCGCCGGTTGCCGCCGGTGTCCAGCGACTTGAGCACGGCCACGACGTCGGGGCGCTCGCCGTTGAGGCTCGCGGTGATGATCCGCGCGTCGTACGCCGTGGCCCGGATCGTGGCCCGCTCCCGGCCGGCGAGCAGTGAGCCGCGGGTCAGCTCGTACGACACGAACGCCATCGACGCGGACAGCGCCAGGGCACCCGCGGCGAATCCCGCGATGACCCGTGTGCGCAGCCCCGCCTTCCTCATCGCTGCAGCTTGTAGCCCATGCCGCGGACCGTCACCAGGCGCCGGGGCGTCCGCGAGTCGTCCTCGATCTTCTGCCGCAACCGGCCGACGTGGACGTCGACCAGCCGCTCGTCGCCGACGTCGTAGTCCCACACCCGCTGCAGCAGCTGCTGGCGGGTCAGCACCAGCCCGGGGTGCTCGGCCAGCTCGCACAGCAGCCGGAACTCGGTGCGGGTCAGCGCCACCGGCGTGCCCGCGAGCCGCACCTCGCCGGCCTCGGGCAGGATCTCCAGGTCGCCGAAGACGAGCGTCGACACGGCCGTCAGCACGGCACGGCCGCGCCGGCGCAGCGCGCGCAGGCGAGCCGACAGCTCCTTCACCGCGACCGGCTTCACCAGGTAGTCGTCGGCGCCGGCCTCCAGGGCCGCGACGATGTCGTGGGTGTCGTCGCGGGCGCTGACCACGACGATCGGCACGTCGTCGTCGCGGCGCAGCTGGCGGATGCACTCGAAGCCGTCGACGCCGGGCAGCATCAGATCGACCAGCACCGTGTCGGCGGGCTCCGCCCGCTGCGCGAGCAGGCCGTCCTCGGCACTGGACACGCCGCGCACCGTGTAGCCCTCGTCCTCCAGCGCGAGCATCAACGACAGCCGGATCCGATCGTCGTCTTCGATGACCAGTACACCTGCCACCACTGCATCATGCCAGGCCGGGTGCGTTGTCATACAACTGTCATAGTTCCGCGGAACACCCGCCACATGCGCGGCGGAGGCTCAGTCCATGCACACCGGCATCGACGCCCCTGGAACGCCGCTCGTCGAGATCATGGTCACCGAGGAGCTGGACGCCCGGTCGGAGCCGCGGGTGCGGGCCCTGCTGGAGGACGCGCTGACCCTGCATCCCGAGCAGTTGATCGTCGATCTGTCCGACTGCCCGTTCATCGACGCCACTGCCATCGGCATGCTCCTGGACATCCATCGGCAGGTCTGGACATCCGGAGGAAGACTCACATTGCGGGCGCCGTCCCCCCGTGTCAGACGAACGTTGCAAATCGCGCATGTAAATCACGTGTTACGAATGGTCCCGGAGGTCGACGGACAGGACATGATGACGAAGACCCAGTGAACTGATCGGACTCAGCTCAGTGAGAGGAGCGGCGACCGTGACCGCGGCGACGACACCTGACGGCACCGACTTCACCTTGATCTGCGACGCCTGCGGCCAGAGCGTGGCCGGGCTCGGCGCGACCATGCACAACTGGGACCTCGTCTGGAGCCTGTTCCGCCGGCACGGCTGGACCGGCGCCCGGCTCGCCACCGGCCCGCACAGCTGCGGGCGCTGCTCCCGGGTGCCGCTGGCATCGGCGGACGCCGACCCGGTCGGCTGGCTCGCCGGGGATGCCCCGTCGACGCCGGCGGCCTCCGACGTCGCCGCCGAGCCCGCCCCGGCGGTGCCGACCGACCCGCGGGTCAGCGGGGCCGTCGCCGACGAGGCGCTGGTGGTGGCACTCAGCGGCGACCTGGACATCGAGGTCGGACCGGCGCTGCGCGCCGCGCTGTCGCCCGCCGGATACCGCCCCGGCCACCTGATCCTCGACATGAGCCGGGTCACCACCCTCGACTCCTCGGTGCTGGGGCTGCTCGTCGCCGCCCGCCACCGCGCCGCGCAGGCCGGCGGGCACACCTGCCTGGTCGGGCTGGCGCCGTTCATGCGGCGGATGATGCACACCCTGTGCCTGCTGCACCTGTTCGTGGTGCTGCCCGACCGCGCGACGGCGGTCGGCTGGCTGCGCGGCGACGACGCGGACCTGCCGCGCCAGCGCGACCTGCGCGGCGAGACCACGCCGGCCTGACCTCCGGATCAGAGAAGGGCACCCTGCCGGGGTGCCCTTTTTGCTGCCTGCCCCGTGACAAACGCCGGATTCAAATATAGAAAGATTCAAATATATGAAGTCCCTGACGCACCGGAGGGAAGTGCACCGCATGCCCAGCTCCCCCGTCAGCCGGCGCAACCTGCTCGCTGCCGCTACCCCGCTGCTCGCCGCCCCACTCCTGGCCACCCCGGCCGCGGCCGCCCCCGCTGCCGGCAATGCCGCCGACGCTGCCGCCGGCGGGCGCCGGCCTTCGCGGGTGCCGCTCGACCGGATCAGCGTCCAGCTCTACACGCTGCGCGACCAGCTCGGCGCCGACCTCGCCGCCAGCCTCGCCGAGCTGCGCGCCATCGGGTACACCCGGGTCGAGCATGCCGGGTTCGTCGGCCGCACCGCCGCCCAGTTCCGCGCCGCGCTGGACGCCGCCGGCCTCAAGGCCACCTCCGGCCACGTCGCGGTCCCGCAGCCATGGGACGCCACGGCGTGGCAGCGGGCCCTCGACGACGCCAACATCGTCGGCAACCGCTTCATCGTCCACCCGTTCTTCGGCATCGACCCCGCCACCGGCCAGCCGATCCGCGACGGCGCCAAGTATCACGCCCTCGCCCGGGACCTCAACCGCGCCGGCGCCCTGGCCAAGCGGGCCGGCCTGGACTTCGGCTACCAC
This sequence comes from Dactylosporangium sp. NPDC050688, assembly GCF_040654515.1. Classification (NCBI taxonomy): domain Bacteria; kingdom Bacillati; phylum Actinomycetota; class Actinomycetes; order Micromonosporales; family Micromonosporaceae; genus Dactylosporangium; species Dactylosporangium sp. NPDC050688. The sequence goes on from NZ_JBFAIC010000062.1 coordinate 7,030, forward strand.
AACCACCAGCTGGAGTTCGTCCGGCAGGACGGCGGCTCCCGCACCGGGTACGACATTCTCACCGCCGAGACCGACCCCGACCTCGTGCACCTGGAGGTCGATCTGTTCTGGGCCTGGCGGGGCACCGCCGACCCGGTCGACCTCATCCAGCGCCACCGGGGCCGCATCCGCCAGGTCCACGTGAAGGACATGGACACTGCGGCGTCGTTCAGCGACCCCGGCTCCGGACTGATCGACTTCGGCCGGATCTTCCAGCACGCGCGGGAGGCCGGCCTCGTGGAGTACATCGTCGAACGCGACGACGCCGGCACCCCGCCACGCACCCCGGCCGACGCGCTGACCACGGCCCGCAACGGCTACCGGTACCTGGCAGACCTACGATTCTGAGGTACCCCTATGTAGAGAAACGGCTCAGACCTATGTAGAGTGCCGGCCATGGTGACATCGGTGCGGATGACGGTAGCCGTGGCGAAGGTGGTGGCAGCCTTCCTCGCCGACCCGGCCGCGGATCGGTACGGCCTGGACCTCATGCGGGTCACAGGGCACCCGAGCGGCACGCTGTACCCGATCCTGCTGCGCCTGCAACGGGCCGGCTGGGTGGAGGCGCACTGGGAGGACGTGGACCCGGTCTCCGCCGGGCGCCCGGCCCGGCGGTACTACCGGCTGACCCCGGACGGCGTGGTGACCGCGCGGACCGCGGTCGCGGAGCTGCGGGAGCGCCTCGAACCGGGCACCTACATCCTTCCGGGAGCACCCGGTTCACCTGGATTGCCTGGCGCTCCCGTTGCGCCGCGGACTGTGGCGGGGCAGGCGTGACGGCCGCGGACCGGCTCGCCGAGGCGCTGCTGCGGCTGGCCGCGCGGCGCTGGCCCGCCGAGGTGCGCGAGGAGCAGGCCCGGGAGTGGGCCGCCGAGCTGCACGCCCTGCGCGCCGAGCCGGGCAGCGCCGGCCGGCGGGCGCTCGGGCAGCTGCGGTTCGCGTTCAGCCTGGCCGCCGCGTCGCCGGTCGAGGACGAGGACGGCGTGCCGCGCGGCTGGCGGGAGGGCCTGCCCGAGGTGAGCCGCGCGCTGCGGCCGATCGGGGTGCTGGTGCTGTTCGGCGTGCTGGCGGCCGGGCCGGCCGGCGGTGTCCTGCGCACCCTGTCCGAGTGGCTGCTGGGCCTGGCCGGCGTGGAGATCACCTGGCCGGCCGGCACCGCCGTCACCGTCGGCACGTCGGTGCCGCCGCTGCTGGTCCTCACCGCCGCCGCCTGGTGGCTCGGCCGGCGCATGCAGGTGGGGCTGGCGGGGCTGCGGCGCCTCGGCGCAGCCGGCCCGGCCGCCGCCGCGCCCGCCGCCCTGGCCGTCGCGTTCGCGCTGCTGGTGGTCGGGGCGCAGAGTGCTGGCGTCCCCGACGGTGGCGCCCTCGCCGTGAGCCTGTGCGCCGGCGCGGTCGCCTGGGCGGTGCTCGCCGCAGCCCTCGCCGTCGCCGTGGTCCGGGTCGCTGAGGGCCCAGGTTCGGGGGGCCGGGGCGCGGAGGGCCGGGGTGCGCGGCGCGCCCGCCGCTCGCCGCCGGCGGGTCCGGCCGTCCGCTGGTTGCTGGCGGCGGCGGTCGCCGTCGTGGGTGTGCCGCTGGTCGTGGAGCTGGCCGTCGCGGCCGCCGCGCTGCCGTGGATGCTCGTGTCCGGGGCGGGCGCTGGGGCGGCGCTGGGCTGGGCGCCGATGCTCGTGTCCGGCACGGCGTGGACCGGCCCGTCGTGGACGCAGACGCCGGACGGCATCGCGCTGCTCAACGCGACCAACGCATTCCCGTCCCACCTCCTGCTCCTGACCAGCATCGCCATCGGGTACGGCCTGGGCGCCGCACACCCCCGGGCACCTCGGCCGGTCGCGGCGCCCGCGGGCACCCCGGCGCCACTGCGGCTGCCGGCACCGGCCACCGTCGCCGGCGCGGTGGGTCTGGCGGGTGGGCTGCTCGCGTGGGCGTACACCCTCGCGGTCCTCACCCCGGCGATGCCGCTGGTCGGCCAGACGGCGCCGATGCCCGGCGGCGACGGCGAGCTGTACATGTGGGTCGCCGAGCTGCGCTGGGCCGGCATCGCCCTGGCCGCGCTCGGCCTGCTGCTCGCCGCCGCCGACCGGCGGGCCGTGGCACCCGCCGCGGCCGCGCAGACCGTGCTGCTCCTCGTCGCCGACGGCGTCCTCGCCCGCGCCGGCGTCACCGGACCGGGCGGGTTGCGCACCGCCCTCACCGCGGCCGCGGTCGCGGCGGTGCTGTCCTGGCGGGTCGCGGGCCGCCGCCACAAGGTCGACCCGCTGGTGGCCCGGCGCCGCCTCGGCTGGACGGCGCTCACCGCCGCCTGCTGCGGGCCGATCCTGTTCGGCCAGGGCACCCCCACGGTCAACCATCCGTTCCTGCCGGCCGGGCTCGCCGCGACGACCGCGGTCCTGGCAGCGGCGTTCGCGGTCGTGGCGGTGCACGCCGCCGCCGCGGCCCGCCAGACCCCCCTGTCGCGGACCTGGCTGGCGTCCGCCACCATCGCCCCGGCCCTGCTGCTCGGCGCCGCCGGCGCCGCCACGGGCGCCGGCGTGCCCAACCACTGGACCGAGGCCGGGGTGCTGCTCGCCGCCCCGATGATGGTGCTGGCGGCCGCGATCCTGCGTGGCCCGCGCCGGGGCCGGGCCCGCACCGCCGTCTGGACCACCGTGGTGCTGGCGTCGCCGGCGCTGAGCGTGCCGGTCGTGGCGGGTTCGCTGATGCTGTCAATCTTCGTGGCGAACGTGCTGTTCGTGGTGGCCGGCAGCAGTTGGGCCGCTGACGGCCTGGCTCTGCTGCCGGGCGCGGTGGTGCTGGCCGCGGTGGCCGGTGCGGCGGTCGCCCGCTGGGTGATCCGGCCCGAAGCACCGTCCACGGACCCTGCTGTCCCACCGGTCCCGCCCACCGACCCGCAGCCGGGCGCGACACAGCCATCCCCCGCCGTCGCCGAGCCGCAACCGGGCGCGACGCAGCCACCCCCGGCCCTGGCCGGGCCGCAGCCGAGCCCGGCCGATCCGCGGCTGCCGGCCCGCGATGGCCCCGTCGTTGTCCTTCCTGTGCCGGATCCGGCCGCGGCGGCACGATGACCGCCCGGCCGACGGGACCTTGAGACGGCACACGGCGGCGGGGCCTTGCGACGCGCACGCGGCGGCGTGGGCTTGAGGCGGCACGCGGCGGCGGCTCGCCACGCAGCCAGCCCGGCCGCGGTGTGTTTGACTGGGGGTCGTGGCTGGTGAGCGGCGTTTCGTGGTGCAGCGGCACCGCGCGACCCGGCTGCACTACGACTTCCGGCTTGAGATCGACGGGGTCCTCGTCAGCTGGGCGGTGCCGAAGGGTCCGACGCTCGACCCGAAGGTGCGGCGGGCCGCGTTCCACGTCGAGGACCACCCGATGGACTACATCGACTTCGAGGGGGTCATCCCCGCCGGAGGGTACGGTGGCGGCGACGTCATCGTGTGGGACGCCGGGACGTGGGAGCCGTACAAGGACCCGGATCCGGCGGCGGCGGTCGCCGGCGGGGAGCTGCACGCGCGGCTGCACGGCGAGAAGCTGCGGGGCACGTTCGTGCTGATCCGGACGCACCGGCCGGGGTCGGGCAAGGACGACTGGCTGATGCTGCACAAGCGCGACGAGCACGCGGTCGACGGCTGGGATCCGGAGGAGCATCCGCGCTCCGTCCTCAGTGGACGCACGAGCGAGGAGGTGCTCACCGACCCCGACCGGCTCTGGGATCCGCACACCGGGGCCCGGCCGTTGAAGGCGGGCCGGGAGGAGCTGCGCGCGCTCGACGGGATCGGCGACGGCGGCACCTGGCACGTGTTCGGTCGCGACCTGCGCATCGCGGAGCCGGACAAGGTGCTGTTCCCGGGGCGGCCGCCGGTCACGAGGCGGGAGCTGCTGCGGTACGCCACCCGCATGGCGCCGACCGTGCTGCCCCACGTCACCGGGCGGGCCCTGCACCTGCGCCGCTTCCCGCGCGGCGCCGGCACCGCCGGGTCCTGGCAGCGCCGGCCGCCGCGGCACGCCCCGGCCTGGCTCACCTCGCTGACGATCACCGAGCCGGCGGCGCTGGTGTGGGCCGCGGCCGCCGGCGCCCTGGAGTGGCACGTGCCCGTTACCGGCGCGGCGGCGATCGGGCTGGGCGGCACCGGGTGGGAAGACCAGTTGGCGCTGGCCCGGCTGTACCGCACCGCCTTCGAACACCTCGGCGTGACCGCGGGTGTCAAGGTCTCCGGCGCGCGGGGCATCGAGATCTGGGTGCCGGCGACCGGTGACGCGGCCGGGTGGGTCGGGTCGCTGACGCGCTCGATCGCGGCCGTCGTGCCCGACCTCGCGCACCACGGGGCGCCGGCCGGGCCGGTGGTGATCACGCCGTACAGCCCGCTCGCCGCGCCCGGCGCGCCGGTGTCGACCCCGATCGGCTGGGACGAGCTCGACGACCCGGCGCTGCGCCCGGACGCGTTCACCATCCGGACCGTCCCGGACCGGCTCGCCGAGCGCGGTGACCTGTTCGCCGCGGTCCTCGGCCCGGCGCGCGCCCTGCCGCCCCTGACGTAGCCGGCTGGGGGCAGCGCCGCGCAAGGACGACACCGCGCCGGCGTTCCGGCACACCTGACCACAGGAACCGGCGCCCGATCAAAGAAACAGACGCCCGACCGGAAACAGACGCCCGGTCAGAGGAACAGGCACCCGGTCCGAGAAACAGGCACCCCGCTACAGAACAGGCACCCCGGTTCCAGAAGCAGGCGCCCCATTGCAGAACGGGCACCCGGTTCCAGAAGCAGGCGCCCGGTCATGAGACGGCCGCCGCCGCGGCGCGGCCCGCGACCCGGCCGGAGAACAGGCAGCCGCCGAGGAACGTCCCCTCCAGGGAGTTGTAGCCGTGCATGCCGCCGCCGCCGAAGCCGGCCGCCTCGCCGGCCGCGTAGACGCCGGGCAGCGGGGTGCCGTCGGTCCGCAGGACCCGCGCGGACAGGTCCGTGTGCAGGCCGCCGAGGGTCTTGCGGGTCAGGATGTTGAGACGCACCGCGATCAGCGGGCCGGCCTTGGGGTCGAGCAGCCGGTGCGGGGAGGCGACGCGGATGAGTTTGTCGCCGCGGTACGCCCGTGCCCCGCGGATCGCGGTGATCTGCGCGTCCTTGGCGAACGGGTTGGTCAGCTGCCGGTCCCGGGCCTCCATGACGGCCCGCACGTCCGGCGCGGACAGCAGCGAGGAGCCGGCGAGGTCGTTCATGCCGGCGACGAGTTGCTCGACGGTCGGGGCGACCACGAAGTCGGCACCCTTGCGCTTGAACGCCTCGACGGGGGCGGGCGCGCCGGGGCGGACCCGCTGCAGCACCTGCCGGACGCTGCGGTTGGTCAGGTCCGGGTTCTGCTCCGACCCCGAGAGCGCGAACTCCTTCTCGATGATCTTCTGGGTGAGGACGAACCAGCTGTAGTCGTGCCCCGTCGCCATCAGGTGCTTGAGGGTGCCGAGGGTGTCGAAGCCGGGATAGCACGGCGCCGGCAGGCGCTTGCCGGTGGCGTCCAGCCACAGCGACGACGGGCCCGGCAGGATGCGGATGCCGTGGTTGGGCCAGACGGGGTCCCAGTTCTGCAGGCCCTCGGTGTAGTGCCACATCCGGTCGGGGTTGATGATCTGCCCGCCGGCGGCCTCGGTGATGCCGAGCATCCGGCCGTCGACGTGCGCGGGGACGCCGGCGACCATGCGCTTCGGCGGTGCGCCGAGCCGCGCCGGCCACGCCTTGCGCACCAGGTCGTGGTCGCCGCCGATGCCGCCGGACGTGACGATGACGGCCTGCGCGGTCAGCTCGAACGTGCCGGTCACCGTGCGGGGGCTGGCCTGCCCGCGCAGGACGTCGCTGGGCTCCAGGACCGACCCGCTGACGCCGGTGACGGTGCCGCCGGTCTTCACCAGCACGTCGACCCGGTGCCGGAAGCGGATCTCGACCAGCGGGCTGGCCTGGACCCGGCGGGCGAACGGCTCGACGACGCCCGGGCCGGTGCCCCACGTGATGTGGAAGCGGGGCACGGAGTTGCCGTGCCCGTCGGCGGGTCCGCCGCCGCGCTCGGCCCAGCCGACGACGGGGAACAGCCGGTGGCCCATGGCGCGCAGCCAGGAGCGCTTCTCCCCGGCGGCGAACTGCACGTATGCCTCGGCCCAGCGGCGCGGCCACAGGTCCTCGTCCCGGTCGAACGCGGCGCTGCCCAGCCAGTCCTGCCACGCGAGGTCGACGGAGTCCTTGATGCCCATGCGGCGCTGCTCCGGCGAGCCGACCAGGAACAGCCCGCCGAACGACCACCATGCCTGCCCGCCGAGGCTCTGCGGCGGCTCCTGCTCCAGCAGGATCACGCACTTGCCGGCGTCGGCGACCTCGGCCGCCGCGACCAGCCCGGCGAGGCCGGCCCCGATCACGATCACATCTGCGTCCACGCCATCAGACTAGGCATCGGCGTGCGAGAATCGTGGCGCCGGGAGCAGAATCTCGGCATCGTTTTGTCACCGCGGTGATAATTCCAGGAGGTGTACGGTCGATCTCACGCCCTCCGTCCGTGACCGCCTGCGCGGGTCGCGGGGCCGGCTGCACGAGCAGACCCTGGCCACGGTCAGCGCGGCGATGCTCGCCCAGGGCCGGTCGCTGTCCGGCGGGCAGGGCCGCGGCCTCACCCTCGGCGTCGAGACCGCCGTCGACGCGTTCCTCGACACGTTCGTCGCCGGCGGTGACCTGACCCGCACCCGGGCGGTCTTCCACGAGCTGGGTCGCACGGAGTACCGCGAAGGCCACCACATCGACGCGCTGCGCTCGGTGCTGACCGTCGGCGCCCGGGCGATCTGGTCCGCGGTCAGCGACCCGGCCTCTTCCCTGGAGCGGGCCGACCTGTCCGCCGTGGCGTACGCCCTGTTCGGCTATGTCGACGTGCTCGCCGGCGCGGCCGCCGAGGGGTACCTGGACGAGCAGCAGGACGCCGCGCACGACTGGGCCCTGGTCCGGCGGCGGCTGATCACGCTGCTGGTGCAGCCGGACCCGCCCGCCGACACCGCGCTGCACGCCGCGGCCGAGGCGGCGCGCTGGCCGTTGCCGGCGGCGGTGACGGTCGTCAGCATCGAGGGCACCGACGCCGAGCACCTCGCGCGGGCCGTCGGCGGCGGCGCGATCGCCACCGTCATCGACGGCGCTACCAGCATCGTCGTGCCCTCCCCCGGCCGGCTCCTCGACGCGCCGCCGGCATCCGCCGCCACGACGGGCCCGGCGGCCAGCTTGACCGGCCCGGGCGGTCCCGCCACGACGGGCCCGGCGGCCAGCTTGACCGGCCGGGGCGGTCCCGCCGGGCCGGCGGGTGCGGCGGCCGTGCCGGTGGGTGCGGCGGCCGTGCCGGCGGGTGCGGCGGCCGTGCCGGCGGCGATCGCCCGCGGGCTCACCGGGCGGCGCGCGGCGGTGGGGCCGGAGCTGGAGCTGCGCCGGGCCCGCACCTCGCACCGGCTGTCGCGCCGCGCCCTGCAGCTGCAGCAGGCCGGCACCCTCCCCGACGGGGTCATCGGCTGCGACGAGCACCTGGTCACCCTGCTCACCGCCTGGGAGCCGGGCGTCGCGGACCGGCTCGCCGCCCGCGCCCTCGCGCCCCTCGCGGCGGCCACCCCGGCGTCCCGGGAGGTCCTCGCCGAGACCCTCCTGGCGTGGCTGCGCTGCCAGGGCCAGATCATCGCGACCGCCGAGGCGCTGCACACGCACCCGCAGACCGTCCGGTACCGGCTGCGCAAGCTCCGCGACGCCTACGGCGCCAGGCTCGACGACCCCGACGAGCGGCTGGCGCTGCACCTCGGCCTGCTGGGGCCGGGCGGTCACCGGACGGCGAAGACGGCCAGGCCCTCCGGGGTCTCCTCGTAAACCTCGACCGTGCTCACGGCCGCCCCGGCGGGGCCGTCCCACGCCCAGGCGACGAGCCGCTCGACCGCCTCCGGCGGACCCTCGAACACCGCCTCCACCCGGCCGTCGGCCAGATTGCGGACCCAGCCGCCGACCCCCGCGCCAGCCGCCACCCGCCGGCACGTGTCGCGGTAGTAGACGCCCTGGACCCGTCCGGACACCAGCACCCGCCTGCGCTCCATCCTGCGACGGTACCGCCGCCGCCGCCCGGTTACTTGCGCCGCTCGGGCAGCAGCCGCTCCTCGTGGTCCAGCTCCCGCTCCAGAACGCGCAGGCCCTCGTCGGGCAGGGTGCCGGCGTCGCGCCACCGCAGCAACTCCTCCCGTTGGGCCTCCATCACCGCGCGGCGGATACGCAGGGCCGCCTCGTACCGTGGCGACACCGGCATCTCGGGCGACTCGGCGCTCTGCAGCAGGTCGATGCGGCCCTGGTAGCGGGCCAGGCGCTGGGCGAGTAGGCCCCGCATGACCTGGATCGCCTCGGCCTCGGCGGCGTCGGCGTCGGCGTCGGCGTCGCGGCGCCCGAGGTCCTCGCGCCGCTCCCGATCGAGGTCGTCGAGCTGGTCGAGGGCGGCGTGGACCGACGCGGAGCGCGCCTCGTTGCGCAGGCGGGCCTCGTCGATCTCGTCGGCGCGCAGGCCGAGGCGGCGCACCAGCGGCGCGAACGTGAGCCCCTGCCCGACCAGCGTCACCAGCACGACGGCGAACGTGCAGAACAGCAGCAGGTCGCGGTCCGGGGTGACGCGGGGCAGGGTGAACACCGCCGCCAGGCTGATCACGCCGCGGGTCCCGGCCCAGCTCAGGACGGTCACCTCCCGCCCGCTGAGCCGCTCGGCGTGCTGCCCGTTGCCGAGGCGGGAGTGCAGCGACCGGGGCAGCGACTGGGTCAGCAGCAGCCACAGCGGCCGGATGAGCAGGACCGACCCGACGGACACGGCCAGCGCGGTGACGACGGTGGAGGTCTCGTAGTGGCGCAGGCCCCGTATCACCTCCGGCAGTTGCTGGCCGATCAGCAGGAACACGAAGCCCTCGAGCAGGAAGTCGACGAGCCGCCACACGGCGCTGGTCTGCAGCCGGCTGGCGCCGGACGCGGCGCGGGGCGCGTGGTGGCCGACGACGAGCCCGGCGACGACGACCGCGAGGACACCGGAGACGTGCAGGTGCTCGCCGAGCAGGTACGCCAGAAACGGGGTGGCCAGCGACACGGCGTTGGCGGACATCGGGTCCCGGGTGACCGGGCGCAACAGCCGCAGGGCGTAGGCGACGGCGGCGCCGGTGGCCGCACCGCCGGCGGCAGCGACGATGAACCGGCCGGCCGCGGCTGGCGCGGAGAAGCCCTCGCCGAGCACCGCGGCGGTGGCGAAGCTGAGGATGGTGAGCGCGGTGGCGTCGTTGAGCAGCCCCTCGCCCTGGATGATGGTGACGAGGCGGGGCGGCAGGCCGACCCTGCGCCCGACGGCGAGCGCCGCGACCGGGTCCGGCGGGGCGACGGCGGCGCCGACCGCGATCCCGGCGGCGAGGGTGGCGCCCGCGACCAGGAAGTGGAAGCCGTACCCGATGACGAGCGCGGTGATGAACACCAGCATCACCGACAGGCTCACCACGATGCGCAGGTTGCGCCGGATCGCCAGCAACGAGGCGTCCAGTGCCGCGCTGTACAGCAGCGGGGGCAGCACGAAGGTCAGCACGACCTCCGGCTCGAGCGGCAGGTTCTGACCCGGCAGCAGCGCGTAGACGATGCCGATGACCGGCAGGATCGCCGCGGCGGGCAGCCCCGTGCGCCCCGCGAACCACCGCACCGCGACGATGACGGCGACGCCGGCGAGCACGTACAGCAACATCGTCTCGGCATGCACCACCCCATTGTCAGGGGTAACCGGAGATGCCGGGGGTTACCGGGTGGAAGCCTTCACCGTCGGTGTCTTCGTCGGCGTCGCGCCGGGCGCGACGGCCGCCTGCTCGGCGTTGTTGTTCACGATCTCCGGGTGCGCGGCGACGAACGGGCCCACATCGTCGCGGACGATCGCGGCGAGCAGCTCCTTGGCGGTGTCATCGAGGATCTCGTACGACCTGCCGCCGGTCGTCTCGGAGTGGAAGTCGCCGTTGTTGACCTTCAAGGTCACCATCTGGTCCGGGCTGATGCCCTTGAGCGTGAAGATCCAGTCGGCGAGGAGGATGTTGTTGTTGTAGAAGGAGACCGCGTCGCCCATCTTGTTGAGCATCTCGGTGACCTTGATCGGGTTGGCGATGACACCGGCGCTGGTCGCCTTCTTCACCATCGCCTTGATGAACTGCTGCTGGTGGCGCTGCCGGCCGTAGTCGCCGTCGTTGTTGGCGAGCTTGTCGCGCTGCCGCACGTAGTCCAGCGCCTCCCATGCCTCCATGTCGTAGCAGCCGACCTCGTAGATCTGCGGGCGCATGTTGGGCTTGAGGGTGGTGGGCAGGTCGTTGGCGAAGTTGTAGGGCACGCCCTCTTTGCCGGTCTTGGTGTTCCAGCCGGTGTGGATGGACGTGACCCGCTCGTCGACGCACATGTGCACGCCGCCCATCGCGTTGACAAGGCCTTTGAAGCCGTCGAAGTTGACGATCGCGGCGCCGTTGAACTTCAGGCCGCCGGCCAGCGCGCTGACCGTCTCGGCGAGCAGTTCCAGCCCGCCGTCGCGCCCGCCGCCGTTCTGGAAGCCGCCCTGGAACGCGGCGTTGATCTTGTCGGTACCGCCGTCGAACCGCGTCTTCGGGTGCACCGGGATCCGGACCTTCGTGTCGCGCGGGATCGAGGTCAGGTACACGGCGTCGTGACTGGCCGGCACGTGCGCGATGATGATCGAGTCGGCGCGCACGCCCATCGCGGTGTTGTCCACCCGCTCGTCGATGCCGACGAGCAGCAGGTTGATCGGCCCGTCGATGGTGTTGCCCTCGGCGGCGGCCTGGCCCAGCCCGCCCTCGTGGGTGATCTTGTCGCTGTAATGGTCGAGCAGCAGCTTGCCGCCGATCAGCCCGCCGCCGCTGGTGACGAGCAGCAGCGCGCCGACCACGAGCAGCAACTTCGCCCACAGGGGGTCTTTGCGCTTCCTGCGCTTCCTGCCCACCGCACGCCCTTCCGACCGTCGAACTCATGCTGAAGACGGAATGAGGGTGTGCGACGTTGCGTCCCACTGCTCCGGCCGGCTGCCTCCGACGCCGGCGCCGCCGAGTTTCCACTGTTCACCACGGGTACGCCCGGTGCGCCGGGCAGGAGTGTGGCAACGCTCACGTGCCGCCGCGGCCGGGGCGTGGGCGCGTGCGTGGCGGCGTCCCGGGCGGTGCGGCATCCTGGGCGTGGTGGCGTCCAGGGCGGGGCGGCGTCCTGGGCTTGGTGGCGTCCAGGGCGGGGCGGCGTCCGGGACGGCGGCGAGCGGCTCGGCGCCGGGCCGGCGCCGGGTCAGGTCATCGGTTCTGCGCCGGTTCGGTGGCGGTCGTGGTGGCCTGACCGGTGGCCTGACCGGCGACCCGGCCGGCGACCTGCTCAGCGACGACCTCGAGGGCCGACATGGACGGTCGCCGGGGCGTCGCCGGGGGCGCGTCCAGCCGGGCGGGCACCCCGATCCGCACGGCCATCGCCGGGTGGCCGACGTCGCCGAGCATCCGGCGCAGCATCGCGCGGGCCGCCGGCACCTCCACGACATCGCTCATCGGCGAGGCGGCCAGCCCGTCACCGACGGCGGTGAGCAGGACCGCGGACAGCGCCTCCCCCGCCGCGATCCAGTCCCGCGGCTGGTCGCCACGGGCCACCAGCACCGCGTACCGGGCGCGGCGGTCAGCCACCTCGCCACCGGCGTACACGCTGACCCGATCGGCGGCGGTGCCGGTGAAGTCGCGGATCGGCACGGGACGCGGGCCGGCGGCCGCGGCGCTCTGCGGCGGCACCCCGTCCTCGGCGCCGGAGCGGACCCACTCGGCGAGCTCGGCCCGGTACGCCGGGTCCGCCCGCTCGGCGTCCGCGGCGTGACCGGCGGCGACGGCGATGTCCACGAGCTCCTGCGGGCGCACCACGTGCAGGTCGGCGCCGGCGGCGGTGGCGGCGGCCCGCAGCCGGTCCAGGGCGGCCTCGGGCACGTCCTGGTCGGCGAACGGCCGCCGGTCGGTGCGCCGGATGCCCATCGCCCGGCGCAGCCGCTGCGGCTCCGCGGCGCGGGCGACCGGGCCGGCGTGGCGCACGGTGGCGAGCAGGTCAGGATCGTCGTCGTCCGGCAGGTACGTCACCTCGGCGGCGATCCCGTCGGCGGCGAGCGCGACGCGGGCGTGGTGCAGAGCGGCGCCGCAGCTGAGCGTCAGCAGCCGGCCGTCGGGGTCGATGGTGGCCAGCTGGCGGCTGCGATCGGCGCGCAGCTGCGCGGTGTCGCCGTCGATGCGCCAGTGCCACGGTTGGGTGTTGAGGATCGACGGCGCGCCGAGCGCGGCCAGGACTGCCTGGGTCAGGACCCGGCCGGCCGGAGTGACCCGCACGGCGGTGCCGCGGTCGGTGTACTGGATGGCGGGCATGACGGGCTCCCTCGGTGAAGCTGATGGTCCATTCAACGGTGGCGCACCGCGCGGGTGGCCGGCAGTGCGGAGATGCCCGCATCGGCGGGACCTTCGGCCCGTCCTACCCGGGACCCCCGATGTGCCGGCCCACGCGGGACCCCCTCCCGATGTGCCGGCCTACCCGGGACCCCCGATGTGCCGGCCTGCCGGGGACCCCGACATTCCGTCCCACCCGGGACCCCGGCGTGCCCGGCCTGCCGGCGGACCCCGGCCGCCGCCGAGGGTGCCGGCCGTCCGGGGTCCGCTTTTGGCGTGCGCGAGGTCAGGCGGTCGCCGGCACTTCGGCGTGCGTCCGGCGCAGGCGGGGCAGCCAGCGCACCTCCTCCGCGGTGCGCGGGTCGGAGCCGTACGCGAGCAGGGTCAGGAACACGCCGTAGACGGGCAGGTGGCCGAGCAGCTCCGGGGCGCCGAAGATGAGCAGCGTCGCGTTGAAGGGCACCGCGGCGACCAGCATCGCCAGCTGCGGCATCGCGCCGGACAGCACCAGCAGGCCGAAGAGCAGCTCGGTCGCGCCGGCGACGAGGATGAACGTGTCGGCGGGCACGTGCAGGCCGAGGTACGAGAAGACGTCCAGCTGCGGGTAGTGCTCCAGGGTGGCGCGGGCCATCGCCGGGTTGGCCAGCTTCTCGGAGAACGCGAGGGTGACCAGGGCGGTGGCGACGCCGACCCGCAGCGCGAGCAGCGCCCGGCGCAGGGTCCGCGGGTCCGCCTCGACGGCGCCGTGCCGGTCGCCGGACGGCGGCAGGAACGCGAGGAACCCGGCGATGCCGAGCAGGTCGGCGGCCTCCAGGAGGCTGACGGGCCCGGTGGCGGCGAGCGCGACCGGCCCGACGACGACGAGCAGCAGCGCGGCGGGACGCAGCCGGTACCCGGTGATGAACCAGACGCCGAGCGCGCCCTCGACGACCGCGAGCAGCGCCGGCGCCGGCAGTTCGGTCAGCTCCAGGTCGGCGGCGAGGAAGTACCCGCGGGCGGCCAGGGCGAGCAGGCTGACGCCGAGGTGGATGGCGAGCAGCCGCGGCAGGTACGGCGTGATCCGGCCGAGCGGGCGCAGCACCGTCAGCTCCGGGGTGCCGACGCGCCGGGCGACGACCCGCCACGCGACGGTCGCCGCGACCACGAGCGCGAGCACCGCGAGGGTCACCGGGCGGGTCGCGAACCCCCAGTCCGGCGTGTACGCCGAAGGGTCCTGCAGGAACCACTTCTCGTGCGCCAGTACCGTGTCCTCGAGTTGCATGGGGTCGCCTCCAACGTCCGCCGTCCACTTCCGGCATCAGCATCGGCAGCGCCGGGGGCGGTCCTCAGGGCCGAAGGTCCCGAAACCAGCAGGACGAAGGCTTCGTGGCTCAGCGGTCCACGGCGATCCAGGTCGCGCGGGCGAGGGCGAGGACGTCGCCGCCCGGCCCGTACAGCGTGGACAGGACCGTCGCCTTGCGCCCCTCGGAGGCGACGTGCCGGCCGGTGATCACACACTCGCTGCCCGGCTCCGGCACCGCGTCCACGCGGGCGGCGATGCGGCCCAGCACGTACGGGCGGCCCTGCGTCAGCACGGACCAGCCGCCGGGGCAGTCCAGCGCCGCCCACACCAGCACCGGCGACACGTCCGGCGGGACCTTCCAGGGGGTGGCGGTGCGCCCGTCCGGCAGCGGGCCGGGGAACAGCGCCAGCCCGTCGCCGCGGTCGGGGCCGCACACGAAACAGGTCGGGAACGGGTGGGCGGTGAATCCCGGGTACGCCGCCGAGGCCGCGACCGCGTCGACGAACGGCACCGCCGGCACCGCCTCGGGCCGCTCGCCGGGGTCGGTGCGGGCCGACGCGACGAGGGCCTCGCCGTCGTGGACCTGCACCGTGCCGCCGGCCGCGTCCTGCCCGGCGGTGACGGTGAGCGGCGTGTCCAGCGGCGGCGGGCGGCGCAGCGTCACCTCGACCGGCCCGGTGAGGTGCGCCGCGACGAGCCCCGCCGTGTAGCCGCCGTTGCCGGACCCGGGTGGACCGTTGAACCGCGCCGCGATGATCATGGTGTCCCTTCACGTGCGCTGCCCGCGTGGGCCGCTTTCCCGCGCTCCGACATGCCGGGACAGGCGGCCCCGGCGGCGGCCGGGGCCGCGCGATCGCCCCCACCCTCGCACACGGCGGCGCCGCCGTCGCGCCCGGGTCACGCGAGGGGGACGCCGTCGGCCCTGATCACTGCGGGTAGTCGCCGGGGTCGACCGAGTCGGTTTCGGCGTTGCCGCCGATGCTGGCCTTGAGGGTGATCTCCCAGGTGGTGTACTGCCTGCTCGTGGTCGTGAACTCGAAGATGTCCGCGAACTTCTCGAACTCGCAGGAGCGGGTGAACCCGGCGACGCCCGCGTCCCAGTCGACGCCGGTGGCCATGTACACCTGGTAGCTGCCGTCCTTGACCCGCTTGACCTTGAACGTCTTGCCCGCCGAGACGTAGACCGTCCAGGCCGCGACCTTGGCGCCGTTCGGAACGAGGCTCACGACGACGTCGGTCGCGCCGCCGCTGTTGTTGATCGTGAACTCGCCCGACCCGTTGAGCGTCCCCTTCTTCACCATGGTGCCGTTCGCCAGCGTGCGGGTCTGCTGGGCCACCGGTGCCGGCAGCCACGCGCCGAACGTGAAGGCGGACCCGAAGGCCTTGACCGCCTCCCGGAGGTAGGTCGCCGCCGGCGAGCCGGTCACCTGGGCGACCGCCGAGGAACCGGCGCAGATCTCGCCGTTCTTCGCGTCTCCGGTCAACGCGATGGAGTCGCTGCCCAACGCGTCGAACGCCCGCTTGATCTGCTCGTGGCCGGCGGCCGCCTCTTTCGGCGGGGTGACGTACGCGAACCGGGGCCCGCTCGTCTTGACCGCGTCGGCCAGCGCCTGTGCGGCTTCGACCGTCGCCGCCTGGTTCTTCGCCGCGGCGACCTTCTGCCAGGCCGGCCCCATCAGCGCGTCGGCCTCGGTCAGGAGCGTCTGGTACGCGGCGGCGGTCAACGGCTCCGGTGCCTTGCTCGGCGTCGGGCTCGCCGATGCACCGCCGGCCGCACCCGAGGAGGTCTGCTGCTGCTCGGGGTCACCGCCGACGAAGGCCGCGACCCCACCAACACCGCACAGCAGCAGGAGCACGCCGGCGACGACGCCGACGACGACCAGCTTGTTCCTCGACCTGCCGGGCGTGACCCGATCACCGCTCGGCCACCCTGTGCCCGGCCCGCCGATGACGGCACCGGTGGGCGGCGCGCTCCAGCCGGGAGCGCCGGCGGGCGGCATCCCGGACGCGCCCGGCATCCCGTACGCCGGCATGCCAGAGGTGGGCGGCCCGTACGTCGGCATGCCGGAAGTGGGCGGCCCGGACGCGGGCATGCCGGACACCGGTATGCCGGAGGTCGGCGTGCCGGGCGCAGGGGCGTCGGGTGTGCCCCACGCGGGGAAGTCCGGGTTCGGGCCAGCGGGAGTGGGCGGCGTCGTCACGCGAGCACCGTACCGGTTCAGATGCATGTGCATGTGCCCCCGACGGCCTTCTGGTCACCGCCGGTCAGGCATGTGCGGATGCCCGCTGCGGGCGGGCATCTCTCATCGATCATCGCTGGCATACTGTGCTCGTGAAACTCGCGGAGGCTCTTGCGCTGCGTGCGGATGCGGCGCGGCGCGCCGAACAACTTCGTGCCCGGGTCACCGCCAGTGCCCGCTATCAGGAGGGCGAGACGCCCGCCGAGGATGCGGTGGCGCTGCTCGACGAGGTCAGTGCGGTGCTCGACGAGCTGGAGTCGTTGATCCGGCGGATCAACCGCACCAACGCCGCGACGCTGGTTGAGGGCGGCACGCTGACCGACGCGCTGGCCCGGCGGGACGTGCTGCGCCTGCGGCACAGCGTGGTGACCGCGGCGGCGAGCGCCGCGGCGGGCGAGGGTCAGCGCGGGTACCGGCAGCTTCGGTCCGAGCTGAAGATGATCTCAGCGTTGCCGGTGGCCGAGCTGCACGGTCAGGCCGACGATCTGGCCCGGCAGCTGCGCGAGGTCGACACCCTCATCCAGCGCACCAACTGGGAGGCCGAGCTGCTCGACTGAGACGTGGGACGCGGAGCAGGTAGCCGACGTGGAGGCGTGCACGGACCCGAGAGCCGGCGGGTAATTCGGCTCCTTTCTCTGGCACGCCGCGGGCAGGCGTGGGGTTCGACTCCCCGGCATACACCGCATGCCCAGCACGGCACACAAGTGACGGGGCACTGAGTACGGCACACCACCAAGTGCAGATCCACGGCGGCGAGGGCGGGCAAGGGGCACTCCGCGTCCCTCAACCTCGGTGCTCCCGCGCGTCCACGGAAGGTGACCGCGCTGACGACGCGTCGGGGTGCTCCGCCGGTACCCGCCACGACGGGCACCTCACCCGCGCGCTGGTGGGCCTGTTCCAGTGACCAGTGGTCTACGCGGCAAGCTCGTGCTGGCTGCTGCCTGAGAACACCGGATCCGGCGCGGGCCGGCCGAAGTGGTACCCCTGGACGTAGTGGTAGCCGAGCCGGTGCAGCTCATCGGCCTGTGCCGCGGTCTCCACACCCTCGGCGATCGCGGTCAGCTGCAGATGGTTGCTCACGTCGATGAGCGCCCGGGCGATGACGGCCTGCCTGCCGGGGGTACCGACGTGATCGACGAAGGACTTGTCGACCTTGAGGATGTCGACCGGCGCGGTCTGCAACAGGCCGAGCGACGAGTGCCCGGTGCCGAAGTCGTCCAGCGCGATGCGCACCCCGAGCGCCCGCACCGCGCGCAGCGTGTCCAGCGCGGTGTCGCTGTCGAACACGGCCGTCTCGGTGACCTCGATGACGAGGCACCGGGGCGGCAGGCCGGTGTCGGCGAGCACCGCGGCGACGGTCCCGGCGAAGTCCGGCTCCGACAGCTGCCGGGCCGAGGCGTTGACGCTGACCCGCTGCGGCGCCCGTGGGCCGAGCGTGTCGCGCCAGTGCGCCATCCGGGTACACGCCTCGCGCAGGATCCACGCGCCGAGCTCGATGATCAGCCCGTTGTGCTCGGCGACCGGGATGAAGTCGACGGGGCTGACCAGTCCGCGCTGCGGGTGCCGCCAGCGCACCAGCGCCTCCACCGCGACGGTGTCGCCGGACGGAAGGGCGACGATCGGCTGGTACACCATGAAGAACTGCGACTCGTCGAGGCCGGTGCGCAGGTCGGCGCCGAGCTCGGCATGCTCCGAGGCCCGGGCGTCCAGGGCCGGGTCGTAGTGCTGCTGCCGGCCGCCGGTGACCTTGGCCGCGTACATCGCGACGTCGGCGCGGCGCAACGGCTCGAACGCCTCCGCGGTGCCGCGGCAGTCCGCCACCCCGATGCTGGCCCGCACCAGCAGCTTGTGCGCCCCGGCCACGAACGGCCGCTCGAGCGCCTCGGCGAACACGCTCACGTCGCCGGACGGCACCAGCAGCGCGAACTCGTCGCCGCCGAGACGGGCCACGGTGTCGCCGGGCCGGGCCACGGAGCGCAGCCGCTCGGCGACGGCGATCAGCAGCCGGTCGCCGACGCCGTGGCCGAGCCGGTCGTTGATGGCCTTGAAGTCGTCGAGGTCGATCAGCGCGACCTTCGCCGGTGAGCCCAGCGCCGCGCGGATGCGCAGCTCCAGCTCGCGCCGGTTGGCCAGGCCGGTCAGGTCGTCGCGCACGGCCAGCCGCCGCACCTGCCGGACCAGCCCGGCCATGCGTACCCCGACGAGCAGAAACAGCACGACGGCGCAGGCGCCCACGGGCAGCCAGTCGATGTCGCGGGGCTGGGTGACGCCCTGCACGAGCAGTACCCCGGGCGCCAGCAGCGACGAACTGGCCAGGATGAGCAGGCGCGGCCAGCCGAACCGCAGCGCGTCCTCGCCGGCGTCAGCCGCCCTCGCCACCCGCCGCGACGACGGGTGCAACGCGGCGGCGGCCCACAGCACGTACGACAGCAGCCAGCCGGCGTCGAACAGCCCGCCGTCATAGGAGGTGTACGCGGTGACCACCGAGTACGCGACGTCGGCGCAGGTCAGCAGGACCAGTGAGGCGGCCAGCAGCCGGATCCCGGTGTCGCGCACCGCGCCGGACACCAGCAGCCGGGCGAGCATGACCAGCAGCAGCGCGTCGAACGCCGGGTACGCCAGCCCCACCACCCGCGTGCCGACCCCGACGGTGCCGTCGTGCGCGATCGGCTGCATGACGAACGTCCACAGCACCAGCCCGGCGCCGGTCGCCACGATCGAGGCGTCCAGGACCGCGGCCCGGTTGCGTCCGGCCCGCTGCCGCACCAGCACGAACAGCCCGGCGGCGAGCAGCGGGTACGCGCCGAGGTACAGCGCGTCGGCCACCGACGGGAACGGGTCCTGATGCAGGCCGTACACGTAGTAGCTGTAGACGGCGTCGCCGCCGGCCCACAGCAGCGTGCCGGCCGCGAACAGCCACCACGCGAGCCGGCCCCGGGCCACCGCGAGCATCACCAGCGCCGAGCCGGCGCCGAGCCCGTCGTAGATCAGGCTGCCGGCGAGGGAACCGTACGGCAGCGTGAAGTAGCCGGCGGTCGCCAGCAGGCCGGCGACCGTCCACCACGTCCACATCCGCTCCCGCAGTCTTCCCCGCACCCTCGCAGCATCGGCCGCCGAGGGCCCGGCATGAGGGTGCCTCAGCTCACGTTTGCCAGCGCCCCGTCGATCTGCGCCCGCAACTGCGCGCGCGGCCGCGCCCCGACCACCTGCGACACCAGCTCCCCGTTGCGGAACATGCTCAGCGTCGGCATCGACATCACCCCGTACGCCCGCACCGTCTCCGGGTTCTCATCCGAGTCGATCTTCACGATCCTGGCCCGGCCCTCGTACTCCGCCGCAAGCTCGTCGAGCACCGGCGACAGCCGGTGGCACGGCGGGCACCACTCGGCCCAGAAGTCCACCAGCACCGGCAGATCGCTGCCCAGCACCTCCTCGGCGAACGTGGCATCGGTGACGTTCAGCATGTTCAGCCCAGCTCCTTCACGATCGTGGCCCGGATCCGCCGCAGCCGCGCGATGTAGTCGTCGATCTCGGCGAGCCGGCGGGTGAGCACCTCGACCGATGCTGGACACTCGGCGCCCGAGCTGTGCCCCTCTCGGATGCACTCCACGAACGGCCGGGTGTCCTCAAGGTTGAACCCGATCTCCAGCAGGGCACGGATCTCCCGCACCAGCCGCAGGTCCTCCTCGTCGTAGTCCCGGTACCCGTTCGAACTCCGCCGGGCGCTGAGCAGGCCCTGCTGCTCGTAGTAGCGCAGTGCCCGCGCACTCGTGCCGGCCTGCTCCGCCAGCTCCCCGATCCGCATGCGACCAACGGTAAACCTTGACAGTGATGTCAACGCCAGCCCTGATGCTGGCACCACGGGTCTCCCGGCCGTGCCTTTCGTCGCCCCTCCGGCCTGTTCCGCGTGCTGCACATCTCCGAGCCGCGGCGCTGGCCTCTGGTCATGCCCTTGGACGCGCCCTCGGTGCGTGTCGTTGGTCATGCCCGCGCGACGGCGTCGATGCGGCTGCGGTGCGCGGCGGCGAGCCGCATCAGGTAGACCCGCTCGACCGAAGCCACGAACGCCGCCGGTGCCGCCCGGATCTCCTGCGGCGAGAAGTGCAGCACCAGCGCACCGGCCTCGGTGAGCCGCCGGTGCCGCCGCATGGTGCGCTCCCAGTCCTGCGGCGACAGATGGTACGCCCGCGAGTCCACCTCCAAGGCCACGTCGACCTCGGCGATCCATCCGTCCGGCGTGGGAAGGATCTCCCCTGCGGCACCGGTCAGCCGGGGGTTCCACAGCAGCCCCGGCAGCACCGCCGACCCGGCGAGCAGGTCCCGCGCCTCACCTTCCGCCACGGACCGGACCCCGGCGACGACCTCGCCGACCGCACTGCGCAACACCGCGGTCCCGGCCCGCGGCGCGACGCCGAGCTCACGAACCAGATCCTCGACCGTGCAGTGCCCGACCTGCACCGCCTCGGCAACCAGCGCCCGCACCCGCCGCGGATCCGCGCACCGCCGGGCCGCCTCGACCACCGACCGCTCCGGCGACGAGACCCGCAGCGAGCTGACGAGCCGCACGAACGGGTCGGCCCGCGACGTACGGTGCACCCGCACGAAACCGGTCGACCGCACCCTACGGTTGGACGGCACGACGATCCGGACACACCGCTCGTCCGGCGCGTTGCGGAAGCCGTGCAGGCCCAGCGCCGCCGCCGCGGTGAGACACGCCTCGCCGCCGCCGTAGAGCAACGCCGCGGTCAGCTGGTGCGTACGGCTCAGCTCCCCGCTGAACGTCGCGACCACACCCAGCAGCACGACCGCCCACCGCCCGGTGCGCAGCCGCCACCGCAGTTGCGACCTGGTCACCCCCGCCGCGGTGAGCTGCCCCCGGGTGACCAGTCCGTGCTGCGCCCTCGTGAACCGTTCGACCCCACCGTCCCCCACCCCGACAACGCTGCCGCACACCCGCCCACACGCAAAGCTCAAACCGCATCCTGTGGACACCGCCCCGATGATCGAAGTCCCAATCCGGCCACCCGACCGACCACCGACCGACACCGACCACCGTCCGGCAGGCGCAAGTCGTGCGCCAGCCGCCGTGCCCGCGTGATCCAAGGACAGGAATGGCCACCCCAACGACCACCCGACGACTTCGATCACCGGGCGACGGCGCGGGCCGACAACCGAACCGCACCAAGGCAGGCACCGGACAGACCAAACCGGCGCGAGCAGACCGGACCACGGGCAGCCCCCGGTAATCCACGGACAGAAATGGCCACCCCAACGACCACCCGACGACTTCGATCACCGGGCGACGGCGCGGGCCGACAACCGAACCGCACCAAGGCAGGCACCGGGCCGACCGGACCGGCGCGAGCAGGCCGGACCGCGGGCAACTCTCGTGATCCAAGGACAGGAATGGTCACCCCGACGACCACCCGACGACTTCGATCACCGGGCGGCGGGCGCGGGCCAGCAGGCGAGTGACCGTTACCCGGGCGGACCCGGGCGAACGCGAGAGGCCAGCGCAGACCGACGCGGGCAAGCGCGGGCCGCCGGCGCGGTCAGCGCCGGCCGCCAGCACGGGGCAGCGCCGGCCGCCAGCGCGGGCCGCCGGTTCCACAGACCGGCGCAGACCCGCGCGGGCCGCCGGTTCCACAGACCGGCGCAGACCCGCGCGGGCCGCGCGCGGGTCTGCCCTGGCGTGGGCTGCTGGTTCCGCACCCTGCGCGGGTGCGGGTCAGCCGGCGAGGTGGCCCCAGCGGTCCTCCAGCTCGCGCCAGGTGCCCTGGGCGGCGGCCGTGCCGTCGAGCAGGACCACGACGCGGTCGGCCTGGGTCAAAGCGGCGCGCTTCGAGGTGGAGCCGATGACGGTGACACCGTGGTCGCGCAGGGCGCGCCACAGGGCCAGCTCCGTGGTCACGTCCAGGGCCGAGGACACGTCGTCGGCGATGAGCAGTTCGGTGCGCGGGGCCAGGGCGCGGGCCAGGGCGAGGCGCTGCAGCTGGCCGCCGGACAGGCGGGTGCCCTTGTGGCCGATGAGCAGGCCGAGGCCGGCGCCCGCGGCGGTGAGGTCGTGGGTGAGCTGGGCGGTGGAGACGGCGTCGGCCGCGTCGACCTCGTGGCCGAGGCGGATGTTGTCCGCGACGGTGCCGGACAGCACGCGGGGCAGCTGGGCGACGTACCCGATCTGGTTGGGGCGCAGGAACATCTCGGGCTCGGTGACGGGTTCGCCGTTCCAGCGCAGGGCGCCGGTGTGGTGGACGATGCCGGCCAGGGCGCGCAGGAGCGAGGACTTGCCGGAGCCGACCGGGCCGACGACCAGGACCAGCTCGCCGCGGGAGACGGTGAGGTCAAGGTCGCGCACGGCCACGGTGCCGTCCTCGTGCACGGCGGTGAAGCCGTCCAGGTCGAGGCGGCGCAGCGGGCGGCGAGGCGGGGTCACCGGGGCCGGTGCCACGCCCTCGGACAGGTCGACGCCGGGGACCGCGGCGGCGTACTCGGCCTCGCCGGTCATCGCCACGGTGCGGCGGGTCCAGACGCGGGCCGAGGGCAGCTGCGAGACCAGCGACGCGGTCGTCCACGCGAACCAGCGGGCCGAGCCGAGGGTCGACACGGCCACGAGGGTGGCGCCGGCGGAAAGGTTGCCGGTGAGCAGCAGCGCCCACGCGCCGATCGGCAGCAGGCCGCTGGCGATCGCGGGGGTTGAGCGGGCCCACACCTGCATGGAGATCTCCCAGCGCTGCCGGGCGCTGCGGATGGCGTCGAGGTTCGCGAGGTGGTCCAGGACGGGGCGGGTCGCGCCGGCGAGCTTGACGGTGCGGGCCGCGGACAGCGACGAGACCAGGGAGGTGGCGAACGCGGCCCGGGCGGCCACGGTCTTCGTCGCGGAGCGTTTCAGCACGGGGCCGAACAGCGACGCGGCGAGGCCGGACAGCACGATCGTGGCGGCCATGAACGCGGCCGGGACCAGCGAGCCCGACACGAGGGTCATGGTGACCAGGACGAACGCGCAGATCCACTGGTCGATGAGGTTGTCGGCGAGCACGACGACGCGCTCGGTGTCGCCGCCCTGGGCGACGACCTCGGCGGGGGTGTGCGTGCTGACCCGGCGCGGGCCGGTCTGGCCGTGCACCAGGCGCAGGCTGATGCGCAGCAGCTGCCGGACCCACCACTCGGGGAACCACTTGCCGGTGTAGTACGGCAGCGGTAACGGCAGCAGCAGGCCGGCGACGATGCCGACGGCGGGCCACAGGGTGCCGCCGGTGCCGTCGACCAGGTCGGCCCACAGCCACGGCAGCACCGAGCCGTCAAGGCCGAGGAACACCATGCAGGAGAACATGGCGACGGCGACCAGGCCGTACCGCGCGTCGTTGGTGGCGAGCTTGTAGATGTTCCACAGCGTGCGGGCCCTGGGCAGCTTCGGCAGCGGGGGCGGGTCCGTCTTGTCCGCCAGGGACGAGACGAGCGAGCCCTCCAGCGGGGCCGGTTCGAGCACGGCGACGGAGGAGCCGGAGGGCGCGACGGGCACCCGTACCGACGATGCCGCCAGCAGCTCCGCGAACCGGGACGACGAGGACAGCGGGCCCGCCTCGACCACGGCGCCGTCGGCGAGGACCACGACCTCGTCGCAGCGGCGCACCGAGGACAGCCGGTGCGCGACGATGATGCCGATGCGCCCGACGAGCAGCCGGTCCGTGGCCCGCTGCACCTGGGTCTCGGTGACCGGGTCGAGCCGCGCGGTGGCCTCGTCGAGGATGACGACCTGCGGGTCGCGCACCACGATGCGGGCGAACGCGACCAGCTGCTCCTGCCCGGCGGACAGCACGTGGCCGCCCTCGCCGAGCTTCGTCTGCATGCCGTCGGGCAGCTCGGCGACCCACGAGGTGAGGCCGAGCTCCTCCATGGCCTGCCCGGCGCGCTCGATCAGGGCCGGGTCGAACAGGGCGATGTTCTCCGCGAGGGTGCCGGCGAGGATCTCGGTGCGCTGCGGCACGACTGCGATCCACCGGCGCAGCGCCTCCACGTCGAGGTCGAGCAGGTCGACGCCGCCGAGGAAGACGGTGCCGCGCGGCAGGTCGACGGCGCGGGTGAGGACCTTCGCCAGGGTGGATTTGCCCGAGCCGGTACGGCCGACGAGCGCGTAGGAGCGGCCACGGGCGAAGGTCAGGTTGACGTCGCGCAGCGCGGGGCGCCGGGCGGCGTCCTGCTCGCCCTTGGTGTAGCGGAACGTGAGGTCCCGCACGACGAGGTCGCCCCCGGTCGGCTCGAGGCCGCCGGTGGGCTCCTGCGGCGAGTCGCGCAGCAGCTGGACGCGGCCCCAGGCGCCGAGCGCGTACTGCAGCTCGGGCACCATCCGGCTGGTGTGCTCGACGGTGGCGCCGAAGCCGAGCGCGAGCAGCCACACCGCGGTGAGCCGGGCGCCGTCGATGCGGCCGTCGGCCATGGCCCACAGGCCGGCCAGGACGATGACGGCGATGCCGGCGCGCACGGCACCGGCAGCCACGGCGGTGACCGCGCCGGAGCGGGTCCAGACCTGGCGGCCGCGGGCGAGCACGACGCTGGCGCGGTTGGCGAACAGGCGCAGCACGTAGGGCCGGGCGAGGCTGGTGCGCACGTCGTCCTGGCCGTGGATGGACTCCTCCATCACCGCGGCCAGGTCGGACCATGCCTCCTCCTCGGCCATGCGGGCGGTGCCGATCTTCGCGGTCGGCTTGCGCAGCACGGCGGTGAGGCCGGCGACGAGCACGATCATGGCGATGCCGGCGGGCCACCACACGTACATGGTGGTGCCGATCGACAGCACGCCGAACGCGAGGGACTGGGCGATCCGCACGCCGCTGCCGCGCACCTCGGAGGCGACCTGGTAGACGTCGCCGTCGATGCGGTCGAGCAGCTCGCCGACGGGCGTGGTCTCCAGCGTCGGCAGGTCCTGGCCGAACGCGACCCGGCACAGCCGGCGGCGCACGTCGGCGGACCAGTCGGCGGTGAGCCTGGCCATGATGAGCCCGACGGCGAGGTCGGTGAGCACGGCAGCGACGAGGGCCACGGCGAGGACCGTGAACATTGTCCATGATCGATGTATCAGGACCGATCCGGCCACACCTGCCGCGGCGGCCTGACCGGCGGCGCCGAGGATGACCAGGAACACCACCAGCCCGGTGCGGCGCGGCGACGTGGCCCAGAGGTCACGGAGCAGGCGCATGGTGGGATCCCCCCGGATCGTTGTGGCGGCTTCTCAGACTGCGCCGTGACCCGGGGCATTTTCAAACCATTTACAGAAGATCGGCGGCCGTCTCGATCGTCGTCGCTCGACCTCGCGCGACCGCGGCGGCACGCTGCGCATCCGTCAATGCGGCGTGTGCGGCATCCGCGAGCGCGACCAGGTGCGGCCGGGTACGGTCCGGGCCACCACGGATCTGCTCGGCGGCCGTGAGCAGCGTCACGGCGGTCGCGGCGGCGCCGTCCAGCAGCATGACCTCCGCCGCGTCCTCGAGCACCGCGCCGGCGACGGGTCCGTCGAACGCTCCGCGGGCATGTTCGAGTGCGGCGGCGGCCATGGTACGGGCCTCGTCCGGCTTCCCCTCGCGGGCGAGCACCACCGCGAGTCCACCGTGGACGGCCGCCAGCAGCTGCGACGAGGCCCGGTCCCCGGCCAGGACGCGGCTCGCCTCGGCGAAGCGCCGGCGGGCCTCGGCGAGCCGGCCGGCCCGCAGCGCCCGGTCGGCGTAGACGTACTCGACGAACGCGATCCCGTCGGGCAGCCCGACCTGCAGCGCCGTGCGCCGCGCCGCGGCCAGCACCAGCTCCGCCTGCTCGGGGCGGCCGAGCAGCTCGTGCAGTTGGGCCAGGCGCACCTCGGCGGCGGAGCGGTCCTCGGTCGTGCCCAGTTCGGCGAAGAGCCGCAGCCCCTCCTCCAGGTGCTCGACGGCCTCGGCGTAGTCGCCGCGGCGGGCGAGGATCTCGGCGAGGGACTGCAGCGCCGCGGCCATCCCCCACCGTTCGCCGATCTGCCGGAACCCCGCCAGGGCCTTGGCGAAGCGGCTCGCCGCGGCGTCGTACGGGACACCGAGGTTCATCTCGGCGTGGCACAGCAGCAGCTCGCCGAGGCTCGCCAGCCACGGGTCGGGGTCGCGGGCGAGGACGCCGATGTGGTCCAGGGTGGCCCGGGTCGAGCCCTCGCGGAACAGCATCGAGACCGCCCGGAACAGCCGGAACATGGGGTGGCTGCCCTGGTACGCGAACGCCTCGGTGAACCAGGCGTCCAGCTGGGCGGCGTCGCCGATGCCGTCGAAGCCGTTGACCGCGGCCACCCCGCACGCCATCGCACGCGCGTCGGGGTCGGTCGGCCCGTCCAGCGCGAGCGCGGCGACGGCCAGCCCGGTGCCCTCGACCCGGTGCCCGCGCATCCACCAGTACCAGCCGAGGATCAGCACGAACCGCACCGCCAGGTCGGCGTCGCCGTCGGCCACGGCCCGGCGCAGCGCCCCGTGCAGGTTCTCGTGCTCGGCGGACAGCAGCGCGAGCGCCGTGAGCTGATCGGCGGTGCGCAGGGCCGGCTCGAGGCGCTCGGCGAGGGCCAGGAACCAGGTCGCGTGCCGCCGCCGCAGCCGCGCGGTCTCGCCCTGCTCCTCGAGCCGCTCCAGGCCGTAGGCGCGGATGGTCTCCAGCATCCGGTACCGGCCGTCGACCTCGACCAGCAGCGACTTGTCCACCAGCGCGGCGACCAGCTCGACGGGATCGCCGAGCGTGCCGTCGGGGTCGCAGACGGCCGCGGCAGCCTCCAGCGTCGCCCCGCCGGGGAAGACCGCGAGCCGGCGCAGCATCGCCTGCTCCGCGCCGGTGAGCAGGTCCCAGCTCCAGTCCACGACCGCCCGCAGCGTCTGGTGCCGCGGCAGCGCCGTGCGGCTGCCCCGGGTGAGCAGCCGGAACCTGTCGTCGAGCCGGTCGGCGACCTGCGCGGCCGTCATCGACCGGCACCGGGCCGCGGCCAGCTCGATCGCCAGGGGCATGCCGTCCAGCGCCCGGCAGATCCGCAGGGCTGAGCCGTCCAGCCGGAAGCCTGGCCGTACCGCGGCCGCACGATCCGACAGCAGCAGCGCCGCCGGCGAGTCCAGCGCGTCGCCGGGCAGCGGCCCGACGGGCACCAGCACCTCCCCGGTGATGCCGAGCGGCTCCCGGCTGGTGGCGAGCACGCGCAGGTGCGGGCAGTCACCGAGCAGCCGGTCCACGAGCGCCGCCGCGGCGCCGACGACGTGCTCACAGTTGTCCACGATGAGCAGGATCCGCCGGTACGCCAGTGCGTCCGCCAACCGATCCAGCCCCACCGACCCGTCGGGGGCGCTCACGACGTCACCTCCGCTGCGCTCCGGCGCCGCCGTGATCCAGGACTGAGCCCGATGGTTCGCGGCCCCTCCGCTACGCTCCGGACCGCTCACGACGTCACCTCCGCTACGCTCTGGCGCCGCCGTGATCCAGGACTGAGCCCGATGGTTCGCGGCCCCTCCGCTACGCTCCGGACCGCTCACGCGGCGGCCCGGACCGGTGGCGCCGGCCGGGTCGCGCAGGCCGAGCGCCGTCCAGACCGCCTGCACGACGTCGCCGGGGTCACGCCGGCCGCTCGCCGGACCTCCGGTGACGCTCGTGAGCTCGACCAGCCACACCCCGCCGTCGGGCGCGTCCGGCAGGCCTCGGCCGACCTCGGTGGCCAGCCGGGTCTTGCCGGCGCCGCCGGGCCCGACGAGCGTCACCAACCGGGCCTGCCCGACCAGGGCGCGGACCGCGCGCACCTCGTCGTCGCGGCCCACGAAACTGGTCAGCGGCGCCCGCAGGTTGCCCCGCCGCGGCGCCCCCGCCGCCTCGGCCCCGGGTGCCGGGTGAGCTGCGCGGGCCGGCGGGCCGGCCGGGGTGTTGCGCAGGATCGCCAGGTGGGTGGTGGTCAGCGTGGCCGACGGGTCGGCGCCGAGCTCGTCGGCGAGGCGCTTCCTGCAGCGCTCGTACGCGCGCAACGCGTCGGCCGTGCGCCCCTCGGCGTGCAGTGCCCGCATCAGCAGCGCGACCAGCCGCTCCCGCAGCGGGTGCGCGGCGGCCATGGCCTCCAGCTCCGCCACGGCGCGCACCCCGAGACCGAGCTCCGCGTCGATGCGGTCCTCGGCGGCGGCCAGCCGCAGCTCGTCCAGCCGGGCCCGCCAGCCCAGCGCGAACGGCGCGTCCCCGGCGTCGGCCAGGGCCGGCCCGCGCCACAGCGTCTCGGCCTCGCGCAACAGCCCGGCGCCGGCGGCCGGGTCCTGCGGCAGGAGCGCGCGGCCCCGCTCGACCAGCTCGGCGAAGCGCAGGTGGTCGACGTCGCGGGCGGCGACATCGAGCAGGTACCCACCCGGGCGGGCGGCCAGCATCCCGTCCGGCAGGACCCGCCGCAGCCGCGACACCAGCGACTGCAGCGCGTTGCCGGCGTCACCGGGTGGCGTGTCGCCCCAGATGCCGGCGGCGAGTCGGCCGGGGGTGACGGTGCGCCCGGCCTCCAGCGCGAGGAGCGTGACCAGGAGCCGCAGGCGCGCGCCACCGATCTCGACGGGCGCGCCGGTCGCGGCCCGCACCTCGAGGGGGCCCAGCACCCTGATCCGCACCCGACCGATTGTGCCCTTCCCGCCACCGTCCGCACCGCACGGCCCTGGGGCCGGAGTGCTAATCCAACAGCTCGGCCACCCGCAGCAGCCCTTGGCGCAGCCGGCGGAAGTACGTTGCCCGGCTCAGGTGCAGCCGATACGCGACGAGGTCGTGCCCACGGGCGCCGCGCAGGTAGTACTCGCTGAGCACTGCCGCCGCCTCGCGGTCCACCGGCGACGCCGACCCGCCCAGCGCCACTACCGCGGCCACGACACGGTCGTCGACCGGCGCCGGCCCACGCCTGGCCCGCACCTGCTCCAGCGTGGCACGCACCGTGTCCACCGGCGGCTCGGCGGCCGGCGGTGGCGGCGCCTGCAGCCGCCCCAACCACCCGGGCAGCTGCGCCGGCCGGAACGCCCGTGCCCAGACCGCGTTGGCCCGCCCGCACCGGTACAGGTCGTCGCGCGTCTGCCCGAGCCGCCGCAGCCCGAACCGCGCGCACATCTGCTGATACGGCAGCCACGGCGTCGACACGACGAGCCGCCCCCGCGCGATGCCCTGGGTCATGATCTGCCGCACCAGCAGCGGCTGGAAGCGGGCGTAACGTTCCTGGACCGCCATCATCCCCACCACCGCCCCGCCCGCGTTCACGACCGCCGAGGCGTGCTGCTGCAGCAACGAGTCGAGCACCGGCGCGGGGCCGACGTCCAGCGGCGTCAGATTGACCATCCCGACGGCCCGGTCGTCACCGTCGACGAGCAGGTGGAAGCCGTGCTCTGCGCCGTCGAGCCAGCGCTGCAGCATCCGGTCGGCACGGCCGCCGTCCAGGCCCTCGGTCACCGACCACTGCCGGGTCAGGCGCCCCATGTCGGAGGCGTCGTCCGCGGCCGCGGGCCGCACCCGCATCGGTCCGGGCCCCTCGGTGAACAGGTCGTCGCGCAGGTGCGGCCGGGCGGACAGGAACAGGACCTGCTCGGCGAGGCGGGCCCGCAGCCGCGCGTCGCCGGTGAGCGCGACCTGCCCGTGGCGACGCGCTGCGGCCCTCGCGGCCAGTCGTCGTTGCTGGTCGGGTCGCCGCCAGCGGTACGCCAGGTCGAGCACCGTCCGGAACGGCTCGACGACGCCGAGCCCGTGCGCCTCCGCCCGCACCACGCTGAGCCGCGCCAGCCCGTCGAAGCCGCCCCGGGGCACCCGCACGAGCGCGGCCAGCAGCTCCTCATCTGCACCATCCACAGTGGACAGAATGGGGAGCGGCTCGAGATCGAGCCCCGGCGCCTCAACCCGCAGCCGGCGCAGCACGACGGCTGCGGCCGCGTCGGCCAGCGCCCCGGGCGCCCCCGGGTCCGCTCCCGCCAACAGCGCCCCCGCGACCACCCCGGCCAGCAGTGGCACCCCGCCGGCCAGCCGCGCGACGACGTCCACCGCCGCTCCGGCGAGGCCGAGCCCCGCGGCCAGCGCCCGGATCTCGCCCTCCGGCCACGGCGACAGCTCGACCAGGATCGCCGCCTGCCCGCCCCACGCCGGCCGGGACGCGAGGGCCCGGCGCGCCGCGACCACCATCACCGTGCCGGGCGGGGCGGCACGTAATCGGCGGCGCGCGGCCCGGATCCGCGGCTCACTGTCGGCCCCGTCGAAGATCCACGGTCGGCGCGGCGCGGCCGCGGCCACCTCGGCCAGCAGCCTCGACTTGCCGATCCCGAGCGGACCCACGAGGTTGACGACCCGCGGCGGCGATGCCGGCCGGGCGGCTCGGAGCAGCCCGGCGAGCATCCG
Organism: Dactylosporangium sp. NPDC050688; assembly: GCF_040654515.1. Lineage (NCBI taxonomy): Bacteria > Bacillati > Actinomycetota > Actinomycetes > Micromonosporales > Micromonosporaceae > Dactylosporangium > Dactylosporangium sp. NPDC050688. Next base: position 37,397 of record NZ_JBFAIC010000062.1, read on the forward strand.
GCGCGCGTCGGGTAACGCGGTCGGCATGCCGGACACCATACCAACACTTGTCGATCTTCTCGGTGATTGCTGAGACCTGGATGAGACTCCGCCACCCACCGCGGTCGCTACGCTCACCTTCACCGCCATATCGAGGAGGACCAATGGGAATTGCGCATCGCATCCGCACCGCCGCCGCGGCCACACTGCTGGTCGGGGCCGGCGTGCTCGCGTTCACCGCCCAGCCGGCCGCGGCCGCCGTCACTAACTGCGTGTACGGCTGGAACCTCTCGCTGAACCAGATGTCAGCCACCTGCAGCACGTCCCTGACCGAGACCTGGTACCTGCGGCTGACCTGCGAGCGCTACAACCAGACCCAGTTCACCGTCAACGGCTCGATCGTCCCCGGCCCGGGCCGGGCCACGTCGATCGCGCGCTGCCCGTCCAACACCGAAATCGCCGGCTACACCATCGCCTACCTGTGACCGCACGTGCCCGGCCCCGCTGCTGGCGGGGCCGGGCACGGGGTGGCACCGCAATACGGGCCGCGGGCCGCTTCCCTGCCTGACCGGGCATCTCCGGAGGCCGCACCGGGCATGCGGCCTGCGGCCGGCGGCGCCGGGGTGTCGCGCTGTTCCCAGCGTGGCCGGCACGCGGTCAGCGGCGCGCGGCCGTTGCCTGGGCCGTGAGACCCGCGACGGCCAGCAGCACCAGCGTCCCCGCGACCGTCGCCGCCGGCATCCCCAGCGGCGGCACCCCCACCCCCGCCAGCCCGGGCAGCGTCCCGCCGACCGCGGCCCACGCCACCCCGGCCGCCACCACCCCGGCCAGCCCCGCGGCGGCCACCAGTGCCACCACCACCAGCGGCTCCACCAGGGTCCCGGAAGCACGGCGCAGGCCCTGCACCCGCAGGGCGCGCAGGTCGGTGGTCGTCGTGCCGATGGCCGCGACGGCCAGGCCCGCCGCGCCGAGGGTCACTGACAGCACGCCGGCGAAGAGGTAGAAGCGCAGGCCGAGCGCGGTGCCGCCGGCGGCGATCGCGGCGCGGGTGTCGGCGACGGCGCGGCGGCCGGTGACGGTGAGGCCCTGGGCCCGCAGCGCGTCGACGACGGTGGGTGGCGCGGTCGCCGACAGCCAGACCTCGGCCTCGTCGGCGCGGCCGTCGTCGGCGGCGAGGAGGTCGGCGTACTCGAGGTCGACCAGCGCGCCGGCGGTGCCGACCCGGGGCAGGCGGGTCGCCGTGGACAGCGCCGCGGGCACGGGCCTGCCGCCGAACGTCTTGAACACGCCGTCCGGCGCCGCCGTCGTGGTCACGACGGGAAGCTGGTCGAGACCGCCGGCGGGGCGCAGGACGCCGGCGTCCGGCTGCGTCGTCATCGGCAGGCTGAACGTGATCCCGCCGGCGCCGGGTGTCGCGCTCGCGCCGGTGGCGACGCGCCAGTCAGTCGTCGGCGGCGAGTGCAGGGTGACGACGACGGTCGGTCCGACGTACGACGGCAACCGCACGGCGATCTCGATCAGCCGGCAGCCGCCCGTGCACATCGGGGTCGGCGCGGTGTACGACCGCCGCCCCGATACGAGCGTGCCCAGCTCGACGATGGTGGTCGGCCGACCGTCCAGCGGGGCGAACGTGGCGGCCAGGACGATGTCGGGCCGGTCGATCGGGCCGGCGGTGACGTCGAGGGTCAGCGCGGCGCCGGTGAGGATGACCGGCGTCCCGGGCGACGGCGGGTGCAGGCGCGCGGCCACGTCGGCGGCGGCGCCGGCGCCGGTGGGCCAGAGCGCGACGGCGGCGAGGCGGGAGGCGTCGACGGCGACGGCCGCGGTGGCGCCGTCCCTGGCGGGGCGGATCGGCACGACGGCCATCGCCGAGCGGCCGTCGGGGTCGGCGGCACGCACGGCCCGCAGCAGCTGGACGCGGCTGGTCGCGTCGACGGTGAGCACGACCGGCGCGCCGGTGTCGAGCTCGGCCTGCTGCTGCTGGCGCTGGTCGACGGCGGCGGTGGCCGCGGCGGCGAACGCGAGCGACCCGACGGCGAGGGTCAGCAGCACCAGCAGCCGGGCGCCGACCGGCCGGCGGGCCAGCCGGAACCCGGCGAGGACCCCGGCGAGCCGGACCGGGCCGAGGGCGCGGCGGCGCAGCGCCCGGCCGGCGACCAGGCCGCTGAGGACGGGCCCGGCCCGGCCCGCGACGACGGCCACGGCGAGCATGACGAGGGCCGGCGCGAGCAGCGCGACGCCACCGGGGCGGCCGCGGACCTGCAGGACGGTGACGACCGCGGCCACCACGAGCAGGCCCTCCAGGGCGAACCCGCGCCAGCGGGCGGTGTGCCGGTCGACCTGCCGCAGCAGCGCCGACACGGGCGCGGAGACGGTGCGCAGCGCGACGGTGACCGCGACGGCGAAGGCGCCGAGGACCGCGACCGCCGCGTACGGCCACGCGTCGCGCGTCTGCCAGCCGCCGGCGGCGGTGAACCCGAGCAGCGCGCCGGTGAGCACGGACAGCAGCGTCTCCCCCGTGGCCAGCCACCACCGGCCGGGCCGCGCGACGCCGCGCAGCGCGATGACCCCGTGCTCGAAGCGGCGGGCCCGGATGACGGTGGACACGGCGAGCGTGATGACGGCCCAGGCGAGCAGCAGCACCGGCGCGACCGCGAACGGCACGGTCTCGCGCACCTCCGCGCGGCGGGCGGCGATGCGGTCGAGCATGACGTCGAGGTCGGTGTTGAGCCGCGCACCGTCGCTGCTGCGCTGCTGCGCCGCGGTGACCCACTCCCGCAGTGCCGGGAGGGTCTCGACGGTGATGGCGCCGGGCAGCGGGTACGCGTCGAAGGACTGCAGCTCGCTGGGCCGGGCGAACGTGTCCAGGGTGCGCCGGTCGACCTGGAACGCGTCGCGGGCGCCGCCGGCGCGGCCCCAGTAGGGCTCGGCGCCGTCGCGGGGCACGACGATACCGACGACGGTGAGCGACGTCGGTGCGCCCGCCGGGAGGTACCGGCCGCTGGCGGAGTCGTACCGGGAGCCGGCGAGGGGCACCGTGTCGCCGGGGCGCAGGCCGAGACGCCCGGCGGTGCGTTCGGTCAGGACGGTGTCGCCGGTGCCCATCAGGCACCGGCCGGCGACGATCCGGACGTGCCCGCAGATGCCCTCGCGGTACACGACGGTGCCGAGCTGGGCGGCGGTCGCCTGCTCCAGCTCGGCGGGCTGGACGGTGAACTGGGCGGAGAAGACGGTGGCGTACCCGGGGGTGTCGAGCCAGCCGCCGGCGAGGCTCTCGAACGTCTTGGCCATGCCCCCGCCGCCGGAGGACTGGACCTCGCCGGTGATGAGCACGGTGCGTTCGGCCGGTGCGGCGGCGTCGACCTCGGTGCGCACGATCCGGTCGTCGGCGCGGGCGAGGTACACCGGGGCGGCGAGGGCGCCGGCGGTGGCCAGGGCGGTGAGCAGCATGACGGTCGCGGCCCGGCCGCGCCGCGACCACAGCATCGCCAGGACGAGCCCGATCACCGCGACCTCCCTGCGCCCGTTGCGTCCGGGTCGCCGGCGCGGCCCGCTGCGGCGGGGTCGCCGCCTGGATCACCGGCTGCCGCGCCGCCGGAGCGGGCGCCGCCGGTCCGGGAGGCTGCGCGGGCGCCGTTGCTGTTGGAGTTGGTACGGGCCGGGCCGCCGGCGGGGCTGCGGGACCACAGGGCGGGCGGCAGCAGCACGGCGAGGACCACGACGGCGGCGGCGAGGACGGCGAGCCACTGCACCGGTGCCACCGGCACGGGCCAGCGGTCGGCGAACGGGCGTACCGGTGCCGGGGCCAGCAGCCGCAGCAGTACCGCCGCGGCGAGCCCGACCGGCACGGCGACCAGCACGGGCGCCGCCGAGGTCCACCGGCCCACGGTGCGGGCGGTGGCCGCGGGCAGGCCCTGGCGCCGCAGCGCGGCGAGCTCGGCGCCGCGCTGCCGGCGGTCGACGGCGGCGACGACGGCGGCGGTGATCGCGCCCAGCAGCAGCGCGATCACGCCGCCGGCGAGCCCGGCGAGCAGGGTCACGGCCGGCGCGAGCCGCCCGGCGCGGGTGGCCGCGGCGGCCGCGCTGTCGTCGCCGACGACGGTGAGCCCGGCGGCCCGCAGCCGGTCGGGCAGGTCGGCGGGGGCGGACGGGCCCAGCCACACCTCGAGGCGTTCGGCGGCGCCCGCGGCGGGCCCGCCGGAGGGGCCGGCGATGTGGGCGGCGTACTCGAGGTCGACGAGCACGCCGCTGGCGCCGCCGCGCGGCACGGAGGCGACGGCGTGCGGGGTCACGGGCAGGTCGGCGCCGAAGAGCCGCACCCGGGGCAGGTCGTTGTCCTCGGTGAGGACGGGGTTGCCGGCGACGACGGCGGGCAGCGGGACGGGGGTGTCCACGACGTAGAGGCGGTTGTCGCGGGGGCGTTCGCTGGGCGGGTCGGCGTCCTGCAGGCGCAGGCGGCCGTCGCGGTGGCCGGCCAGGACGGTGCTGACCGCCCGGCCGAGCGTGGTCCGCCAGCGGGCCGGGTCGCCGAACGTGGCACCGTCGACGGCGACCTTCCCGTCGGCGCGCAGCTCGAGCAGGTCGACAGGCCCGCGGTTCACCTCGACCGCGACGAGCCGGCAGCCGCCGGCGCACTGCGGCACCGCGACGTCCACCGTGGACTCCTTGGGCTCCCCGGCGGCGCCGGGCTCGGGGCCGGCCGGGGCGGCGCCCGGAGGTCTGAAGACGGCGGTGACCCGCTCGGCGGCGCCGGCCAGCAGCAGCGTCACCGTGGAGCCCGCCGAGACCGACCGCAGGCTCAGCGTGCTGCCGGTGACGGTCAGCGGCGCGGGCGCCTCGGCGCGCAGCGACGGCAGGTCGGTGCCGGTGACCGCGCGCAGCCGGGTGCCGTCGACCGCGATGACCGGGATCCTGCTGCCGCCCCCGATGGCGACGGCCATCGCGTCGCGGCCGCCCGGGTCGGCGGCGCGGACCGCGGTGAGGAGCCGCTCCCGGTCCACCGGCGCGATCCGCAGGACCCGCTCGGCGCCGACCTCCACGGCGGCGCGCTGGGTGCGGGCGCCCGCGGCGCCGGCCCAGTCCTGCGCCGCGACGGCGAGCACGCAGGTGGCGGCGGCCAGCACGGGCACGATCCGGTACGCGGTGCGCCGCCGCCCCAGGGTCAGCCCCGCAAGGGCGCCGCCGACCCGCCCGCCGGCGAGCGCGGTCCGGCCGGCGAGCCCTGCGGCGGACAGCAGCGCGCGGGTGGCCAGTACACCTGCCGCCAACGCGATGAGCAGGGGCGCCGCCTGCCCGAGGCCGAACCCGGTGTCCCGGCGCACGTTGGCGGCCGGCTCCGCGGCCAGCTGGAACACCGCCGCGGCGCCGAGGGCGAGGACGCACACCTCGAGCGTCGCGGCGACCAGCGGCCGGCGGGGCTGCACGACCCGCAGCAGCGCCGGCACGCCGGCCCGGGTCGCCGGCCACTCGGCGGCGACGACAATCAGCACCCCGGCGGCGAGGGCCGGCCACAGCGCGGGGCGCACCGCGACGGCCCAGGCGCCGCCGGCGAGCAGCGGCAACAGGCTCTGCCCGGCGGTGCCGGTGAGGATCCGCCACGGCGGCAGCCCCCGGATCGCCATGCGGGCGGCGTCGGCGCGGCGCTCCTGCGCGGCGTAGGCGGCCGCGACGGCGATCGCGAGGCCGCCGCACAGCAGCACCTGCAGCTCGACGAGGAGCAGGCCGCGGCGCACCCCGTGCCGGTCGGCGGCGACGGTGGCGGCCAGGGCCGGGGCGCCGGAGACCACCTCGAGGGAGCCGCCGCGCAGCCGGGCGATCGTCGCGTCGAGCGCCGCCGGGTCGTCGAACGCCTCCTCGGGCAGCAACGCGTCGTAGGTGGCCACGGCGGTGCCGCCGGGCTTGGCGACGGTGCCGCGGGTGGTGTACGCGGCGACGCCGTCGAGCCCGGACCAGAACCAGCCGAGCGGCTCGGCGGGCTCGAACAGCCCGACCAGAGTGAGCGGGACCTGGGTGGTGCCGGAGCCGCCGTCCTGCAGCAGCTCGTCGCCGACGGTGAGGCCGAGCTGGCGGGCGACGTCGGGGCCGAGGACGATCTCGCCGTCGTCCTCGGGGCAGTGGCCCTGCAGCATGGTGGCGTTGCCGCAGAAGCCGTCGACGGCGCGCAGCTCGGCCGCCAGGCGCAGCGACCCGGCGCGCAGCATCCCGGAGTAGCGGACCCCGAGCACCGTGCGGTCCGCCACCACGCCGGTGATCATGGAGCGGAACCTGCCGACGATGTCGTCGGGCCGGGTGCCGAGGGCGACCGCGCCGCGGACGCTCAGGGTGCGCTCGGCCGGGGTGGCCGCGGCGACCCTGGCGGTGGCGGCGGCCCGCTCGGCACGGCCGGCGACGGTGCCGGCGGCGACGGCCGCGCCCATGGTCAGTGCGGCGAGGGCGAACATGACGACCGCGGCGGCACGCCGGGCCCGCAGCGCGGCGACGATCAGGCCCAACACGTAGAGGACCTTACGTCACACCAGACTGTTTTCGGGGTCCAGAGCGCCGGGGGGCGCGACCTCGTGCAGCGGGCCGGCGAGCCCGAAGCGGTGGCCCTGGCCGTATCTGCAGCCCAGCGCGGCCATGGTGGCCGCCTGCCGATCGGTTTCGATACCTTCGGCGACGACCGTCACACCCATGCCGGCGCAGATCGAGACGATGGAGCGGCAGATGGCCTCGCTGCGCCCGCCGTCGGCGAGGGTGAAGCTGCGGTCGAGCTTCACCTCGTCGACCGGCATGGCGTGCAGCTGGGCGAGGGCGTTGTAGCCGGTGCCGAAGTCGTCGAGGGCGAAGCGGACGCCGAAGCGGCCGAGGCGCTGGACCGCGCCGGCGGCGGCGGACAGGTCCGGCAGCTGCGCGGTCTCGGTGAGCTCGAGCAGCAGCCGGTGCGGGGGCAGGCCGTGGCGCAGGACCGCGGCGCGGACGGTCTCCTCGTGCTCGGACCGGCCGAGCCGGGCCGCGGAGGTGTTGACGTGCACGGCGATGCTCGCCCACGGGCCGCGGAACGCGGCGGCGTCGCGGCAGGCCCGGTCGAGCACGAAGTCGTCGACGAGGCGGATCAGGCCGATCTCCTCGGCGGTGGCGATGAACATGTCGGCCGAGACCGGGCCGAGGCTCGGGTGGGTCCAGCGGGCGAGGGCCTCGACGGCGACGACGGTGCCGTCGTTGAGCCGCACGATCGGCTGGTAGTGCACGTCCAGGCCGCGCCCGTCGCGCAGGGTGTCGGCGAGCATTTCGGCGAGATCGGAGCTGCCGGTGCCGTCGGGGAGGTCCACCCGGTACCGCACGAGGGTGCCCTTGCCCTGGCGTTTGCCGGCGTACATGGCGGCGTCGGCGCGCCGCAGGAGCATGTCGGCGGTGTGCACCGGGCCGTGCGTGCCGGCCTCGACCAGGCCGATGGAGGCCGCGACGGTGACGGTGGCACCGTCGAGGTCGAACGGCTCGCGCAGCGCGGTCATGATCCGCTCGGCGGGGACGCCGGGGTCGCCGCCGCCCTCCAGGAGCACCGCGAACTCGTCGCCGCCGACGCGGGCAATGGTGTCGCCGTCGCGGACCGCGCCGCGCAGGCGGTCGGCGACCAGGCGCAGCAGCAGGTCGCCGGCGTGGTGGCCGTAGCGGTCGTTGACCGCCTTGAAGTCGTCGAGGTCAAGGAAGAGCACGGCGAGGGGGCGTTCGTCACGGTGGTGCAGGGCGAGCGCGTGGCCGAGCCGGTCCTGGAACAGCACCCGGTTGGACAGCCCGGTGAGGCCGTCGTGGAACGCCTGGTGGCTGAGCCTGGCCTGGCTCTCGGAGAGGCGGTCGAGCAGCACCGCGTTCTCGACCAGGGTGACCGCCTGCCGGATGATCAGCAGCGAGATGACGGCCGTCTCCGCGACGATCTCGAAGGTGTCCATCGTGCGGCCCTGGGCCAGCTGGATCATGAAGAGCACGCCGGTGCCGGCGACCGGCACGTACGGCAGCAGCAGGTGCCCCCACCGGTGGTGCGGCCTCGGCGACTCGGGCGGCGGCTCGCGGGTCGGGGTCGCGGCGGCGACGGCGACGAGGGCCTGCCCGGCGATGAACCCGGCGTCGGCCAGCGGCGGCATGCGCTCGGCGCCGGCGGCGACGAGGTAGGCGAAGACGCTGTCGGAGAACGACAGGCAGAACAGCCCGATGCCAAGGATCGACAACTGGCGGCGGTTGACCGCGGCGGAGCGGGCCAGCAGCAGGATGACGATGACGGTGAGCAGCACGTCGGTGACCGGGTAGGCGATCGCGACGGTGTAGGCGAACGGGGTCCCGGCGCCGGCCCGTACGACGGCACCAAGCGAGGTGGCCCAGGTCAGCACGAACAGCGCGCCGACGACGATGAGGCCGTCGAGGACCATGACGAGCTGCGCGGCGAGCCTGCGCGGGCCGCCCTCGGCGGGCGGGCGGTCACCGGCCAGGGCGATGAGGGCCGGCAGCGCGAAGACCGGCAGGGTCAGGTAGCCGGCGTCGGCGAGGGACGGCGAGGGCAGCGCGTCGTCGCGGAAGAGCTGATACCAGGACCAGATGAACTGGCCGATCATCCAGCCGCAGGCGCCGGTGCCCATCCACAGCCGCCAGCGGCGCTGGGCGCCGGTGTGCCGGCGGGCGGTGATCCAGCACGTGAGGGTGGCGGCGAGCCCGGCGCCGAACTGCGCCAGGTCGTCGACGAACTGCGACCACCACGGGCTGAGCAGTCCCGAGCCGGCCAGGGCGACGGCCCCGAACACCCCGGCCACGGCGACTGCGAGCGGGACGGACACGGGTCTGCGCGACAATGTACGCATCCTCACCGGAGGTGATCACGACGACACGCGGATGACCTTCCGTACGCTACCGCAAGCCCTCGGCACCGAGGTCACGAAGACACATCGGACATGCCGTGCATTGTCGCAATGCGAGCCCTACCGGCCCGCCGGCGGCAGCGCGGCGGCCGCCCGGGCGCTGGTGACGACCGGCACGACCTCGAAGTCGACCAGGTCGGACCAGTTGGCGATCCACGTCATCAGCAGCGTGAGGTCGTCGCACTCCATGAGCTGGAAGCACCGGGCGAAGTTCGCCTCGACCCAACTGTCGACGTAGCGCAGGCCGTCGGGCATCAGGCGGCCGGTGGCGGCGCGCTCGTACACCGGGCGCGGCTGCCCGTCCTTGAACCGCTCGATCACCATGAACAGCACGAGCGTCAACGTACCCCCGCTGGCGGGACGGCCGGCCCCGACCGGCCGCCCCACCCGTCCGGCTCCCGGACGACCACCCCACCGGCGCCGTCACGGGACCCGGTCCCTCGGTTTTCCATCCAGGCCGCCGCGCGCGACCACGATGAGCGGATGTAACAAATGAAACGAGCCGTGTAACATCGCCGGGAACCATGGAACAGCCAGGATCGTCGAACTGTCAAGAGTCTTCACAGAAACTTCGGAACGGGGACCGGAACGGATGCGCAAGGTGACGGTCAGGGAGATCGCGGCGGCGACCGGCATGTCGATCGCCACGGTGTCCCGCGCGCTCAACGACCACGACACGGTCGCCCCACACACCCGCGACCTGGTGCGCCATGCGGCGGAGCGGCTCGGCGCGGAGCGGCCCGACGGCGGCACCCGCCCGGCTGGCGACCGGGTGTACCTGCGCTGCCCGTACGTGCTCACCGACTACTTCGGGCTGATCGTGTCGTCGATCGCGGAGACCGTCGAACTGCACGGCCGCCAGCTGGTGCTCACCGCCGGCGAGGCCGCCCAGCGCACCCCGCTGCTACGCGACCTGGACCGCCACGACGGCATCGGCGGAGTCATCGTGATCCTGCCGCCGGAACCCGGCTCGGACCTGGTGGAGCTGCAGCGCCGCCGGATCCCGTTCGTGGTCGTCGACCCGCGCACCACCCTGCCGCCGGACATCGTGTCGGTGTCGGCGGCGCACTTCGCCGGCGCCCGCAAGGTCACCGCGCACCTGGTCGGCCTCGGCCACCGGCGCATCGGCGTCATCGGCGGCCCGACGGAGTGGCTGGCCAGCGACGCCCGGCTGGCCGGGCACAACGCCGCCCTCGCCGACGTGGGCGTGCTGCCCGACGGCGAGCTGCTGCGGGCCATCGAGCCCACCACCGGGCAGGGCCGCCGCGCGGCCGGCGCGCTGCTGGACCTGCCGCAGCCGCCGACGGCGCTGGTCGCGTTCAACGACAAGGCCGCCGTCGGCGCGATGCAGGCGGCGGCGGAGCGCGGCCTGCGGGTTCCGCACGACCTGTCGGTCACCGGCTTCGACGACATCGACCTCGCCGAGGCCACCGACCTGACCACGGTGCGCCAGCCGCTGCCGGAGATGGGCCGCATGGCGGTGTCGCTGCTGGTGCGGCTGCTGGAGCGGCACCAGCTCGACGCGCTGCACGTCGAGCTGGCCACACACCTGGTGGTGCGGGGCTCGACCGCGCCGCCCCGGTCCTAGAATCCTTTTCGATGTCTCTGCCTGTCCGCGGCCCCTGGGTCGTCACCCCGACCTCGTCGACGGTCGACTGGGTGGTGGCGGCCGCCGCGCTCGCCGCGACCGCCGACGGCCCCGCGGCGGCGGTCGTGTTCGGCGCCGTGCCCGAGCTGCTCCACACGCACGCGGCCGAGGTCGTGGAGCTGCCCGCCGGGACCGGCCTGGACGCCGTCGCCGCGGTCGTCACCGACCTGTGCGCCCGCCACCACCGGGTCGTCGTGCTGGTCGACGCCTGGGTCGTCACCCCGTCCGGCGCCGGCTGGACGGTGGCCGACCTGGCCACCGCCGTGCGCGCGCCCGTCGTCGTGGTCACCGGCACCGACGCCGACGCGACCGGGCACACCGTCCTCTTCCTGGAGGCCCTCGACCGCCGGCAGGTGCCGGGCTCGGTGATCGTCGTCGGCGACGGCGGCGACTTCGACGCCCTGCCGGTCCGCCTCGCCGGGCGCATCCCCGCCGACCACGCCGCGTATGGCGACCGCTTCGCCACCGAGGCCGCCCGCTGGGTCGACCCGCTGGACGGCAGCCGGCCCGCCGCCGACCCGCGGCCGGTCAAGACCGCGGGCCCGGAGGACCTGCAGACCCGCGTGGCCCGCCGGGCGGCGTGGACGCTGGCGATCTCGTTCCTGCTCGCCTTGGCACTGCTGTGGCTGTGCCGCGGCGTCGGCTACACCGGCACGTACACCTAGGACGCCCGCCGCAGCGTCGGGCCGCGGCGCTGCACCTTGCGCTCCAGCGGGACCATCCGGCGGTGCCGCGGCCAGGTCAGCGTCAGCTGCGCCCCCACCGGCAGGGCCGCCCACGTCTCCTGCGCGGCCCGCAGCGCCGCGACGGCCCGCCGGACCGCGACCTTGCCGGTGCCGCTCAACGGGTCGGCGCCCTGCTGCGCCGCGAGCCGGTCCAGGTCCGCGTCCGGCACGGCGGCGGCCCGCTCGACGAACCCGCCGATGAGCTCGGCGCGCTGCAGCCGGTCGCGGTTGGCGCGGATCAGCTCCGCGGACCGCTCGGCGGCGTGCGGCGGCCGGCGCCCCGACACGTGCGTCATGCTGCGGAACACGACGCCGCCGGCGATCGCGCCCCAGATGCCGTCGGACATGCCGAGGGCGTCCTCGACGGTGAAGTGGACCAGGTCGTGCGGGGCGTGGGCGGTCACCGGACCGGCGTGCATCCGGTAGACCACGCCGTCGTCGCGCTCGATCAGCACGTCGGCCCATTGATGGTCCGGCAACCGGTGGAAGGTGACTCGCATCGCTCCACCATCCACCGCGGCGACTGCCCGCTCAACCGATTTCACCGGTACGAAACGAGGGTCCAGCAGCATGGAGCCATGGTCGACGAACGGGCCCAGCTCGAGGTCAAGACGCTCGGCGAGAGCCGCATCGACTCGCCACTGGCCGCGCTGCTGCGCACCGGGCACACCACCCAGCACTACGTCGACGAGTCCGACCGGGTCCTGCTGGACGACACCGTCTCGCTCGTCGCGGCCCGCGGCGTGCCCGTCGACGAGCTGCCCGGCTTCGAGCCCGGCGGCCCTCGCCGCAAGATCTTCTTCGACCCGTCGAAGACCCGGGTCGGGATCGTCACCTGCGGCGGGCTGTGCCCGGGGCTCAACGACGTCATCCGCGCCCTGGTCCTGGAGCTGACCAACCACTACGGTGTGCGGCGCATCTTCGGCTTCCGCAACGGGTACCAGGGCATGACCGCCCGCTACGGCCGGGAGGTCGTCGACCTGGACGCCGAGGCGGTCGCCGGCATCAACGAGTACGGCGGCACCATCCTCGGCACGTCGCGCGGCAACCAGGACCCGAACGAGATCGTCGACTGCCTGGAGCAGCTGTCGGTCAACGTCCTGTTCGTCATCGGCGGCGACGGCTCCATGCGCGGCGCGCTGAAGATCGCCGAGGTCGTCGCGGAGCGGGGGCGGCGCATCGCCGTCGTGGGGGTGCCCAAGACGATCGACAACGACATCCCGTACATCGAGCGCTCCTTCGGCTTCCAGACCGCCTTCGCCAAGGCGACGGAGGCGATCAGGGCCGCGCACGTGGAGGCCACCGCGTTTCCGAACGGGATCGGCCTGGTGCAGCTGATGGGCCGGCACTCCGGGTTCATCGCATGCTACGCGGCCCTGGCCAACAACGACGCCGACTACGTGCTCATCCCGGAGGTGCCGTTCTCCCTCGACGGCCCCGGCGGCTTCCTGGCGCACCTGCGGGCCCGCGTGGTCGAGCGCGGGCACGCGATGATCGTCGTGGCGGAGGGCGCCGGGCAGGAGTACCTGCTGGACTCGGCGACGACGCTGGACGCCTCCGGCAACGTGCGGCTGCAGGACTTCGGCCGCTACCTGCGCCACCGCATCGCCGACGACTTCGCCGCCGCCGGGGTCGAGGCGAACCTCAAGTACATCGACCCGAGCTACACGATCCGCAGCGTGCCGGCGAACCCCTACGACAGCGTGTACTGCATCCGCCTCGCGCACGCCGCGGTGCACGCCGCCATGGCCGGGCGCACCGAGATGGTCGTCGGGCGGTGGCGGGGGCGCTTCGTGCACGTGCCGATCGCGCTGGCGATCAGCTCCCGCAACCTTGTCGACCCGGACGGCGACCTGTGGATGTCGGTACTGGAGGCGACCGGCCAGCCGCCGGTCTTCGCCTGACCGCGCCGGCTGACCTCTTGGATGTCGCCCTGGACATCGAGGCGGCTGGCCTCTTGGATGTCGCCCTGGACATCGAGGCGGCTGGCCTCTTGGATGTCGCCCTGGACATCGAGGCGGCCGAAAATGTCGGTGGGTCTGGTTAGTGTGTCGGCCGTGACAGCAGTGGCGATGGCCGTGCCCGACTCGTGGCGGCGCAGCATTCATCCTCGACGCGGCGGCGTCCGGGTCCCGTGGGTCCCGGTGACCGGCGAGGTGCCCGACTGGCCGGGGACCCGCACGGTGCTGTCCGACCCGGGCACCGACGCCGGCATCGCCGCCGCAGGGCTGGCTGCGCTCGACGGGGCGCCGACCCCGCTGGGAGCCGCGGCGGTCGGCACGATCCTGCTGCGCGCCGGCGAGGCGCCGCCCTTCGAGCGTCAGGCCGTCGCCGACGGCTGGATCACCCGCTTCGGCCTGCCGTTCGCCGCGGCCGCGGCGGTCGAGGCCAGCGACCTGATGGTGACCCGCCGCAGCTGCCCCGTCCGGCGCGGCCCCGAGCCCGTCCCCGACGGCGAGTGCGGCGAGCGGCACTGCGAGGGGCACTCGTCGATCCAGCGGGCGAGCGGCGCGTCCGCGGACCGCGGCTGGGCCGTCCACCCCGATCCCGTGCTGGGCAGGGTCCGCGCGGCGATCGCGACCGCCCCCGACAATGTCCACGCCGCCGTCGTCGAGGCGCTGACCGCGCATCGTGCCGGCACGCTGCAGCGGCGGATCGTGACGTCGTTCCTCGACCCGACGCAGACCGCCTGGGTCGACGCCGACGCCGCCGAGCTCGCCCGGCAGCGCACGGACCGTCAGGACGCGGAGCTGCTCATGGCGGCGGCGCACACCGCGGCGCAGGTGGCGCTCATCCGGCCGTGGGTCGAGGACTACGGCGGCTGGTGGTCGCTGAGCAGCCCGACCATGATGCACACCATCGCGGAGGGCCTCGGCGACGGCCTCCTCGACGTCTACAACCGCTGGCGGGAGCGGGGCTTCGGCTCGGCCGCGCACCAGCGGTCGATGCTGGCCACGCTCGCGGCGATCCCGACCGACCGGGCGTTCCAGGAGCTGCTGCGCGGCCTCGACGTCAGGGGTGCGCAGGCGGCGGTCGAGACCGCGGCCGAGCGGTTCCCGGAGCTGGCCGTGCGGCTGCTGGCCGCGTCCGCCGACCGGCCGAGGGTCGCCGAGCTGCTGCGGCGGCACGTGGCCCGGCATCCCGAGCTGGCACCAGCTGGTTACACAGCGGACGGTTGCGGCGGCACGGCTTCCCCGGCTGGGGTTCCGGCTGGGCTGTTGCCGACAGTGTTGGTGACGCCGCCCTGGACGGTGCGGCGCGCGGCGGTGAAGCCCGTCGTGCTCGCTGACCTGCGGTGCGCCGACGAGCCGGCCGTCGTCTGGCCGGCGGGCGAGCGGGAGCGGCTGCTCGCCCGGCACGCCACCCTGTCGCCCAGGCACGACCCGCAGGAGCTGGCCAGGCAGGTGCGCGACGGCACGATCAGCGACTGGGTCGCCGCCGACCTCTTCGAGGACGGCCCCGAGGAGATCGTGCGGCCGCTGCTGCCGGTGTGGAATCCGGACCGCCTGTCCGGCGCGTCCTACTGGCTGCCCAGGATCGTCGCCCGGTTCGGGCTTGAGGCGCTGCCGCTCGTGCTGCGCATCGCCCGACGCAGCCCGCTGGACGGCGGGCCGCACCTGCTGCTGTTCACCGCGCCGGAGGTGGCGCTGCTGGCGGCCGACTGGCACGGGCGGCTGAAGGCGGCCCGGACGATCGCGCTGGACTGGCTGCGCCGGCATCCCGCGGCCGCGGCGCGGGCGCTCGTCCCTGCCGCGCTGGCCAAGCCGGGGACCGGCCGCCGGCACGCCGGGCAGGCCCTGCTCGCGCTCGCCGCCGCCGGCCACCACGACACGGTCCTCGCCGCCGCCGACGGCTACGGGCCGGCCGCCGGCACCGCGATCCGCGACCTGCTCGACACCGACCCGCTCGACGTGCTGCCGCCCCGCATCCCGGCGGCACCCATCTGGGCCGACCCGATCATCCTGCCGCCGGTCCGGCTGCGCGACTCGGCCGGCGTCCTGCCGGCCGACGCCGTCCGGCACCTGGTCACGATGCTGATGCTGTCGAAGCTGGGCGACCCCTATGCCGGGATCGCCCACGTGCGGGCCGCCTGCGAGCCGTCCGACCTGGCCGGGTTCGCATGGGCGCTGCTGCAGCGGTGGGAGAGCGCCGACGCCCCACCGGCCGGCAGCTGGGCCCTCGACGCGCAGGCCGTGCTCGGCGACGACGAGACCGCCGGCAAGCTGGCCGCCGCTGTGCGGCTGTGGCCGTATGAGGGAGCCCACAAGCGGGCCGCCGCCGGCCTCGACGTGCTCGCCCAGCTCGGCACCGACGCAGCCCTGATCCAGTTGCAGAACATCGCCGCGAAGATGAAGGCGAAGGCGGTCAGGAGCCGGGCCGAGCTGAAACTGCGCGAGGTCGCCGAAACCCTGGAGCTGACCGCCGACCAGCTCGCCGACCGGCTCGTCCCGCACCTGGACCTGGCCCCGGACGCGACCCTCACCCTCGACTACGGCCCGCGCCGGTTCACGGTCGGCTTCGACGAGCAGCTCAAGGCGTATGTCCTGGACGACACCGGCGCCCGCCGCAAGGACCTGCCCGCCCCTGCGGCGAGCGACGACCCGCGCCTCGCGCCTGCCGCGCAGCAACGCTTCACCACTATGAAGAAGGTCGTGCGGAAGGTCTCGACCGAGCAGGTGCAGCGACTGGAGCGGGCCATGGTGACCCGCCGCCGATGGACGGGCGCCGAGTTCCGCCGGGTGTTCCTGCAACACCCGCTGCTGTGGCCGATCGCCCGCCGCGTGGTGTGGCTCGTCACGCCCCCGACCACGCCCACCGACGCCCCGGGCATCGGCAGCGACCTTGGCATCGGCTTCGACGGCGCCGGCAGCGGCTCGGCCAGCGGCGGCTTCGACGGCGGCGGCTTCGACGGTCGCAGCGACGCGGGCAACGGCGGCTTTGACGGCGGCGGGGGCGGTCGCGGGGCCGGTGTTGCGGTCCGGCTGGCGGAGGACCGGACGCTTGCCGGGGTCGACGACCTGCCGGTCGCCCTGGCCGACGACGCGGTCGTGTCGGTGGCGCATCCTGTGCACCTCGACGTGCCGGCGTGGACGGAGGTGTTCGCCGACTACGAAATCCTGCAACCGTTCCGGCAGCTCGCCCGCGACGTGCACGCGCTGACGCCGCAGGAGCTCGGCGCGACGCGGCTGGCGCGGTTCGACGGGCGGAAGGCGTTGACGGTGAAGCTCCTTGCCCTGGAGCGACGCGGCTGGCAGCGGTCCGGGCAGGACGGCGGTCACCAGATCCGGGTCGAGCGTGACCTGCCCGGCGGGGCGGTGCTGATCGTCGAGCTCGACCCGGGCATCGCGATGGGCGTCCCGGCCCAGTATCCGGAGCAGTCGCTGCAGGATGTCTGGATCTGCCCGGCGGGCGGCGACCAGTGGTCCCGCCAGCACACCGTGCCGTTCTCGGTGCTGGACCCGGCCACAGCGTCCGAACTGCTCCGCGACCTGAGCTCCTGCTGCTGACCAGCCCCCACGGGCAGGGCTGCCTGCCCGCGACCGGGCCCGTCGGACCTGCCAGCGGCTGGCGGCCGAGGCGCGGGGCTGCGCGGCGCGGCACGGTCGCAGCGCGGCGCGGGGCCGTGCGGCACGGTCGAGACACAGCACGGCATGGCACGGTCGCGGCACGGCAGGGCACGGTCGCGGCACGGCAGGGCACGGTCGCGGCGCGGCAGGGCACGGTCGCGGCGCGGCTCCCAAGGAGCTCGTGCCGACCGGCTGAGGCACTGCGGGGCCGCGCGGCACGGCACGGTCGATGCACAGCACGGCATGGCACGGTCGAGGCACGGCAGGGCACGGTCGAGGCGCGGCAGGGCACGGTCGCGGCGCGGCAGGGCACGGTCGCGGCGCGGCAGGGCACGGTCGCGGCGCGGGGCCTCGCGGCGCGGCACGGTCGACGCACGGCACGACACGGGTCCGCGCGGCGCAGCGCGGTCGACGCGGCCTCGAGGCGCGGCCGAGGCGGCGGGAATCGGATTGCCGGGGTGCTGCGGCGGGCGCGATCGTCCACGGTGGGAGGTGGGCGATGACCGCCATGCGCGAGGTCCGGGCGAGCTACGACGCGGCCACGATCGTGGTGTACCAGGCGTACTCGCCGGCGGTGGCCGGTGCGGCGCTCGCGGCCGGGACGTTCGTGGCGCCGTTCTCGTTCACCAGGATGACGTGGATCAAGCCGTCGCTGCTGTGGCTCATGCACCGCAGCAACTGGGGCCGCAAGGCCGGGCAGGAGCGGATCCTGGCGGTGCGGATCACCCGCGACGGCTGGGACCGGGCGTTGTCGGAGGCGGTGCTGACCAGCGACCCGGCGCTCGCCCAGGCGCGGGTCCACGTGCAGTGGGACCCTGAGCGCTCCCTGCGCGGCGCCGCGCTCAACCACTACAGCATCCAGGTGGGCATCGGCCGGGAGCTGATCCGCCAGTACGCCGCCGACTGGGTCGTCGCACTGACCGACCTCACGCCGACCGTGCGGAAGATCGCGGCACTCGTGCAGACGGGACGGACCGCCGAGGCGCAGCGGCTGCTGCCGGCGGAGCGGCCGTTCCCGCTCGACCCGGCCGTCGCCCGCCGGATCAACGCTGACCTGCCGGCGCGATAGCTGCTGGCTGGGTCCACGCCACGGTGGCCTGTCCGATGGACCCGCCGCCGCGGAACGGCCACGCCGACCAGCCGCAGCGGGGGCTCGTACCCGTGAACCGGCCTTGCCGAGGGTTGACATGATCGGCCGATGCTGTTCGCGGTGCTGGTGGTGCTCGGCGTCGGGGTGTTGCACTGGTACGCCTGGCTGCGGCTGGTCCGGGACACCAGCACGAGCCGGCGGGTGCGGCGCGCCGGGGTGTGGGTGGCGGGGGCGCTCGGGTTGCTCGCGGTGGTGACGGCGATCGGCAACCGGGCGTTGCCGCGCCGGTACGAGCCGGTCCTCGAGCGGATCGTCGGCTGGCCCGGGTACGTGTGGCTGGCCGTCGTCGCGTACCTCGTCCTGGCGCTGGTCGCACTGGAACTGCCGAGGTGGTTGGCGGGCCGGGTGCGGCGGCGTGCACCTGCCCCGCAGATCGCGGCAGCCGACGGCGACGGGGTCGACCGGCAGCGGCGGCTGCTGGTCGCGCGCGGCGCCGCCATCGTGGCCGGGCTCGCCGCGACCGGCGTCACGACCGCCGGCATGGTCAGTGCGCTCGGGCCGCCCAGCACGCGGCGCGTCCGGATTCCGCTGGCGAAGCTGCCCCGCGGCATGGACGGCACCAGGATCGCGCTCGTGTCGGACGTACACCTCGGGGCGCTGCGCGGGCGGGCGCACACCGAGCGGGTCGTGGCCGCCGTCAACGCGCTCGACGCCGACATCGTGGCGATGGTCGGGGACCTCGTCGACGGCACGGTCGGGGACCTGGCCGCGGCGGCGGAGCCGTTGCGGGGCCTGCGCAGCCGGCGAGGGGCGTACTTCGTGACGGGCAACCACGAGTACTTCTCCGGGCACGAGGACTGGATCGGGCACATCGGCACGCTCGGGCTGCGGGTGCTGCGCAACGCCCGGGTGGAGATCGACGGGCTGGACCTGGCCGGGGTGAACGACGCGACCGGCGGCACCGTCGGCGACCCGCCCGACTACGACCTGGCGCTCGCCGGGCGGGACACGGGGCGGCCGGTGGTGCTGCTGGCGCACCAGCCGGTGCAGGCGCACGAGGCTGCGAAGCGGGGCGTGGACCTGCAGCTGTCCGGGCACACGCACGGCGGGCAGCTGTGGCCGTTCCACTACGTGACCCGGATGTCCCAGCCTGTGATCACGGGCCTGGGCGAGGTGGGCGGGATGCCGGTGTACGTGACGAACGGTGCCGGGTTCTGGGGGCCGCCGGTGCGGGTCGGCGCCGCGCCGGACGTGACGCTGGTCGAGCTTCGCGCACTGTGAGGCAACCGTCACGTGGACAAGCCGCGCGGATGGCGTACGATGGCCGCGTGATGCAGGGTTATCGGCGTTTTACCGTGGCTCCGGGTGGAGCCGGCGGTCATTTGCGCTGACCTGAATTCACCCGGAGCCAGCAAGGGCAGAGACCAACGTCTCTGCCCTTTGTCGTGTCACACGGCGGGCTGGACCACCGGGCCCGCCTCAACCTGAAGGAAGAGACGGCGATGAACACCAACAACCTGCGCGTCACCGGGTACCGGCCGCTCGTCACGCCGCGTGAGCTGCAGTCGGAGTTACCGATGGACGACGTCCGCGCCGAGGTCGTGCGACGATCGCGGGACGAGGTCCACGCGATCGTGACCGGCGCCGACGACCGGCTGCTCGTGGTGGTCGGGCCGTGCTCGGTGCACGACCCGGTCGCCGCCGTCGACTACGCGCGCCGGCTCGCGGCCTCGGCCGCCGAGCACGAGGCCGACCTGTGCGTCGTGATGCGGGTGTACTTCGAGAAGCCGCGCACCACGGTCGGCTGGAAGGGGCTCATCAACGACCCCGGGCTCGACGAGACGTTCGACGTGCCGACTGGGCTGCGGCTGGCCCGCCGGCTGCTGCTGGACGTGCTCGGGCTGGGGCTGCCGGTCGGGTGCGAGTTCCTGGAGCCGACCAGCCCGCAGTACATCGCCGACGCCGTGTCGTGGGGCGCGATCGGCGCGCGGACCCCGGAGAGCCAGGTGCACCGGCAGCTCGCGTCGGGCCTGTCGATGCCGGTCGGGTTCAAGAACGCCACCGACGGCGACGTGCAGGTCGCCATCGACGGCTGCACCACCGCCGCCAGCCGGCACGTGTTCTTCGGCGTCGACGAGGACGGCCGGGCCGCGGTCGTGGAGACCACCGGCAACCCCGACTGCCACGTCATCCTGCGCGGTGCCCGTTCGGGTCCGAACTACGGCCCGGAGGGGGTCGGCGACGCCCTCGCCCGGCTGGAGAAGGCGGGCCTGCCGCAGCGGCTGGTGGTCGACGCCAGCCACGGCAACAGCGGCAAGGACCACGTCCGCCAGGCGGCGGTGACCCGGGAGATCGCCGCGCAGGTCGCCGCCGGGCAGGACGGCATCGCCGGCGTCATGCTGGAGAGCTTCATCGTGGAAGGCCGCCAGGACCTCGGCGGCGAACTGACCTACGGCAAGAGCGTCACCGATGCCTGCATGTCGTGGGACACCACCGAGACGCTGCTGGCCGACCTGGCCGCCGCCGTCCGGGCCCGCCGGGGCTGACCGCACCGCCCGGTGGATCGTCGCAGGGGGCACCCCGGCGATCCACCGGGCCGAGCCGGCAGAGCCGTGCCGCGTCAAGCCAGCCGTG
This sequence comes from Dactylosporangium sp. NPDC050688, assembly GCF_040654515.1. Lineage (NCBI taxonomy): Bacteria > Bacillati > Actinomycetota > Actinomycetes > Micromonosporales > Micromonosporaceae > Dactylosporangium > Dactylosporangium sp. NPDC050688. Next base: position 57,925 of record NZ_JBFAIC010000062.1, read on the forward strand.
CCAAGCGAGCCGTGCCAAGCGAGCCGTGCCGAGCCAGCCGAGCCGAGCCAGCCGAGCCGAGCCAGCCGTGCCAAGCCAGCCGTGCCGAGCCAGCCGAGCCGGGGCCGCTCAGAGGCGCAGCGAACGGCCGGGCCACCGGGCGCGCAGCCACCGGTCGTGGCTGGCGACCACGACCGCCCCCGGCCCGGTGCCGAGCGCCTCCTCCAGCTCGTCCGCCAGGCGCGGTGACAGGTGGTTCGTCGGCTCGTCCAGCAGGAGCAGCTCCGGCGGGTCCGCGACCAGCAGGGCCAGCCCGAGCCGCCGCCGCTGCCCGACCGACAGCTCCCCCACCGGCCGGGCCAGATCCCGCGGTGCGAGCAGGCCCAGCGACCGCAACGGCACCGCCTCGGCGCGGTCCGGGCCGAGCACCCGCTCGTACGTGCCGGCGGCCGTCAGGTCGGGCCGGTCGAACACGGTGTCCTGGGCGAGCAGCCCCACCGTCAGGCCGCGCCGCCGCTGCACGGTGCCGGTGGCGGGCAGCCGGCCGGCGAGGACCGCGAGCAGCGTCGACTTGCCCGCCCCGTTGGCGCCGGTGACCAGCAGGCGGTCGGTGGCGGCGAGGTCCAGCAACGGCAGGCTGAGCCGGCCCGGCACCGACACGTCGCGCAGCGACACCAGCAGACCGTCTGCGGAAAGCGGAGAAGCGGACGGCGCGGCCAGGGCGGCGGCGTTGAAACGCAGCGGCGCCGGCGGTTTGCGGACCTGGGCGCGGGTGAGGTCGTCGAGGCGCCGGGTCGCGTTGCGCACGCGGCGGGAGATCTGCTGCTGCACCCGTCCGGCGGTGTGCCCGTACCCCATCTTCTCGCTGTCGCGGCGTTCCCGGCCCGGCGCGACCTGGTGCGCGGTGACGGCGACGGCCCGGCGCAGGTCCTGCAGCTCCTCCTGCTCCTCCTCGAAGCGGCGCTGCCAGCGCTCCCGTTCGGCGCGCTTGGCGGCCTGGTAGTCGGTGTAGTTGCCGCCGTACCTGGTGGGGCCGTCGACCGCCGGGTCGAGGTCGACGAGGTCGGTGCAGACCGCGTCGAGGAAGGCGCGGTCGTGGCTGGCCAGGACGACGGCACCGGGCAGGTCACGCAGCTGCGCCTCCAGGAACGCCGCCGCGTCGTCGTCGAGGTGGTTGGTGGGCTCGTCCAGCAGGAGCGCGGCCGGGCGGCGGATGAGCAGCGCGGCGAGCGCGAGCCGGCCCCGCTGCCCGCCCGAGAGTGTGCCGAGGGTGCGCTCGTGCGTGAGCCCGCCGAGCCCGAGGCCCGCCAGGACGAGCCCGGCGCGCCGGTCGGCGTCCCACGCGTCGTGCAGCTGGGCGCGTTCGAGCCGCTCGCCGTACTCGGCGAGGGTCAGCGCGCCGGGCGACTCCAGCGCGGCGACGTCCTCGCGGGCCTCGCGCAGGGCGTCGTCGAGGACGTCGGCGATCGTGGCGGCGGCGTCGAACGGCATCTCCTGGTGCAGGTACCCGAGGTCGGCCGGCCGCTCCACCGTCCCGGTCTCGGGCTCGTCGACGCCGGCGAGCAGCCGCAGCAGCGTGGACTTGCCAGCACCGTTCTCGCCGATCAGGCCGATACGGCGGCCGGGCGCGGCGGTGAGGGAGACGCCGTCGAGCACCCGGCGGGGGCCGAACGTGCGGACGAGGTCATGCGCGATCAGGGCAGACAAGGACATGCGGACACCACCGGCAAGGAACGTCGGAAACCCGCCGGGCAGAGGCCTCGGGCGCGGGTCGGGGAGGTGTCAGCGGATCACATCGCATCCCACCATACCCGCCGCGGCGGCTCAGGGCAGCATGGCGTCGGCCACGGCCCGCCGGGCGGCGTTGTTGCTGCCCCAGGTGGCGTCGGGGTGGACGCGGTTGGTGAGCAGGACGAGCACGATGCGGCGGCCCGGGTCGCACAGCATCGACGTGCCGGTGAACCCGGTGTGGCCGTAGCTGCCGCGCCCCGCCAGCCGGCCCATGTACCACGCCTGGTCGACGTCGACGCCGAGGCCGTGCGCGGCGGCTGGGCCGAACCGCGCGTTGGCGTCGGCCCGCATGAGGTCCACTGTGGACGGCCGCAGCAGCGGGCCGCCGCCGGACAGCAGCGCGGCGGCGAACGCCGCGACGTCCGACGCGGTGCCGAACAGCCCGGCGTGGCCGCTGACACCGCCGAACGCGGCCGCGGGCGGGTCGTGCACCGTGCCGCGCAGGCCGCCCTCGGTGGCCGCGACCGGCAGCGACGGCGGCGGCCGGAAGCCGGTGCGGGCCAGCCCCAGCGGCCCGGCGATCTGCCGGCGGACCAGCAGGTCCAGGGGCGCGCCGGCGAGCCGGGCGACGATCTCGCCGAGGGCGATGAAGTTCTGGTCCGCGTACAGGTAGCCGCCGCCGGGCGGCCCGACCGGCGGCTCGCGCAGCACGTGCTCGACGCGTTCGGCTGCGGTGGCCCCGGCCAGCGGCACGTCCTTGGACAGCCCGGACGTGTGGGTGAGCAGCATCCGTACGGTGACCGCCGGCTTGTCCACAAAGGACGGCAGGTACTCGGCGACCGGAGCGTCCAGGGCCAGGGCGCCCCGTTCGACCAGGCGCAGCGCCAGCACGGCGGTGAACGTCTTGGTCAGCGATGCGAGGTCGTACAGGGTGTCCGTGGTCGCCGGGATCCGCTGCTGCGCGGGCAGTTCGGCCTTGGCGGCGTCGTACCGGACGGCGTCACCGAACGCGAAGTGCGCGACGACCGCACCGTCGACGGCGGCGAAGACCACACCGCCGGGGAACATCGGGTGCACGGGGCTGGGCGTGAGGAAGCGGGTGACCACGGCGCGCAGCCGGTCGGCCCGGGACCGCCCCGACCGCCACGGCGCCGGGGTGGCCACCGGCAGCGTCCACGGCGAGACCGGCGACGGTGACGGCGAGGGCACGGGCGGCGCCGCGTGGGTCGCGGAGCAGCCGGCGAGCAGGCCCGCGCCGAGCACGCCGAGCAGCCCGCGCCGGTTCATTCCTGCGGGGACCGCACGGCCTCGTACAGCGCGGCCATGTCGTCCTCGGCGAACCCGCGCGCGGCGGCCGTGGCCAGCAGCGCCGCCGCCGCGTCCACGATCGACCGGTCGACGCCGACCGACGTGGCGAGCTCGCCGATCAGCGCGGCGTCCTTGGCCGCGCCGCTGACCGGGAACGCCACCGGGTAGGAACGCTCCATCATGGATGGTGCCTTGGCGTGCAGGTATGGCATGTCGAGCGCGCCGCCGGAGACGAGCGACAGGAACAGCTTCGGGTCGACGCCGAGGCCGTCGGCGAGCGCGACGCTCTGCGCCAGGCCGGCCACGGCGATCAGCACCCAGCTGTTGACGACGAGCTTGACACGGCTGCCGGCGCCGGCCTCGCCGAGCCAGTTGACCTTCGCCGCGATCGGCGCGCACAGCGCCTCGACGCGCTCGCGGACGCCGGCCGGGCCGGACGCGAGGACGTTGAGCTTGCCCTGCTCGGCGGGCTGGCGGGTGCCCAGGACGGGCGCGTCGACGTAGACCAGGCCGAGCTTCGCGGCGACGGCGGCGAGGTCGTCGGCGCCGGGCACGCCGACGGTGCTCAGCTGCAGCCACAGCGTGCCGGGCGCGGGCGCCGCCGCGGTGACGACGGCCTCGACGGACGCGGCGTCGAACAGGACGGTCACGACGACGTCGGCGCCTTCGACGCAGGCGGCTGGCGTGTCGCAGACGACGGCGCCGTCGGGCGCCAGGGCCTCGGCGGTCTCGGCGGTGCGGTTCCACACCCGCACGGTCTCGCCGGCGCGCAGCCAGTTGCGGGCGACGGCCGCGCCCATGATCCCGGTCCCCAGCACCGCCAGTGTCATCCCGCTGCCCCCTTCACGCGCGCGCCTCCCGAACGAGGCCGCCGCCCTCGATCGTCGCACCACGGCGGTGCGGCCGCTTGGCTGGGGCCCCTGGTGCCGAAGCTGGACAGCGCCGCCTCCAGCAGCGGCAACGCGTGCAGCACCTGGCCGGTGCGGATCAGCACGTCCCAGACGCGTTCGAACTTCTTCCACCCGCCGGCGTACGCCAGGTGCCGCACCCGGTCGCCGAGCGCGTCCTTGCTCGCCGCGCCCCGCCACAGGTTGCCCCAGCGGTAGAAGTCCCGGTACGCCCGCCAGTACCGGTCCGACAGCTGCCGGGCCGTCATGCCGCGCGGCTCGTAGACGACGTGACGGGTGTCGTACAACTCCCAGTCGCGGTGCATGAGGCGGCCCTCCGCCTCGATGCGGCGGAACAGCCCGGTGCCGGGATAGGGGGTCATGATGTGGAACGTCGCGGTCTCGATCCCCTGCCGCACCGCCCAGTCGACGGTGCGGTCGAACACGTCGGGCCCGTCGGAGTCGGCCGGAACAACGGGCTGGTCGCCTCGATCAGGGCCGGAAGAATCATCAGCACCCGCATGACCTCGACCGTAGGCAGCGGGTGGGGGCGAGCGGGTGTGTGAGATGTGCAGATGTCGTGCACGGGCCGTACGGCGCGGGCACCGTCGTAGGCTGGCCGGGTGAAGACCTTCCCGCTCGGCGAGCGCTCCGTCCACCGCATCGGGTTCGGGGCGATGCAGCTGCCCGGCCGGGGTGCCTTCGGGCCGCCCCGGGACCGGGCCGAGGCCCTGGCCGTGGTGCGGCGCGCGGTCGAGCTCGGCGTCGACCACATCGACACGGCGCAGTACTACGGCCCCGACGTGGCCAACGAGCTGCTGCGCACGGCGCTGCACCCGTACGACTCCCGGCTCGTGCTGGTGAGCAAGGTCGGCGCGGCGCGCGACAAGCGGGGCGGCTGGCTGCCTGCGCAGCGGCCGGAGCAGTTGCGCGCGGGCGTGCTGGACAACCTGCGGTCCCTGGACGTGGAGCGGCTCGACGTGGTGAACCTGCGGGTGACCGGCGCCGGCGGCGACGTCGGCTTCGACGCGCAGCTGGACGCGATGATCGCGCTGCGCGACGAGGGACTGATCGGCGCGGTCGGGCTCAGCAACGTCACCCTCGCGCAGCTGGAGCACGCCCTGACCCGCACCCCGGTCGCGTGCGTGCAGAACCCGTACAACCTGGTCGACCGCGGCGGCGAGGACGTGCTGCGGGCCTGCACCGGCCGCGGGATCGCCTTCGTGCCGTTCTTCCCGCTCGGCGCGGCGTTCGGCCGCGAACGGGTCCTCGGCCACCCGGCGGTGAAAGCGACCGCGCAGCGGCTGGACGTCACCCCGGCGCAGATCGCGCTCGCGTGGATCCTCGCGGTGGCGCCGAACACGCTGCTCATCCCGGGCACGGCGTCGCTGGAGCACCTCGAGGAGAACGTCGCGGCGGGACGCGTCGTCCTGGACGACGAGGCGATGAAGGCCCTCACCGCAGCATGACCGGTCGGAGGAAGGTCGCGAACCTGCTGGCGCTCGCGGTGCTCGCGTATCTCAGCCGGGGGCCGATGCACCCCTACGAGCTGTCCAAGACGCTGCGGGCGCACGGCGACGACCGGAGCATCAAGTTCACCCACGGCTCGGTGTACATGGTGGTCGAGCAGCTGGTGAAGGCCGGGCTCATCGCCGAGCAGGAGACCAGCCGCGAGGGTCAGCGCCCCGAGCGCACCGTGTACGGCATCACCCCGCAGGGGCGGGCCGAGCTGCAGGACTGGCTGCGGGACCTGGTTGGCACGCCGCGGCACGAGTACCCGGCGTTCGGCTCGGCGCTGTCGCTGGTCAGCGCCCTGCACCCGGACGTCGTGGTGGAGCTGCTGCGGCAGCGCCTGCTGCTGCTGGAGGAGCAGCGCGCGGCGGCCGCGGCCCTCGCCGAGGCGGCCACACCGCACCCGTTGTTCCTGGTCGAGGAGGTGTACCGGCAGGGCCTGCTGGACGCGGAGATCGCGTTCGTGCACAGGTTCATCGAGCAGATCACCGACCCCGCCTCGGGGTGGGGGCCGATGTGGGCGGCGTTCCACGACACCGAATAGTTGACTCTGACTAGTCAATGGCAGATAGTTGGTATCAACTAATTGTCTCGCCGGGGGTGCGTCATGGGAACAGTCACGTCCGCGATCGTCGTCGGCGGCGGGATCGCCGGCCCGGTCGCCGCGCTCGCGCTGCAGAAGGCCGGCATCGCCGTCACCGTCTTCGAGGGCCACGACGGGTTCGCCGACGGGGTGGGCGGGGCGCTGAGCATCGCGCCGAACGGCCGCACCGCGCTCGCCGCCGTCGAGGCCGACCACGTCGTCGAGCGGGTCGGCACGCCGATGTCCGGCATGGTCATGCAGAGCTGGACCGGCAAGCGGCTGGCCGAGTTCGGCTCGTTCGACGACCTGCCGCCGATGCGGCTGGTGTGGCGCCACGAGCTGTACCGCGCCCTCTACGACGAGGCCGCCGGCCGGGGCATCCGCATCGTGCACGGCAAGCGGCTGGTCGACCTGCGCGGGGGCGTCGCCGTCTTCGCCGACGGCAGCACCGCCGAGGCCGACGTCGTCATCGGCGCCGACGGGATCCGCTCCACCGTGCGGCGCCTCATCGACCCGGCCGCGCCGTCACCACGGTACGTCGGGCTGCTCGGCTTCGGCGCCCGCTGCTCCGGCGACGGCGTGCCGCCCACCGGCGACAAGATGCACCTGGTCTTCGGGCGCCGCGCGTTCTTCGGCTACCAGGTGACCGGCGGCGGCGACGACGGCTGGTTCGTCAACCTGCCCTCGCGCGATCCGTCGTACGGCGCCGGCTTCACGCCGGCCGAGTGGCTGCCGGTGCTCGCCGCGGCGTTCACCGGTGACCGGGTGCCCGCCGTCGAGCTGATCCGCCGCACCGACCCCGCCGACCTCGTGGTCACCGGCGGCCTGGAGGACATCCCGTCGGTGCCCGTCTGGCACCGCGACCGCGCCGTGCTCATCGGCGACGCTGCCCACCCGACGTCGCCGAGTTCCGGGCAGGGCGCCTCCCTCGCCGCCGAGAGCGCCGTGCAGCTGGCCCGGTGCCTGCGCGACCTGCCCGTGCCGGCTGCCTTCACGGCGTACGAGCAGCTGCGCCGCGCCCGGGTCGAGCGGGTCATCGCGGCGGCGGCGCGCACCAACAGCGACAAGGCCGCCGGGCCGGTCGGCCGGGTGCTGCGCGACCTGCTGATGCCGGCGGCGATGCGGCTGCTGAACAACCCGGAGAAGTGGCGCTGGCAGTTCGACCACCCGATCGACTGGTCCGCCACCGTCACCGCGCCGGCGCCCGCCCGGGTCTGAGCCCGCTCACGCCTGGGCGGCGCGGACCTGTCCGGCGAGGCGCAGGGTGGGCTCGTCGAACAGCACCAGCCGCACCAGGTCGATCCCGGGCGGCGGGTCCCGCAGCACGGCGAGGGCCTGCGCGACGGCGTCGTCCTTCGGCCACCGGTACACGCCGGAGGACACCAACGGGAAGGCCACCGACCGCGCCCCCAGGTCGGCGGCGACGGCCAAGCTGTTGGCGTAGCAGTCGCGCAGCGTCGCCGAGCGGTCCTCGGTGGCGCTCCAAACCGGGCCGACGGTGTGGATGACCCAGGTCGCGGGCAGCCGCCCCGCGGTCGTGGCGACCGCCTGGCCCGGCTGCAGTCCTTTGCCCAGGTGCCCGGCCCGCAGCGCGCGGCACGCGGCCAGGATCTCCGGGCCGCCCTTGCGGTGGATCGCGCCGTCGACCCCGCCACCGCCGAGCAACGACGAGTTCGCGGCGTTGACGACCGCGTCGACTCGCTGCGCGGTGATGTCCCCGGCGACCAGCTCCAGCATCCGGTGATGGTGCCACGCGGTGCGCCTATCTGTCCCCGAAGGGGATCACCTTCGTGGCGCCGGTACCGAGGCGCTGCACGACAAGGGTGGCGGTCTCCGGGGTCAGGTTGCGGGCGTCGGCGACGTTCCATGCCTCGCCGGCCGCGTATGTGGCGCCCTGCCAGGTCGGGTGGACCACGGGGATGAGGGCCTTCATCACCGACTCGAACGCCCGCGCGTCGCTGACCCGGTCGAACGTGGTGATCGTGACGACGGTGCCTTCCAGGGAGCAGGTGCCCTGGTCGTGGTACCGGTAGACCGACTCGTCGTGGGTGGTCGACTGGGTGTAGTTGCCGCAGCCCAGGTCGGCGGCGATCGCGGCGGCGGGCTCGCCCAGGTACGCCGGCTTGGTGAGCTCGCCGACGACCTGCGGCGCCTGCCACCCGGCGACCCCGGCGGCGACGGCGACGAGCGCTACGCCCTCGAAGTCGTCGGCGCTGGCACCGTTGTACGGGTTGAGCATGCTCTCGTACTGGTGCGTGTAGCCGTGCATCAGCAGCGTGCCGCCGTGCGACTGTATGTGCTTGAGCTCGGCGACGACCAGGGGCCGGTCGGCGAGGGTGTAGTCCTCGGCCACGCCGCCGCTGCCGGAGCCCAGCGGGTCGCGGTAGCGGGAGTAGACGGCCACGGAGAACGGGATGTTCCTGCTGTACAGGTAGTCGGTGATCGCCCGCAGCTCGGCGGGGTCGGCGTCGGGGCCGACGTCCTCGATGCGGACCAGGGCCCGGTGCCGCTCGGCGGTCGACGGGGCGAGCACGTCGAAGAGGAAGTTGGAGAACGCGACGTACCGGTCGTCGGCGCTGATGTAGGAGAACGGGATCTCACCGATGTAGGTGAAGTTGCCCGACCGCACGCCCCACGGCAGCGTCGTGCCGTCGGCGCGCACCGCGGTGGCCACCGGCGTCGCCTTGGTGGTGTCGCTGATCGTGGTGTTCATGATGTCGGCGCCGTTCTGCGGATCCCGGGTGAACGACTTCGTCTTGTAGTGCACCTTGGACACCGGCGACACGTCGAAGCCGGTCCAGGTGAAGCCGCGGTTGGCCACGAAGTCCGGGTCCCGGGCGGTCAGCTGCCAGATGTTGTCGTAGATCCAGACGACCGGTTTCGTGGTCGCGGTCACGTCGTCGAGGAACGCCAGGGGCAGCGGCTCGTCGTACGTACTGCCGAGGTACACCACGGCCTGGAACTGCTCGAGCTCGCCGGCGGCGTAGCTGGTCACCGGCTGCGCGGTCCAGTCGCCGAAGTGGGAGCTGAGGTTGGCGGCGGCCATCGCGTAGAGCTCACCGAGGAAGCCGTACGGGCCGGTACTGTCGTACAGCACCAGGGTCCTGCCGGTGGAGCCCGGGATGCCGGCACCGTTGACGCCGTTGACGATCGGCGTGGCCGGCGTCGTGACGACCGTCGCGGCCGACGCGGCGGAGACGTTGCCGGCGGCGTCGGACGCCTGGACCGTGAAGCCGTAGGCGGTCAGCGGCGACAGCCCGGTCAGGGTCACGCTGTTGACGGTGCTCGTCACCGCGGCCGGGCCGCCGAGCACCGTGTACTGGGTGACGCCGACGTCGTCTGTCGAGGCGGCCCAGGTGAGGGTTACGCCGGTCGACGTCAGGGCGCTGGCGACCGGGGCGCCCGGCGCGGCCGGCGCGGCCGTGTCCGGCGCCGGCGGCGGGGTCAGCGTGGTGAAGGTGGCCGGGACCGACGCGGCGGAGGCGTTGTTCGCGGCGTCGAGCGCCTTGACCGTCACACTGTGCGCCGTGCCCGGCTCGAGCCCGGCGAGCGTCGTCGACGTGCCGGTGACCGTCGCCTTCAGGGTGCCGTTGTCGAACACCTGGTAGCCGGTGACGCCGACCGCGTCGGTGGAGGCGCCCCAGCTGACCGTGGCGCCGGTCGTGGTGACGTCGGTGACGCTCGGCGCGCCCGGCACGGTCGGCGCGACCCGGTCCGTGACGCCCGTGGTGAACGACCAGGTGTAGGTCGACGTGGCGACCTTCACCGTCATCGTGTACTTCGTCTGCTCGGCGAGCGCGGCCCGCGGCGTGAAGGTGAACGTGTGCGTCGGCGCGTCGTACGCGTAGTAGGACGCGACGCTCACCCCGCCGCTGGTCTTCACGAACGAGTACCGCAGCGCGGACGGATCGACCGCGTCGGCGTAGGTGATCGTCGGGCGGACGCCGACGGCGATGCCGGTCGTCCCGTTCTTCGGCGTGACCCCGCTGACCGCCGGCCCCGCGGCGTGTGCCGCCGTGCCCAGGCCACCGGCGGCGATGGTGCCGACGATCGTCGACGCCACCAGCTTCACCACAGTGCGCACAGGTGCTCGCTTTCGCTTGGATTTCGGGTTCGGGTGTACGGATTTCGGGTGTACGGATTTCGGGTGTACGGCTGGAGCGGCCCCGGCGGGGTTGCCGGAGCCGCTCCTTCAGTCGTTCAGCTGAGGGTCAGGCAGCTCACGACGGCCGAGACGGTGCTGGTCTGGCCGGAGTGGGTGAAGTTGAAGACCCAGGTCTTGGAGCCGGCCGCGGCCGGGCCGCTGGAGGACAGGCCCACGGTGCCGTTGGCGCCCTGGTACCAGCTGCCGGCGATCGCGACACCGGTGGCGCAGGTGACATTCAGCGTGCCGGTGCTGTTGGTCAGGGTGCCGCCGCCGGTCGCGGTGGTCACGGTCTGCGTGACCGTGGCGGCGCCGCCCTTGATGTTGGCCGTCTTCGTCCAGACGGTCGCGGCCGTCTTCTTGTAGACGTCGGCGGTGGCGGTGTCCAGGTACATGTCGTTGACCGCGCCGAGGGCGCCGACCGGGACACCCGCGCCGGTCAGCCACACCGCGCCGGCCGCACCGGCCGGGCCGGCGGGACCGGCGGGCCCCTGGACGCCGGCCGCGCCGGCGGCACCGGCCTCGCCCTTCTCGCCCTGCGCACCCTGGGCGCCCTGGGCACCGGCCGCGCCGTCGACGCCGTCCTTGCCCTTCAGCGAGGCCAGCCACTGCTCCGGCGTGCCGGTGAAGGCGTTCATGTCGACCGCGAGCTGGTACGCGTCCTTGCCGTCGACGCCGTTCACGCCGACCAGCGAGGCGAGCCACTCCTGCACGGTGCCGATGGTCGGGTCGTTGGCGAGGGCCAGGTCGTACGCGCTCAGGCCGGGCATGCCCTGGATGCCCTGAACACCCTGGATGCCCTGGACGCCCTGGGCGCCCTGCTCACCCTGGGCGCCGGCCTCGCCGGTGTCGCCCTTGTCGCCCTTCGGGCCGGGGTCACCGTCCTTGCCGTTGATGCCGGGGATGCCCTGGAGACCCTGGAGGCCCTGCTCGCCCTGGGCGCCGGTCTCGCCTTTCTCGCCCTTTTCGCCCTTTTCGCCATGAGCGCCGGTCTCGCCCTGAGCGCCCTGGGCACCGGTCTCACCCTTTTCGCCCTGGGCACCGGTCGCGCCGGTGTCGCCCTTCTCGCCCTGCGCGCCCTGGGCACCAGTCTCGCCCTTTTCGCCCTGGGCACCGGTCGCGCCGGTTTCACCCTTCTCGCCCTGGGCACCGGTCGCGCCGGTTTCACCCTTCTCGCCCTGGAGACCCTGGGCGCCCTGCGCGCCAGTCTCACCCTTGGCACCGGTCTCGCCCTTGGCACCGGTGGCGCCTGTCGCGCCGGTGGCGCCTGTCGCGCCGGTGGCGCCGGTCGCACCCGTGGCACCCGTTGCGCCCTTGGCGCCCGCCGGGCCGGCCGGGCCGGCGGGGCCCGTTGCGCCCGGCAGACCCCGTGAGCCGGTCGCGCCCTGGGGACCCTGCGGGCCCGTCGCACCGGTGGCGCCGGTCGCGCCCTTCTGGTTCCACTGGACCATCTGCTCGCTGTTGCGGCACCGCGTACCCGACTGGTAGTCAATGAGGTGATCTCAGCAGCGTAGGTACATCGATTGGGACGACACGCACATTTCTGTCCTATTTGGACAGTGGGGTCGGGGACGTGGAGTCCTCGAT
>NZ_JBFAIC010000063.1:0-68563 GCF_040654515.1 Dactylosporangium sp. NPDC050688
ATTCGATGAAAGACATGTTGCGGAAGAAGGTCGCGCCGCTGCTGGTGGCGCTCGCGGCCGTCGCGGCCCTGCTGTTCGGTAGTGCGATGGCGGCCGACGCGGGCATCCCGCCCCCGAACCCCATCGCTTCCGACAAGGCGGCGAAGGCGTGTCTGAAATACAGCAGCCTGCGGAACAAAGTCGTCTGCATCGCCAGGAGCCAGATTGGTGTGCGTGAGCGAGGCACCACCAAGCGGAAGGCGGACAACTGCCAGAAGTACTTCCGCGACTTCGGCTCGGACCTGAACTGCGACGACGACGACGAAGGCCAGTGGTGCACCGCTTTCGCGAGCTGGGTATGGATGAAAGCGCGCGTGCCGAATCCGCCGGTGACGTTCAGGGTGAGGGAATTCGCGGCTGCGCTCACCAAGGTGAAAAGGCCCAAGCCGGGTGATGTCGCGGTGATCCCGAATCATCACACCGAAATCGTGGTGCAGGTTGACGGGGACTATGTCCACACGGTCAGCGGAAACGTCGGCGACAGCGTGGTGACGGGTGTTCACCGCCTGGGTGCCAGGAAGTACTACCGCATGGGGTCCTGACCCAATGCCGTTCAGACAAGGCCGTCCAGGCAGGCCGGTATCGGGGTCGGCGCAACGCGCCGGGCTCGGTCCGGCTCCTCGCCGCAGCGCTTGAAACAGGCGGCGCATGGGTACTGCGGGATCATGCAGGAACTCCACGTCTCACTCGACGACGCCCAGCTCAGCCCGGCGGCGCAGAAGCTGCAGGAGCCACTCGAAGCCCAGCTGGGCTCGGCGTTGCAGCGCGCCGCCGAGCAGGTCGGACAGGACTACCACGGGGAGAGCGCCGCCGAGGTGGGCGCCCGGTTGCTGGAGGTCGCCAGGTCGAGCCTCCACCCGGACATCGCCGCCGCCTTCCGGCCCGACCCCGCCGAGCTCGACCGGGCGGCCCGCGCGGTCATCGAGACGGCTCGAACCAAACGCGTGTGATTTTCACGAAATGCCCTGATTGTGCAACCGAACCGCTCCACACTGGGGTCCTACCGCCGCAGAAGCCTGGAGGAAGCCGTGGAGCAGCACAAACTCACGATCGACATGAACGAGGCCACGATCGAGCAGCTGCGCGACCACCACTTCGCGCTCTTCGGCCTCCACGCGGTCGCCACGTCCGCGAGCGGCGCCCCGACCATCTGGCTCTCCGTGCACTACCTCGAACGCCATCTCGAGGTCACGTGGCAGGAGACGTACTCGATGTTCACGGCGCGCCACCAGAGCATTGCCCCGAGCACGAAGGTCGTGCCGACGCACAACTACCCGGCGCCGCTGGGCAGCGTGCTGACGGTCGCCGGCAACGACGGCGCCGGCATCGTCACGCCGGGCGGACCGGCCGGCCACCTGGAGATCGACAACACCGGGCGGGTCGAGCTGGGCGCCGGCCTGTGCATCCACGACACGCACGGCATGTACCAGCCGGTCGGCATCTTCGACCTGATCGACGTGGACCTGTTCCAGCCGGTGCCGAAGGTCGCGTTCTTCTTCTCGCCGATCCCGCACATGGCCGGCGAGGTCGCGACGCGGGCGCTCGGCCCCGGCATCATGCTGGACTACGCCAAGTCGCCCGACCGCAGCTTCAGCGTCGAGTACGACCTGCACGACGGCTGGTCGGTCCAGAACCGCCCGTACGCCCAGCCGATCGCCGCCAACGAGCCGCTCAACCCGTTGCTGCTGGTGCGCTCATCGGCGCTGCAGGCCCTCGCCATGCAGCGCCAGCGCGCCGCCGCCGCCGCCTCGTCACCCATCAGGCGCTGATCGAGCGGTCAGCCCCGGCACAACCCGGTCAGACGTTGAGCACCCAGTCGACGCGGTGCGCCTCCGTCGGGTCGGGCGTCTCCCAGCGGCCGACCATCCGCCGCACGACCCCGTCCGGCACCGGCCGCGACCGGGCCCGGTTGCGCCGCCGCACCACCTCGGGCGGCGCCTCGACGCTGACGATCTCGACCCGGCCGCCGTAGTCGGCGACCAGCCCGATGCAGCGGGCGCGCAGCTGGCGGGTCAGGTTCGTCGCGTTCCAGACGAACGGCGTGCCCGCCCGCAGCAGCGTCTTGGCCTGGTCGGTCGCCGCGGCGATCACCGGGCCCTGGTCGTCGGTGGGCCCGACGCGCAGCCGCTCGCGCCAGTCGTCGAGGCTGACGACCTGCACGCCCGGCCGGTTGACCGCGATCCAGTGGTCCTTGCCGGACCCAGGCAGCCCTGACATGACCGTCACGGTGACCTTGGTGTCGTCGTACGCCTCGTAGTCCGCGAGCCGCGCAGGGTTGCGGAAGTAGGTGAACCGGGCGTGCTCCGACGGGAAGCGCCGGGGCCGGTCCAGGCAGCCGTCGTCCTCCGCGTACTGCAGGAAGAGCGCGACGTTGTCGAGCATCCCGCCGGCGTCGGCGCACACCCGCCCGAGGATGTCGGCGGTGGCGAGCAGCCCGAGGTCGTCGTTGCGGGCCAGCAGGCTCACCCGGTGGATGATCCGGTCGAGGTCGCCGGCGGGCCGCTCCAGGGCCCAGAACGGCACCTGGTGGTGGCGGATCAGCGCGGCCACGTGCTCCCGCCAGGCGATCGGCACGCCGGCCTCCCACAGCACCTGCCGGGCGATCAGGTCGCCGCGGCGCGAGTGCCCGTGCGCGGTGATCCGGCCGCCGTCCTCGACCTGCGTGCAGTAGGGCTTGGCGGCGTCGTGCAGCAGGACCGCGGCGAACAGGCGGACCCGCTCGTCCGCGGGGCGCTCGCGCCAGGCGGGCAGCGCGGCCAGGGCCTCGCACGCCAGCCGCGTGTGCGTGGCGGCATCACCCTCGGCGTGGTGGACGGCGTCCTGCGGCACCCCGTCGAGCCGGCGCACCCAGTCGAACTCCGCGTGGATGCCGGACCACGGCACTGTCCACGCCGGCCCGGCCGGGCACAGCCGCTCGAACGCGTTCACGACCGCACCCGGTTGGCCACGATCGGGCGGTCCTGCCAGTGGCTGCCGGAGTCCAGGATCGCGGTGTGGAAGCTGGGCCGCACCCACTTGTAGCGGCCGAGCACCGCGCCGTCCGCCTCGAGCTTCAGGTACAGGCCCTCCATGTCCTCGGACATGTCGGTCTCCTTGACGACCTGGTCGGGGTCGGCGCCACCGGCCACGGCAGCCGCCCGCAGCGCGTCGCGCCACCCCGGGGTGCGGCAGGTCGAGGGCCCGACGAGCGCCGTCAGCTCGGCGAGTTTGCCGAAGCTTCCGGTGTACAGCACGGGCACGGAGCTGACCGGCTGCCCGTCCAGCAGCTCGCGGCGCCGATCGGTGGCCAGGAACTGCTCCGTGACCCGGTCGAAGATGTCGAACTCGCAGAAGTGGTGCGGCAGCGCGTCGTAGAAGACGGTGTGTTTGGCGTACAGCCATTCGCCGTACATGACGTAGCGGTCGGTGAGGACCGGCTGGAGCTGGTGCCGCACGGTCGCGGCCCACGCCTTCAGCGGCCCGAACTGCTTCTCGCGCGGGCCGCCGGTGAGGTAGTGGCCGCGGGACTGCAGCAGCAGCCGGCCGGTGTCGTCGAAGCTGACCGCGCAGTTGGCGCCGTCGAGCTTCTCCTCCACGACCAGCGGCTGGCCGGCGAGCTGCGCGAAGGGAACCTGGGCCAGGTCGTGGTCGCCCGGCTGCAGGCGGGATCCCTGCAGATGGGGTGTTCTCGGGTACTTGCGCAGCACCTGACCGTTGTAACGAACTCCGTCCACCCTGGACAGCGGTTTTTGCTCGGGTGGAGGAAAGGGTGCTGCGCCTTCCGCGCGTCAGGTTCGCCCTCAACGATCGGCATGACAGTGTTTTGCCCGAATCGGTTGCCCGGAGACACCCATCCGGGCAATTTTGGGAGGATTTGTGAACCGGAAGACCGTGAAGGGGCTCGTCCTCTTCACCGCGGCGGCGACGGCCCTGGCCGTTGCCCCGGCCGGCGGCGCCTCGGCGGCGCCCGCAGCGGACTCGGCAGGGGCCGCGAAGATCACCTGGGGGCAGTGTGCGAGCCCTGGCCTGCAGCGCCGCGGCGCCGAGTGTGGCCTGCTCGACGTCCCGCTCGACTACAGCAAGCCGAACGGCAAGAAGATCCAGATCGCCGTCTCGCGGATCAAGGCCAAGGTCGCCGCGAAGGACTACCAGGGCATCATGCTGGTCAACCCGGGCGGCCCCGGTGGCTCCGGCCTGACCCTGTCGGTGCTGGGCGAGTTCGTCCCCAACGGCGCCGGCGAAGCCTACGACTGGATCGGCTTCGACCCGCGCGGGGTCGGCTCCAGCGTTCCGGCCCTGTCCTGCGACAACGACTACTTCAACGGTCCGCGGCCCGAGTACATCCCGTGGAACCAGAGCATCGAGAAGACCTGGCTCACCCGGTCCAAGAACTACGCCAAGGCCTGCGGTCAGGCCGGCGGCGCGCTGCTGGACCACATGACCACGGTCGACTCGGTCAACGACATGGAGTCGATCCGCAAGTCGCTCGGCGCCAGCCAGATCAACTTCTACGGCTTCTCCTACGGCACGTACCTCGGCCAGGTCTACGGCACCCTCTACCCGCAGAAGGTGCGCCGCATGGTGCTCGACGGCAACGTCGACGTGCGCAAGGTCTGGTACCAGGCGAACCTCGACCAGGACGTCGCCTTCGAGCGCAACGAGCGCATCTGGTTCGACTGGGTCGCCAAGTACGACTCGGTCTACCACCTGGGCAAGACCGGCACCGAGGTGCAGCTGCGCTGGTACGCCGAGCAGAACAAGCTGCGCAGCACACCGGCCGGCGGCGTGGTCGGCCCCGACGAGTTCGCCGACATCTTCCTGTACGCCGGCTACTACCAGTCGACGTGGCTGGAGCTGGCCGAGGCGTTCGCCGGCTGGGCCAACGACCGCGACACCGACCTCATCGTCGCGGCGTACGAGAACTACGTCGCCCCCGGCGACGACAACGGCTACGCGGTCTACAACGCGGTGCAGTGCACCGACACCCAGTGGCCGCAGAGCTGGAGCACCTGGGAGCGCGACAACTGGCGCACGTTCCTCAAGGCACCCTTCATGACCTGGAACAACGCCTGGTACAACGCGCCGTGCCTCTTCTGGCCCGGCAAGGTGTCCAAGCCGGTCAAGGTCGACGGCTCGAAGGTCAAGAGCGTGCTGTTCGTCGGCACGACGCTGGACGCGGCCACGCCGTTCGAGGGCAGCCTCGAGGCGCGGCGCCGCTTCCCGAACGGCTCGCTCCTCGCCGAGGTCGGCCAGACCACGCACGCCAACTCGCTCAACGGCAACGAGTGCGTGGACAACGCGATCGCCGACTACCTCGCGACCGGCAAGCTGCCGCAGCGCAAGGCCGGCGACAAGGCCGACGCCACGTGCGAGGCGCTCCCGCAGCCCGACCCGACCGCGGCGTCGCTGCAGGCGAAGTCGCTGCGGGCGGACAGCCTCACGCGCGAGCCGCTGTACCCCGTGCACCACTAGATCCAGCAACGCGAAGCGGGGCCTCCGATCGGAGGCCCCGCTTTGTTTGTGCGCCTACTGCTGGACGATGAACTCGACCCGGCGGTTGATCGCCTTCGCCGCGTCGCTGGTGTCGGGCACCTTCGGGCGGGACTCGCCGAAGCCCTTGGACGTCATCCGCTCCGCGGCGATGCCCAGCGAGACCAGCGTGTCGAGGACCGTCCTGGCCCGGGCCTCGCTCAGCCCCTGGTTGCGCGCCTCGGTGCCGGTGCTGTCCGTGTGCCCCTCGATGCTGATGCGGATGCTGGGGTTGGCCTTGAGGATGGACGCGACGTTCGCCACGACCGCCTGGCCCTGCGGGGTCAGCGTCGCGCTGTCGTTCTCGAACTCGACCGTCGGCAGCGCCACCAGCTGGGTCTGCACCTGCTCGGCCTTCGCCTCGCCGATCGCCAGCTCGTTGCGCACGATGCCGGTCACGTCCCGGGCGGCGACCTCCGCCCGGTCCTTGACCTCCTGCGACGCCACCGTGCCGGTCAGGGTCACGGTGCCGCCCTGCAGGTCCACGACGCCGGCCTTGGTGTCCTTGCCGAGCGCGGTGAGCACCGGCGCGAGCGCGGCGAGCTTGACGCCGTCGCTGCTGCGCTTGGCGTCGACGGTCAGCTCGTCCAGCACGTTCTCGGCGCCGAACGCCGCCTTCGCCGCGTCACCGAGCGCCGACTTCGCCGCGGCGTCGGACACGGTGCCGGTCAGCGTGACCTTGCCCGCGTCCACGAGCAGCTTCACCGCGACCGGCGCGGGCGGCACCTCGACCTTCGGCGGCGCGATGACCGTCACGACCCGTACCCCCTCGACCGCGCGGGCCACGTCCTCGGCCTTCTGCCGCTCGTCGGCGGAGTCGACGCGGACCGTTCCGTCCCGCCCGGTGAACGACACCTCGGCGTCGATCCCCGCGTTGCTCAGGGCGACCTTCGTGTGGTCGGTCAGGACGTTCTCGATGTGGTGCCGGAACGGCACCTCCATGCCGCCCACGAGCGCGGCCAGCCCGACCACGCCGACCACGATCGGCACGAACGGGTTGACCCTGCGCAGCTCGTGCCGTACGGTCGTGGTCTTCGTCGAGCCCGCCATCAGGAGGCGGACCCGGCGTCGCCGCCCGCGACGGGCTTCGCGGTGGGCTCACGACCGGCGATCAGCCAGTCGGTCAGCGCCTTGAACGCCTCCTCCTCGCCGTCGGCGAGCAGCCGCGCCTGCCTGGCCCACGTGACGATGCTCGGCGCGAACCGCAGGTCGGCCGCCTCGATCGCGGTGCGCAGGGTGTCCACGTCGGACTCGGCGAGTTTCGCGTACGTGCGGATGCCGACGGCGACGAGCGCGGCCGACATCTTCGGGCCGATCCCTTCGATGCGCTGCAGGTCGTCCGGCGGCCCGTCGTCGACCACCGCGGCCGCGACGACCGGCTCCGGCTCGACGACCGGCTCCGGCTCGACGGCCGTGACCGGCTCGGGCTCGACGACCGGCTCCGGCTCGACGGCCGTGACCGGCTCGGGCTCGACGGCCGCGACCGGCTCGGGCTCGACCACCGGCTCGGGCTCGGGCTCGGGCTCGACGGCCACGACCGGCTCGGGCTCCGGCTCGGCTGCGGTCTCCGCGACGGGCTCGGGCTCGGCGACCGGCTCGGGCTCCGCGACCGGCTCCGGCTCGACGATCGGCTCGGGCTCGGTGGCGAGCGCGACCTCGGCCGGCGCCTCCGCGGGCGCCGTGACCTGGGATGCCGCGGTGACCTCGGGCGCCGGCGCCGCGGCGGCCGGCTTCGCGGTGGGCTCGCGACCGGCGATCAGCCAGTCGGTCAGCTCCTTGAAGCCCGCCTCGTCGCCGTCGGCGAGCAGCCGCGCCTGGCGGCCCCACGAGCCGATGCTCGGGGCGAACCGCAGGTTGGCGTTGGCGAGCGCATCCTCCAAAGTGGACCGCTCGGCGTCGGCGAGGGCCGCGAACGTGGTGATGCCGGCCGCTTTCAGCGCCGCGGCGATCTTCGGTCCGATGCCTTCGATCCTGGCGAGGTCGTCCTCGGCCTTCGGCGCGTCAGCCGCCTCGGGCCCGGCGTCTGCCACCGGTACCGCAGCGAACGCCGACTCGACGTCGGCGACGAGCTCGTCGTCGACCTCGACGTCCACAGTGGCCGGTGCGGGCTCCGCGGGCGCCTCGGCGACCGGCTCGGCCTCCGCGACGGGCTCGGGTTCTGCGACAGGCTCGGGTTCCGCGACCGCGACCGGCTCGGGCTCGGGTTCCGCGACGGCGACCGCGACCGGCGCCGGGTCCTCGACGACCGGTTCGGCGGCGGCGGGCTCGGCCGGCAACGACTCGGCCGGCGTCGCCGCGACGAGCGGCTGCACGGTGGAGGGTGTGGTGGTGGATTCCTGGGTACGGATCCGGCGCACCTGACGGCCCCACCAGAGGTAGCCGACGAGCAGGCCGAGCAGGAACGCGACGATGATGAACAACAGTGACTGGTTGATGAACCAGGTCACGACGGGCCTCCGGGGGAAAGTGACCGACGCGTGAAGGGGGAAGTTTGCGCGCAGCCTTCCATACCTCGATGCTCGGCAACAGGGCCGGAAAGACGGCACGACCTGCCGGTTCTGTCTGTTCGCCCACACGGTGCCCGGCGCGCCCCGTCGCCACGCGACGTATTTGCGCAGATGGGAGGCCGTGTGACGGGCGGTGATATCCGGTACGGGGAAAAATCCGTGCAACCGTTGGTGTGGTGCCGATGGAAAGCTTGGTGCTGAAGCTCACGACATGGCGGGTGAACTGGAGGTCGACGGAGCATGGGCAAGACGACACGGGTCCTGACGCTGGCAGCGGTCGCGGCTGCGGCGGGTGGGGTGGCGTGGGCGCTGCGTGACCTTCCGGCCCAGCTGGGCGCCCAGGCGTCCGGTGCGCGGGCGGAGCGGATGCGGCGCTCCCCGCAGTACGGCGACGGCAGGTTCGTCAATCCCGTACCGCGCGAGGCACTGCCGGACGGCGCGATGGCCGGCGCGCTGCGCGAGCTGATCTTCGGTCAGCAGCCGCGGCGGCCGAAAGGGGTGATCCCGGTGGTGAAACCGGCGTTCCCCGCGAAGCAGGACGGCGACCTGCACGTCACCTGGTTGGGGCACTCCACGGCGCTCGCCGAGGTGGAGGGCGTCCGGGTGCTGTTCGACCCGGTGTGGAGCGAGCGGTGCGCGCCGACGTCGTTCATCGGGCCGAAGCGGCTGCACCCGATGCCACTGGGCATCGGGGAGCTGCCCAGGATCGACGCGATCGTGATCTCGCACGACCACTACGACCACCTGGACCTGGCCTCGATCAAGGCGCTCGCGCGTTCCCAGCAGGCGCCGTTCCTGGTACCGCTGGGCGTCGGTGCGCACCTGGAGCGGTGGGGCGTGCCGCTGGCCCGGATCATCGAGCTGGACTGGGACGAGTCGTTCGCGGTCCGGCACGTCACGCTGACCGCCACGGCGGCGCGGCATTTCTCCGGCCGCCGGTTCAGCCGGGACGGCACGCTGTGGGCGTCGTGGGCGGTCAAAGGCGAGCGGCGCGGCGTGTTCTACACGGGCGACTCCGGCTACTGGGGCGGTTACAAGGAGATCGGCGAGCAGCACGGGCCGTTCGACGTGTCGCTGATCCAGGTCGGCGCGTACGGCGACGCCTGGCCCGATATCCACATGAAGCCCGAGGACGGGGCGAGCGCGCACCTGGACGTGCGGGCCGGGGTGCTGATCCCGCTGCACTGGTGCACGTTCAACCTGGCCGTGCACGCGTGGTCGGAGCCGGTCGAGCGGCTGCTGGACGAGGCCGCCGCGCGCGACATCACGCTGGCGGTCCCCCGGCCAGGTGACCGGCTCAACATCGATGCGTTGCCGGCAGTTGAACCGTGGTGGCGCGCCATTGCGTAACAGTTAAAAGGCCAGGTCAGGGCACGTGTCAGGGCACACATGCCAGGACCCGGCAAAAGGCTGGCGGACGGACCCCCTCCCGACGTACTGTATCGATACAGAAGGAACTGGATCGATACAGTGAAGGGAGGACCTGACCCGTGAAGGCCACGTTGCAGACCATCGCCGACGAGCTCGGCGTGTCCCGCAGCACGGTGTCCAACGCCTACAGCCGGCCGGATCAGCTCTCCCCGGAGCTGCGCGCCAGGATCCTCTCGGCGGCGCAGCGGCTGGGCTACGCGGGCCCCAACCCGACGGCACGCTCGCTGCGCAGCGGCAAGGTCAACGCGATCGGCGTACTGCTGACCGACAACCTGTCGATGGCGTTCACCGATCCCTACGCGGTGGCCTACCTGCGCGGACTCGCGGAGGCGGCCTCGGCGCGGGAGACCTCGCTGCTGCTGCTCAACCTGCCCAAGGACGAGGCGGCCGGCCGGCGCGTCATCAGCAACGCCGCCGTCGACGCCTTCTGCCTCTACTGCGTGCCCGACTGGCACTCGGCGCTGGAGCTCGTCCGCTCCCGCGGCGTGCCGATCGTGATCGGCGAGGACCCGCAGGCATTCGGGCCGGACGCGAGCTACGTCGGCATCGACGAGCGCGCCGCGGCCCGACGGCTGGGCGAGCACGTCGCCAACCTCGGCCACCGCGACATCGCGGTGGTGGCGCACTGGATCGTCGACGACGGCGTGACCAGCCAGGTCCACGCCGACCTCGCCGACCTGCGCTACTACGTGACCGGCGAGCGGGTCCGCGGCTTCCGCGACGCGTTGCTGGCCGCCGGGGTGCCGTGGGAGCGGGTCGTGCTGATCAACGCGGCGGCCAACCAGCGCGAGGAGGGCACTGAGGCCGCCGCCCACGCGCTCGACCGGCTCGACCGGGCGACCGCGATCCTGTGCACCTCCGACGTCCTGGCCCTCGGCGTGCTCGACGCGCTGCGGGTGCGGGGCCTGCAGGCCGGCCGGGACGTCTCGGTCACCGGCTTCGACGACATCCCGGAGGCGGAAGCCGCCGGCCTCACCACGATCCGCCAGCCGAGCGTCGAGCGCGGCAGGCTCGCGGGCGAGCTTCTGCTCGACCCGCCCGAAGACCCGGCGCTGCGTCGCCTGACGCTGCCCGTATCCCTGGTGGTCAGGTCGACCACCGGACCGAACACTGCCAAGGAGAAGTCATGACCCCGATCGCCCTGATCATGTCGCTGGAAGCCGTCCGCCTGGAGGCCAACTCGGCCATGCCGAACGCCCCCGTCGTCGACGACCACCGCCGCGACTCGGCCAGCATGGCCAAGATGCGCAACTTCACCGCCCGCACGCTGCGCCGCGCGGCCGACCGAGTCGAGCCCACGCCGGCCCTCACCTACGGGTAATGCGGTAACGCGACACCAAGAGCGCCGGGGCGACCTCCGCCCCGGCGCTCTTCGCTGTCCCGGCCGGGAATACTAGCCATGGCTATAGTAGCCATGTACATTATTGGGCATGAGCGGTCCTACGCCCGGGTTCCTGGTCTGGCGGCTGTCGATGAAGTGGCGGGTGGCCGTCGACCGGGCGCTCGCGCCGGTCGGGCTCACCCATGCGCAGTATTCGCTGCTGGCCAGCCTGCTCGGCCTGGAGCGGCCCAGCCAGCGACGGCTCGCCGACCACACCGGGCTCGAACCGCTCTACGTCTCCAAGCTCGCCCGGACCCTCGAGGCCGCCGGACTGCTCGACCGGCTGCCCGACCCCGCCGACACGCGCGCCGTGCAGCTGGTGTTGACGGCGCGGGGGCGGGAGGTCACCGCTCAGGCCGTCGGCATCGTGCGGGAGCTGATGGAGCAGCTGCTCGCGCCGCTGGACCAGGGGCGGCGGGAGGCGTTCGTCGAGGACCTGCACGCCCTGCTGGACACCACGTTCTGACCCTGAACCCGAAGGAGTGCGCCATGAGCACAGCACCGACGACCCTCAACGGCCGGATCATCGGCGAGGCCGAGCGCAGCACGCGCGCCGTGCTCGAGCTGCTGCTGGCCCGGACCAGCACATCGTTCGAGCAGTGGGTCGCGCTGAATCTCACCGGCACCGAATCCGTCACGCGAGACGCGTTGGTGGCGAGGATGGCGAGCGGGCTGCGGGCCGACCCCGCGACTGTCGCGGCCGTCGTCGACGCAGCGGTGCGGGCCGGCCTGCTGACCGGGGACATCGCGCTGACCGCGGAGGGGCGGCGGCGGTTCGAGGACATCCGCGCCGGCATCGACGCGATCACCGCCCGGCTCTACGGCGGCCTCAGCGAGGAGGAGCTGGCCACCGCCGGGCGGGTGTTGCTGCTGGTCACCGACCGCGCGAAGACCGAGCTGGCCGCGGCTTAGGGGCTCGGCCTAGGAGCTCATGGCCGCCGCGCGCGGCGCGCCCACCTTGGCAATGATCTCGGCCAGGACGCGCTCGGCCGCGTCGTGCGGGACCTGGCAGGTGCCGGCCGCGAGGTGGCCGCCGCCGCCGTACTCGAGCATCACCGAGCCGATGTCGGTCGGGGAGGTGCGGTCCAGGATCGATCTGCCCACGGCGAAGACGGTGTTGAGCCTCTGCTTGCCCCAGATGACGTGGACGGAGACCCGGGCCGCGGGGTACAGGGCGTACACCATGAAACGGTTGCCGGCGTAGATCACCTCTTCGTCGCGCAGGTCGACGACGACCACGTCGCCCTCGACGTGGCTGACGCGGCGCAGCTGGTCGACGAAGAGCTCCTGCTGCTCGCGGAACAGCTCGGCCCGCTCGGCCACGTCCGGCAGCGTCAGGATCTCCTCGACGTCCTGGTGGTCGATGCAGGCGTCGATGAGCTGCATCATCAGCTGGTAGTTGGAGATCCTGAACTGGCGGAAGCGGCCCAGTCCGGTCCGGCTGTCCATGAGGAAGTTCATCAGCGTCCAGCCGACCGGCTGCAGAATGTCCGCGATGTCGTACTGGGCGGAGTCGGCCTTGTCGACCGCCTCCATCAGCTCGTCGGAGACGGTCGGGAAGCGCTCGGCGCCGCCGAAGTGGTCGTAGATGACGCGGGCCGCCGACGGGGCCTCCGCGTCGATGATGTGGTTGGCGCGGTCACCGGTGTTGCGCAAGGTCTCCGAGTGGTGATGGTCGAAGACAAGGTGGGCGCCCGGCGCGTACGGCAGGTTTGTCAGGATGTCGCCCGGCCCGATCTCGACGGTGCCGTCCTGAACGTCCTTGGGGTGCACGAAGGTGATGTCCCCGATGAGGTCCAGGTGACGCAGCAGGACGGCGCACACCAGGCCGTCGAAGTCGCTGCGCGTCACGAGTCGGTACTTCACTTCGGATCCCCTCACCCTGCGCCGGCCGGTCGACAGTTGCCCTATCGGCCGGCCGGGCGCGGATGTGAGGTTCTTACAGTATCGACAGGTGTACGTGGTTCGTGTGGTCGCTGGACGGGTCCCCGCCGACGCCGCTGTAGTGGTGCCAGCCGACCGCCGGCGTCCACACCTGCTTGAACCAGATGACGTACATGACGCCGAGCCGGTCCGCGTTCTTGACGAAGTAGGTCGCCAGGTTGGCCCCGTAGACCTTGTCCTCGCCGGCGGCGACCCCGCCGAAGCCGGACTTGGCCTGCACCGAGAAGTCGCACGCGCGGCCCTTCGGGTGCTCGTACGGCCCGCTCGGCCGGTAGCACGAGACGAACCGCTTGAACCCGGCCGCCTGCGCCTGCCGCATCGCGTGCAGGGTGCGCTGGGTGAGGCAGCCCGAGGTGGTGGGGTCATCCATCTTGCAGGACTCCGACGACCAGCCGCCGCTCGCGTTGCGCGGCGAGGGCTGGGCGAGGGGCAGGTTGGCGGAGACGAAGCCGTTGCTCGGGCCGCCCGCCTGGGCCAGCCCCTTCTCGGCTTCCTTCTTCTTCGCGGCCATCACCGCGACCTGCTCCTGCTGGAGCTTGACCTCAGCCTCGAGGGCCTCCTTCTGCGCCTTCTGGTCTCTCTGGAGCTGGTTGAGCTCACGCAGCAGGTTGTCGTTGTGGTGGGCGATCTCGTCGATCGAGCCGGCCCGCTCGGCGAACCCGGTCGGGCTGCCCGAGTCCATCAGCGCCATGAACGTGGTCAGCGGCCCCGTCCGGTACGCCGCGACGGCGATCGCGGACACCTGCTCGGTGACCCGGGCGAGGTCGGCCTCGGTCGTGGCGAGCTTGGCGGTCAGCTCGGCCTGGTGCTTGATCGAGGCGTCGTACTTGTCCTTCGCCTCGATCCAGGCACGGGTGCTCTGGTCGAGGACCTGCGCGAGGGTCGCGTTGGACCCCTCGTCGCCGGTGTCGTCTCCCGGCTCGGCGGCGGCCGGCATGGCGGCCATCCCGAGCAGGACGGCGGCCGTCATCAGGACGGCGAGCATCCGCCGACCGGGATGTCGTGAAGACATCTGGCTCGTTGTTCCTTCCGTCGGCCGCCGACCGGGTTAGCTGACGGGTTCGGGACGGAACGATCCCTACCGCGGTCACCCGCAGATTCACCCCAGTTACGGTTGGGTCCCCGATTCGCCGGTGTCGAGCCGGCGATTAGGCGGCAGTCGCGTCCGGCACCGCGGGGGGCGGTGCCCTGTCGGACGAGACCGAAGGCCAGCCTACTCAGGGCGATCAGCCCGCGCAGCGCACGGCTTGTCCGCCGCTGTGACCCACCTCGCGACACGGTGGCATCTCAGCAGGTCGCCTAAGTCGGGGGAAAGAAAAACACGTGACGCAAATCACGAAATCATTTGGTCGTTTGCGGTAATACCCCGCCTGACCTGGTTGTTCTCCGCAACTCGCCGATCGCGCACCGTCACCATCGAACCGGCTCCCGCCCGTGCCGGCGCCGCCCGGGCACGGCAGCTTAGGGAAACCGTAAAGGTTGTTCATTATTCGATGTTGTTCGCTGCTCCGGCCGGGCCCGCCTGGTCGGATGGGCGTACAGCAGTCGATGTGAACGGAAGTGATCTGGTGTCCAGAGTGCGCCTGTTGGCGATGCTCGCCGCGACCGCAGTCGCCGGTGGGGTCGTCGCGGTCTTCAACATGCTGCCCGCGTCGGCGGCCAGCTGCGCGGCCGCGTGGCAGTCGTCGGCGGTCTACACCGGCGGCGCGACCGTGTCCCACAACGGCCGCAACTTCCTCGCCAAGTGGTGGACGCAGAACGAGGCGCCGCCCGGGACCAGCGGGGTCTGGCAGGACCAGGGCGCGTGCGGCGGGAGCACCCCGCAGCCGCCGACGCAGACCGGGTCCGCCGGCGGGTGCAGCTTCCCGGCGTGGGTGCAGGGGCGCAACTACGTCACCGGCGACATCGTGAAGTTCACCGACGGCAAGTACTACATCGCCGAGCACGACAACCCGGGGTACAGCCCGACGATCAGCACCTGGTACTGGGATCCGTACACCTGCAACGGGGGAGGCGGGAGCACGACGCCGCCGCCGAACAACCCGACCACCAACCCGCCGTCGAACGGGGCGTTCGTGGTCAGCGAGGCGCAGTTCAACCAGATGTTCCCGAACAGGAACCCGTTCTACACGTACAACGGCCTGGTCGCGGCACTGAACGCGTACCCGGCGTTCGCGAAGACCGGCAGCGACGCCACCCGCAAGCAGGAGGCGGCGGCGTTCCTCGCGAACGTGAACCACGAGACCGGCGGGCTGGTGCACATCGTCGAGCAGAACACCGCGAACTACCCGCACTACTGCGACCTGAGCCAGCCGTACGGGTGCCCCGCCGGGCAGGCCGCCTACTACGGCCGCGGGCCGATCCAGCTCAGCTGGAACTTCAACTACAAGGCCGCCGGTGACGCCCTCGGCATCGACCTGCTGCGCAACCCGAACCTGGTGCAGACCGACCCGGCGGTCGCGATGAAGACCGCGCTCTGGTACTGGAACACGCAGAGCGGCCCGGGCACCATGACCCCGCACAACGCGATGGTCAACGGCGCCGGGTTCGGCGAGACGATCCGCAGCATCAACGGCAGCCTCGAGTGCGGCGGCCGGAACCCGGCGCAGGTGCAGAGCCGGGTGGCGGCGTACCAGCGCTTCGTCGGCATCCTCGGGGTGGGGGTCGGGCCGGGCTCGCTGAGCTGCTGAACGCGCGCTGACGCGCAAGGACCAGAAGGGCGTCCCGGGGAGTGGGGCGCCCTTCTTGCTGCCAGCTCCCCGGCAGCCGTGCGCTATCCGATTGCCGAGCCTTGTTCGATTGTCGAGCTTTGGCTGATTACCGCGCTTTGGCTGATTGCCGCGCGCAGCAGCCGGTGCAGCCGCGCGGCCCGGGCCGGGTGCCCGTGTGACGCCCACGCCACCAGCCCCGTGAGGTGCGCGGCGAAGTCCGGATGCCCGTCGCGGTTCGCCGCGTCGAGGCCGTCGCGGGCCGCGTTGTGCAGCACCGCGCGCAGCCGGTCGTAGTCGGCCCGCGGGACCGCCGGCCGCTCGTTGACCACCAGCCCGGCGAGCCGCTGCCGGTCACCGCGCCCGCGCACCCGGGTCTTCGCCGGGTTGACTCGGAACCCCTCGTCGGCCACGACCGCGGTCACCGCCGCCACCAGCCGCGCCGGCTGCCACAGCGGGCCGGAGAACGCCAGGTCGTCGGCGTAGCGGCCGTACGTCGCGCCGAACCTGGCGGCGAGGCCGGTGAGGCGCCGGTCCAGCCGGAACGTGACCAGGTTCGCCAGGGCGGGCGAGGTCGGCGCGCCCTGCGGCAGGTGCGGCGTGCGGTGCTCGATGCGCCGCGACACGGCGTGCGGGGTCGCGGTGGTGCACAGCGCAGTCAGGGCGTGCGCGACCGGCTCCGGGTAGCCGGCGGTGCGCCACAGCCCGTACACCCGGCCGGCGGTGACACTGGAGAAGTATCCGCGCAGGTCCAGCCGCACCACGGTCGCCTGCCCGGCGTGCGCCGCGGCGAACGTGTGCACCGAGCGCCCCGGGACGAACCCGTGCGCGGCCGGGTGCACCGGCAACGGCCCGAGCAGCTCGTCCAGCACGCGGCGCTGCATCGCCTTGAGCCGGGATTTGGGCGCCTCGACGAGTCTGTCGCCGATCCAGGTGTACGAGTAGTGCCGCACCCTCTGGTCGCCGTGCCTGCGGTTGATCCCGCGACGGTCGGCGAACCAGTCCAGCTCGTCCGGGGTCACGTCGAGAAACTCCGCGAGCGCGGCCAGGTCGTCGATGCGCGGGGAGTCCCACCGCTGCCGGACGGTGCGGGTCGCGGTCGCCCGCCACACCCGGATCGGCTGGCGGGACGGCACGCTGATGAGCTCGGCCAGCTCGCGGGGCCGGTCCGCGGGCGCCTCCGGGTAGGCCCGCAGGACGGCCGTGACGACCGGGCCGAGCCACCGCGGCCGGCGGCCCAGCACCTCGCGGCCCACCTCGAGCAGCGGGCCCCGCGCCCACTCGACAGTCAGGAAGGCGTCGGCGAGCGCGCCGGCGACGACGCGGGCAGCGTGCCCCGACGAGTCCCGGTCGTGCCTGCGCCGAGTCGCGCGAAGCGCGGAGGCGCGCCGGCGATGCGCTGCCGTGCTCAATCCTGCGTCCCCGGGGTTACCCCGGAGCGACCATCGCTGGTCTGCTCGGGACACGCTGCCACCCGGCCACGATAGCCGCTACCGCAGGTGCTGTCGGTACTCCTGCAGCGCGCGCCGGGCGAAGACCTGCTGGAACGTGGCGACCCGCTCCGAGCGGCCACGGCCGATGAAGCTGACGAACCAGTGCAGCACCGCGGTGACCCGGTTCTTGAAGCCGACCAGGTACAGCAGGTGCACGGCGAGCCACATGAGCCAGCCGATGACGCCCGAGAAGTGCAGCTTGCCCACGCTCGCCACCGCCGAGAAGCGGGAGATCGTCGCCATGCTGCCCTTGTCGAAGTACTGGAACGGCTGCCCGTCAGGCTGCCCGGCGAGCCGCTTCTTGATCTGCCCGGCGGCGTGCCGGCCGCTCTGGATCGCGACCTGCGCGACGCCCGGCAGCCGGTTGAGCGCCATCATGTCGCCAACCGCGAAGATCTCCGGGTGGCCCGGCACGGTGCAGTCCGGGTTGACCTCCAGCCGCCCGGCACGGTCGGTGGTCGCGCCCGTCGCCTTCGCCAGCTGCGTCGACAGCGACGGCGCCGAGACACCCGCCGCCCAGATCTTCGTCATCGACTCGATGCGCTGGCGACCGTTGCGGGTCTCCACCTCGATGCCGGTCTCGTCGACGTCGACCACCTTCGTGCCCAGCTCGACCTCGACGCCCATGGTGTGCAGCTGGCGCAGCGCCTTCGTGGACAGGTG
Organism: Dactylosporangium sp. NPDC050688; assembly: GCF_040654515.1. Classification (NCBI taxonomy): domain Bacteria; kingdom Bacillati; phylum Actinomycetota; class Actinomycetes; order Micromonosporales; family Micromonosporaceae; genus Dactylosporangium; species Dactylosporangium sp. NPDC050688. The sequence goes on from NZ_JBFAIC010000063.1 coordinate 17,675, forward strand.
GTCGCCGAAGCTCGACAGCACCGTGTCCAGCGCGTCGATCAGGATGATGCGCGCCTGCCTGGGGTTGATGTTGCGGTACTGCCCGGGCAGGTGCCGGTGCGCCAGCTCGGCGATCTGGCCGGCCATCTCGACCCCCGTGGGGCCGGCGCCGACCACGACGAACGTCAGCCACCGCTCGACCGCGGCCGGGTCGGTCTCCAGCTCCGCCAGCTCGAACGCGCCGAAGATCCGCCCGCGCAGCTCCAGCGCGTCGTCGATGCTCTTCATGCCCGGCGCGTGCTCGGCGAACCGGTCGTTGCCGAAGTACGACTGCGACGCGCCCGCGGCGACGATCAGCGAGTCGTACTCGACGGTGTAGCTGGTCCCGGGCGCGACCGCGGTGACGGTCCTCGCCTCGGGGTCGACCTCGGTGACCGTGCCCAGCAGTACCTTCGCGTTGCGCTGCCGCTTGAGGATCTCCCGGATCGGCGGCGCGATCTCCCCTTCGGAGAGGATGCCGGTCGCCACCTGGTACAGCAGCGGCTGGAACAGGTGGTGGGCGGTGCCGTTGATGAGGGTCACGTCGACCGGCGCGTTCTTCAGCGCCTTCGTCGCGAACAGCCCACCGAACCCGGCGCCGACGACCACGACGCGGTGACGTCCTTGTGCACGCTCGTCCATCTGTATCTCCCGATCAGGGTGTGGATCGTGCAAATCAAGTACACCACCACATCGCGGTGCCGGCCCTGTGTCCTCCATGACGTTTGCGCCGATGACGTCAGGGAATGAGCCCTCGTACGTATGCCGCCTGGCCCACGTGCTGCGTGTCGTCGCCCAGGACGCTGACCAGCCGCACGCCGAGCGTCACCGGCGGGTCCCACGCCTCGTCGACGACCCGGTCCAGGTCCTGCTCCGTCAGCGTCGCCAGCCACTCGAGCGTGCGCGCCGACACCGCCTCGAAGTACCCGACGAGCGCCTCGGGACCGTCCGGCCGCACCAGCTGGACCTGCGCCGCGGTGTGCCCGTAGCCGGTGTTGCCCGGGTCCGGGTCCAGCCCGAACCGCCCCGCCCAGTCGCCCGTCACCCACAGCTGCTCGGCGCCGTCGATCAGCTCCGCGACGTGCCCGTCCTGGACCCGCGTGAGGTGCCAGACCAGCCAGCCGACCGTGTTCGCGCCGGGTGTCGGCGCCCAGGTCAGCTGCTGCGCGCTGAGCCCCTCGACCGCGCCCCGCACCAGCTCCGGCAACCGCCCGTAGCCCTCGACCAGCAGTTCGTTCACCCGCATCCGGCTCTTCTCCTCGTGGCACGTTTTCGGGATTTGACCCTCCGCCAGGGCCCGTAGTGTTCAGCACATCGCAAGAACGCACCGCACACCACATAAAACGTAGCTTTCACAACGACTTTCACGACAGCTTCCACGACAAGGGGAAAATGACATGAGCGAGTACGGCGACTTCTCCACCGGCGAGCAGCACGAGGCGCTGGACGAGCTGCACCAGGTCGACGCGAGCCAGGAGGACTACCAGTCGCAGTTCGGCGTGTTCCAGCAGGACCACGCGGCCGCCGAGTCCACGTCCTTCGACCAGGGCCACCACGTCGAGTACACCGGCGCGGACGGCTCGCACTACGAGGAGTCGGACTTCACCTCGTACGACCACTCGGCCGCCGAGACCGACAGCGTGTTCGCCGCCGAGGGCTCCGAGTCCTACAACGCCAGCGAGTTCCACGAGCTCAACGCGCTGCAGGCCCGCTTCGACGCCGCGTTCGCCGAGGGCACGTACGCCTCGAACTGACATCTGTGAAATGGGGGCCCTCCGGGGCCCCTTTTTCGTGCTGCTCAGAATTTCGTCGGGATGATCGCGGCGAGCGCACTCACCACGAACGGGCTGATGATCACCAGCCCCGAGCGCAGCTCCCCGAACGTCGTCTGGTCGATGCCGAGCAGCTTCTCCAGCTTCGCGCGCTCCTCCGCCTTGTCGACCAGGTCCTCCAGCGCCACGTCCGTCAGCGGGAAGTGCCGGTCCACGAACAACGCGCAGCGCCGGCGCAGGGTGGTGCTCGCCGGGACGTACATGACACCGACGACGAACGACGCGACCGCCCCGGAGAACAGCACGGCCGCCTTCGGCAGCTCCGCACCCCACCCGGTCGCCGCCCCGTTGACCAGCGTGACGAGCAGCACCAGAAACCCGAGCTGGTTCAGCAGCCGGCTCACCAGCCGCCGCAGGCTGAGCAGCGTGTTGAGCTGCTGCCCCGGCGTGCCGTCAATCCTGCGCCGCGCCACCCGCTGGACCGCCCCCAACGTCGCCGCCGAGGGCAACGCCCCGCAGATCGCGATCGTGGACAGCGCCAGCCCGCGACTGGTAAGCCCCTGCTCACCCAGCACGTACGGGGTGGCCGCCACGAGCCCGATCGCCACCGCCACCGACGCGAGCACCAGGTGCATCACGTGGAACAGCCGGACCCGGTGCACCGTGCCGAGATCCCGCCACCGCGCCGCCCCGAACCCGAACGCCTCCCCGCTGGCCGCCCCGAGCACCGCCGCCAGCACCGCGAACAGCACCCACCGCGGCTCCTGCCCGTGCTGCGGGCTCGTCCACGCGATCCACGTCCCGAGCACCGCCCCGAGCAACATCGCCAGGAGCCGCAACTCCCCGGTGATCGTCTCCTCGGCATCCTCCGTCACCGCCACGCCGCACAGCTTCTCACCCACTACCGCGCCCAGACCATGATCACCTGCCCCGGACCCCCGGCGCCCGCACCCTCACCCCCTGCCGCCGAGACCACGCGCAACCCTGCTGAGCTGCACAGACGCATCGCAGCGGTAAGTCGATACGGCCGACGGCCCGGCGAACGGTACGCTGTTCACCGCGGGCTGCTAGCTCAATGGCAGAGCTGCGGACTTTTAATCGTCAGGTTTCGGTCGTGCTCGGACCGCGAGATGCCATCTGAGCAGCGCAAATTAGACCGGCTGATAGTCCAGTGTGGATTTGTATTGCTCGACGGTCGCTCGTCTGTTTGAGCAGCGTTCGAGTTGTGTCCGTCCGCATGGCCGTTGCATGGCCAGCCTGCGTCCGGACGGAAGGCCGATCGAATGGTGCGACGTTAGACCGGCGACGGTGTCACCAAGACGACGTTCTGGAGGTCGATGTCAGGCCGGGTGAGTACTTCCGGGGTGCTGCCCTCACCGGTGAGAAACTCGATCGCGGTCTGCCCTTGGACGAGGGCGGAAGCAAGGGACTGACCGCTCGCGATCGCGGCGTAGAACTTGATCGCGAACGCCTTCGCGGCGATGTCGCTGATCTCGTCGACCATCGCCACTACGACCGGTACGGCGTCAAGTAGTGCTTCGGCCCCCTCGTACGACTCGCACGCATTGAGCACCAGCAAGGTCGGCGGCCGGTCGGTGCCCTTCAGCAGGCGCGCCAGGATGCTGAAGTCGACGTCTACGCCGTCCGGGTCGGTGGTGTCGGTGCCGTCGAAGAACAGGCCTGTGGGCGATCCATGGCCCGAGAAGTGCATCACGTGGGGACGCTGGTCGTTGAGTGCGTTGAACAGGTCGTCGAACGTGGCCGCCGGCCAGGACTCCAGTACTACCTGATCGCGGTGGAGGGCCCGCTTGACGGCTTCCCGGACTTCGCGGACCTCCCGATCAACGCGCAGAAGTTCTTCACCTTCCGGGCTTGCCGTGAGGTAGGCGACCCGCAGGGGTTCCGGCTTCGGCGACGCGGGCGGCTGAGGCGAGGGGTTCAACAGTGCTGCGAGTTGGCGGGCGTGCTGGAGTTCGGCTCGTCGTCGCTGCTGGTCACCGCGGTCGCGGGACCTGGCGGCGGTCTGCTCGGCTTGAGTCAGTGCACGCGACACGGAGGCAATTTTCTTCGTCACCGCGGCAACCTTCTTCCCAAGATCGGCAGACTTCTCGTCGTGCTTTACGGCGTCGCGCTCCGCCCGGTTGGCTTCATTGATCAGCCGCGTCACGGACGATGCGCTCCTTGTTCGCCCGGCTTGCGTGGCCTTCGCTGCCGCCTTTTCTCGAAGCTTCGCGGCGGTGTCCCGTTCCTTGCTCTGGCTATCCGCAAGATCGGCTTCTTCCTTCTTCAGTCTCGCCAGCTGATCGCGCAGGTAATCGGGTGTGGGCAAGGCATCCTCTAAATTGACGTGGTCGAGCCGGTCGCCGGTCGCCGGTCGCCGGTCGCCGTCGCCAGCGCCATCAAACCCGGGGCGGAACACAGCCTACGAGGATTATCCGCCTGGATCGTGCTCGCGGCGGCCGGCGGAGCGGTCGGCCTGCTGGCCGCCGCGACCGGCCTCACGCCGACCCTGCTGTTCATCGTCGTCATCGCGGTCGCGGCACTGCTCGTCGCATGGTTGGCGTATCTGGGCAAGAACCCGGCCAAGCCGCTGCTCACAGGACTATGTGCGGACAGTCCGTCCCAGATCAGGACCACGGGCTTGCCGCGCAGGTGCCGGCGCTGGTGCGCGGCGTGACAGGGAGTGTTTCCGGCCTCAGGTAGGTTGGGCGGCTGTGGCTGACGACGAACGACAAGCGCGGCGTCGGCGCAGCTTCGACGAGGACCCAGACAACTACCAGGCCGCGCGGCCGGGATACCCGCCGCGGGTGTTCGAGGTCCTCACCGATTGCGGGCTGCGGCCCGGCGCCCGAGTGGTGGAGGTCGGGCCCGGGACCGGGCAGGTAACCGCCCGTTTGGTTGCCGAAGGGGCGTCGGTGGTGGCAGTGGAGCTGGGCGCCAAGCTGGCGGCCCAGCTGCGGGCGAACCTCGCCGGCCACGACGTGACAGTGGTGCAGGGCGACTTCGCCACCGTGGGGGTGCCCGGTGGGCAGTTCGATCTGGCGGTGTGCGCGACGGCGTTGCACTGGCTGGACGCGGAAGTCGCGGTGCGCCGGCTGGCAGAGCTGGTCCGGCCGGGTGGGTGGTTGGCGGTGTGGTGGACCGTGTTCGGCGATCCGGATCGTCCCCCGGCCTGGCGCGCCGAACTCGACGGCCTGTACCGGCGGTGGATGCCTGACGAGCGGCGGAACCCGGCAGAGGTGCCGGCGCCGATGCGGGTCGCCGAGCGGACAGCGGAGCTGGAGTCCGGTGGCCGGTTCGGGCCGGTCGAGGTGGAGACGATCCGCTGGGACCACCCGCTGACGCCGACCGGCGCACGCGGGCTGTGGGGCACCTTCCCGAACGTGCGTGAGCTCGACGAAGTCCGGCGTGAGGCGTTACTCGACGGTGTGGCCGACGTGGTCGCCGGCCAGCCCGATGCCATGGTGATCGATCATTACGTGACCGCGCTGTACACCGCTGAGCGTCGGCCCGACACTGCATCGCGATGAGCCATGGACAGGCGGCCGGTCAGACGGCTTCGCCGGTCAGTGCGGGAAGCCTTCGATGACGGGGGTGGTCAGGCGCGCGGCGCGTGCCATCCTCATCGACGACAGCGGGCGGCTGCTGCTAATCCGGCGAACAAGGCCAGGCCTCGAGCCATACTGGACAACCCCTGGCGGCGGGGTCGAACCCACCGACGAGTCGGTGGAGCAGGCCATAGTCCGGGAACTGCGGGAGGAACTCGGCGCCGAGGTCAGCGACGTGCAGCCGGTGCTCCAAGTTTCCGGACTGGCCGGAGACGCGGGCGTCACCGTGCAGCATTTCTTCGTGTGCCGCCTGCTGCACCTGGACCTTGACCGGCGCCACGGGCCGGAGTTATTTCGAACCCGGCCGCGGCGGCTACGACCTCGACCGGGTGGCGCTCGGCATGGACGGCATCCTGCCGGTCGACTTGAAACCGGCAACCGTCAAGGTGTTCATCGAGACGAACTGGGCCGCCCTCATCGACGCGATCACCCCGAACCCGCATTGACGGCGTTGGGCTACGGCTACCGGTCCGCGCGGCTCGGTAGTTCGAGGTGCAGACGGGGCGGACACCGCGTCACAGGCACCAGCGCTGGGCGTTGTGGGTGATCACGTCGGCAGTCTCAAGCCAGTGCGGCGATCGTGAGAGCGGCTGCGTCGGCGGCGCATCCCCACGACAGGGTGACACCGGCGCCGCCGTGACCGTAGTTGTGAATGATGCGGCCCCCGTACAGCTCCTGGCTTTCGACACGGACCTGTTCCCGGGTGGGTCGAAGACCGACACGGTGCGAGATGATCCGCGCATCGCGCAACCGAGGTTCGACCTCGCCGCATCGGCGCACGATCGTGGCCGCGACCTCGGGGTCAGGTTCGCGGCTCCACGCGTTCGTTTGCGCGGTGCCGCCGAGCACAAGGGTGTCGCCGTGCGGGTAGTAGTGCAGCAGGTCAGGCGACGAGCCGGTGTCCTCGGAGAAGAACTCCGTGAGTCCCGGATTCTCAACGACGACGAGTTGTCCGCGGATCGGAAAGAGGTCCGGGTCGGGCACGAGTTCGCGTGCACCCATGCCCGTGCAGTTGACGACGACCGGCGCCTCGGCGACCGCCTCGGTGAAGGCCGTGACCCGTCGCCGCTCGATGTGACCGCCAGCGTCGGCCAGCCGCCGTCGCAGATATCCCAGATAGGTCGGCATGTCCACGAGCGGCGCGGTGTACCGCCAGCCAGCGGCAAACCCAGGCGGGAGCTCATCCGCTGCGCACATACGGAATCGGTCGAGTTGGCCGCCCCAGGCCGGTGGGTCGACCAGTTCCCGTGCGGCCTCGATGCCGGAGACGAGGCGTACCCCGGTGCCCAGGTCATCGGCGAGGCGTCTCAGGATGTCGAGCGTGGCGGCGCCCCATGCCTGGACCCGGTCGAGCGGCTCCACATGATAGGGCCCCCACATCGCGCCGGCGGCCATCGAGGTGGTCTCCTCGGTGGGCTCGGCCGTCCAGATGGTGACGTGGACACCGGCTTCGGCGAGACAGATGGCGGTGGTCAGTCCGGAGACGCCAGCGCCGATCACGATCGCGTCAGGCTTGACCTGGTTCACGGCGTTGACGGTAGTCGTTCGATGGCCTGGTTGCTGAGGGCGGTCTCCAGCGCTGGCAGGAACTCGCCGACGGTGTGGTTGCGTTTGCGGCGGCGTAGCTCGGTTGCCAGGGTGTTGAGCAGGGCGGTACTGCGGGGTGAGCGAACCTGGCCCAGGCGGGGCAGGGCGAGTTCGGCGACCGCACACGCGTCGTCGAGCTTGCCGTGTGCGGTGTAGGCCAGGGCGAGCCAGGCACCTTCGTACAGCGCACGGCGCTGGTACGGGACGTCAGGTCGCCGCGCGTATGCGCCGGTGCGCAGGAGGGCGGCGCCTTTGCGGAGCAGTACGCGTCCGTTCGCGCCGGCTCCATTGGCGACCGCGTGACGTCCGGCGAGGATCATGGCGTATCCGGCCTGGCAGTCGAGATGGTTGGCGGTGAGGTAGTACATCCACGGCGGGTCGCGGTCGGTGTGGCGGCGGGCGAGGTGTTCGTGAGAGTCCTGCCAACTTCGCTCGCAGTTTTGTGGCCGTCCGGCCGCAGCGTAGGCATAGGCGAGTCGCGACTGCACCGATGCTTGGACGCTGGCAGCGGATCTGGCTGCGGCGCGCCACGCGGCCTCGCCGAGCACGACGCCGTCGCCCGCGTCGCCGAGTGACGCGGCCTGGAACGACAGGTCGGCCAGGATGTGTGCTTCCATCGCCCGGTATCCGGCCTCGTGGGCGGCGCGGAGCCCGGTGAAAAGATATCGCTGGGCCAGTCCTGGCTGGGCTGCGTCGATGGCCTTCCAGCCGGCCAGTTGGGCCAGGTCGGCGAGCGCATGGAGTAGCCGGCGACGTACGCCATCGGTGTGCCCGCCGTCGCGAAGTACAAGCAGCACCGCTCGCATCTGGGCGCCGACGTAGTTCAGGCCGGCGGCGCCGCCTCGTTCGTCGTCGAGGAGTTGCAGGCGGGGAACGCTGGCTTCGATCTGGTCGACGAGCGGGTCGTCGGCCGACGTGGCGGGAAGTCCGGTGGACCCGGTGCCGAACTGGGCGTCGAGGTACACCCCGACTGCACGGGCGAGGGCCGCGCCGGAGACGGACAGGAACAGTCGGCGGTCCACCAGCCCTCCCAGCAGCCAGTCTTCCGCGATCCGCATGGTGCTTGCGGGTACCCACGGTCCGTCCATGCCGGCGCTGGCTTCGAGTACCAGCGTGCCATCCGCGACCTCGTTGTGCCCGGGCCAAAGGTCACGAGCGGTGATGACCCGTCCGAGCCGGCGGGAGATGACGTACGCGGTCAGCGCTGGCAGTGGGCTGCGCGGTACGCCGCCGGCGTCGCGCCAGTGGTAGGGGGCGGTCTCGGCCAGGGTGCCCGCGCCGAACAGCCGGTTGAGTTCACGCGCCAGCCCTCGGGGCGTCAGGCCCGTCTCGGCCAGGTGCGCAGCGATCGCGTGGTTGGTGCGATCCGACGGAGCGGCCACCGACCCTCCCGCGATCGACTGACGGTACCGCGAGGGTAGCGGATTGTATTGATCGACGGGCGCCGCAATTGACGTTCTTGACGGTTTGATGGCCTCCCCGCAGCTCCCGGATCGGGATGTGCTGGACGTACCCCGCCGGCGTACCGCCTCCGGCTGCGCCGGCGGGTGACAGCCTCGACGCGAGCGGAGACCCGGCATGCGTACCTCGGCGATGACCCAGGCACCCCCACCCTGGGAGTGGGAGTTCGACTGGCACCTGACCAACAGGTGCAACTTCTTCTGCGAATACTGCCACCCGCAGATTCGCCACGTCCTCAACAAGAAGCACCTCGACGAGCCACCACCCGCGCTGGTCGTGCAGCGCTTCGACGCGCTGGACAAGGTGTGCCTGGTGCACATGTCCGGCGGGGAGCCGTTCGAGTTTCCCGGCTTCGTCGAGCTGTGCGCGGGACTGACCGACCACCACTACATCAGCATCAACACCAACCTCACGTCCAAGGACATCACCGCGTTCGCCGAGCAGGTCCCGCCTGCACGGGTGGCGAAGATCGTCGCGGCGATCCACCAGCCCGAACGGGAACTCCGCGGCCTGGAGCTGGACGCCTACGCGGAGAACTATCTGATCCTGCGACGCCACGGCTTCGACGTGACCGCCCTGTACGTGCTCTACCCGCCCCTGCTCGACCGGTTCGCGGCCGACCTGGACCGCCTGAAGACCCTCGGCGTCGACCACGTACGCGCCAAGGTCTTCAAGGGCGTGCACAAGGGCGTGCGGTACCCGGAGGGCTACACGGAGGAGCAGAAGGCCGTCGTGCTCGCCGGTTCCGGTGAGTACCCGTTCAACCGGCCGTACCTCGACGGCATGCTCGCGTTCCGCGGCCAGGCGTGCACCGCTGGTGTGACCTCGTTCAAGGTGACCGTCACCGGCGACGTCCGCCGATGCGCGTCCGTGCCCACCGGCTACGGCAACCTCTACGACGGCACATTCCAGCCGGCCCAGGTGAACCAGCCCTGCCCGGCCAAGCGGGTGCTGGTGCTGTCGCAGTGCCTGTCCTACCTCGTCGAGCCGCCCGAGCTCAACGACCCGGCCAACGACGCCGACGACCTGTAGAACCTCGGACGATTGGACCTCAGCATGCAGCTCACCGTCCGTCACGCCTGCACTGACCCGGACCGGCTCCCGTTCGACACCGCCGAGCGCAAAGGCGTCGGTCACCCGGACAGCCTCGCCGACCTCGTCGCCGACGCGTTCTCCCGCCGGTACTCCATGTGGTGCCTGCGCCAGTTCGGTGCCGTGCCGAACCACTGGGTCGACAAGGTCAACCTCGTCGGCGCCGCGGCCGACGTCCGCTTCGGCGGCTTCGACATCCACAAGCCGGTCGATGCCTACCTGTTCGGGAAGGTCACGGATCAGGTCGGCGCCACCGCAGTGCCGATCGAGCAACTGTTCCGCGAGGTCACCTGCGAGGTGCTGCCCGCCGCGCTGGGCGACGCCCGCGTGCTCGACCACATCCGCCTACACGTGAACAACACCCGGGGCACAGCAGTCGACCACGATCCGGCGTTCTACCGGCCGACCGGCGTCGCGGACATCCCGCGGGTCCTCGCCGCTGAGACCGTCGCCAATGACACGGTGATCTGCGTCGGCGCCGGCCGCCGTGGACTCGCCGCCGATCTCGCGATCCGGCTGGAACGCCTCGTCACCGGTAACGGGCTCGGTGAACTGCGTCCGATGATCGGCACCGACGTCAAGGTCATGGTCGTCCGGGTCGGCTCAATGCTCGACGTGACCGCCGCAGTGCCGTTTCATCCAGAAGCGGTCGGTTCCTGGGCCACCTACCGCGACGCCTTGGCAGAGACGCAGACGGCGGTGTCCGCGGAGCTGAAGGCGCTGCTCGACCAAGACCCGCGAGCACACGACATCACCGACCTCGCCCTGCACCTCAACACCAAGGACGCCCCGGGCCGCGGCTACCTCGCGCCGTTCGGGACGTCGCTCGGCAAGGGCGACTGCGGAGCCGTCGGGCGAGGCAACCGCTACAGCGGTGCCATCGAGCCGCTCCGTCCCGCGAGTTGCGAGGCACCCGCCGGCAAGAACCCCGTCCATCACGTCGGCAAGATCTACACCGCCGTCACCGCGGAAGCGGCCCGCCGCGTCCTCGACGAGACATCCGTCTACGCCGAGGTCACCATCGCCGCACGCAACGGCGGGAGCCTGACCGAACCCGCCCACGTCCTTGTAGCCCTCGACCGAGCGGTCGACACCGCCACCCGAACCGCTATCGAACGGATCGTCCGGAGCAGCATCGACGAGGCAGCGCAGTTCGCCGACCGTTTCCTGGCCACCGACCCGCTCACCCGGTTCCGCAGCGGTGATCCCCGATGACGCTGCAGCTCTCCGAGATCCATCAGCGCCACGTCGCCACGTTGCGGAGCCTGCCCGCGATCGTCGACTCGGAAGGTCTCCGGATCGGCAGCCAGTACGTCATGTTCTTCGCCGAAGCGGACCTGATGCGCCTCCACGCCACCGGTCTCACCGACGGCAGCTCCTCATCCGACGTGCTGGAGATCGGGCTCGGTCTCGGCGTCTTCGCCGAGCAACTCGCCACGACGAGCGTCGGGTCGTACACCGCGGTAGAACCGCACGACGGCGTTGCCAGACTGACCCACCGACGAGTGCTCACCCGGCTCGGCGGCCGAGCCACCGTCCTCACCGAACCGTGGCAGGTGCTGAACCTGCCCGCGGACGGTTTCGACGCGATCATGTACGACACCTGGCCGCCTGACGGCCATGCCAATGCCGACTTCGCGCAGTTCGTCGAGCAGGTCGCCGTGCCGTGCCTGCGACCCGGCGGCAGGTTCAGCTTCTTCCACAGCGGCAACGTGCTCGACCCGGTCCGGCGGCGCGTCCTCGACCGGCACTTCGCGACCTGGGAGGCACGTCCGTACACCTTGCCGGCGAACGAGACCCCGGCGCATTGGACGAAGCCGACCCGCGACTTCCTCGTCCCGATCGCCACCAAGCGAGGAGCCTGAGGTGACACCCTCGACCGTCCCTAACTCGGTACCGCTCAACCGCACGCAGTTCACCAAGGACGGGTACCTCGTGCTGCCCGAGATCGTTCCGCCAGCGATGATCACGAGGTTGCGGGCGGAGGCCGACGCGGCGCTGACCGGCATGCTCGACACGATGGCGCATGAGCGCGTCACCGACCCTCGGCTCACGTGGTGGCGCCTGCCGTCCGGCCGGCTCTACGTCCTGAAGATCAAATCCGTGCTGGATCTCGCGGCGACCGCAGCCGTGCTCGCAGCGGGGCCGTTGCTGCACCAGGTGACCACCGACCTGCTCGGCAGCGCCGCCCAGTTGATCGACAGCAAGTTCATGTACAAGCAGACCGTTGACGTCCCTGCGGCATGGACCGATCTGCCGGTTCTCGGCGAGGAGGTCTGCAAGCACACCGATGCCGTGTACTACCGGGCGAAAGGACACGACCAGGTCGTCACGGTCGCGCTCTGCCTCGACGATTGCACGCCGACGACCGGGGCGCTCAAGGTCTGGCCCGGCACCCACCACCGCGACATTGAGATGATCGCGACCCAACGACAGGGACCCGTGGTGCCGGACAACGCCGCACCGGACAGCCACGCCGTTGCGTTGCTCGCCCCGGCGGGCTCGATGCTGGTCTGGGACTCGGCACTGGTCCACGCCAGCGGCCCGAACGAATCCGGGCGCCCGCGACGCCTGCTGGTGCTGGGCTACGCCGCGACAGCGGCGGCCGGGGCCGGTGCACCGTGAAGATCCTCGTGCTCGGCGGGACCCGCTTTATTGGCCGACACCTCGTGGCCGAATGCCTCGCCCGCGGCGACGACCTGACCGTCCTGTACCGCGGGCATTCACCTTCACCCTTCGCCGGCCTCGCCCGCCATATCCTCACCGACCGGCGTGCCCCTACAGCCGAAGCGCGTGCCGTGCTCAGCGAACCGTGGGACGTGGTCATCGATACGAGCGCCGTCGACCTCGATGACGTGACACCGCTGACGCCGTTGCTGACGGACGTGGGCCGGTACGTCTTCGTCTCGTCCTGCGCCGTCTACCGTCGTCAGTTCACGACGTCCACGTTGCGCGAGCAGTCTCCAACCATCGTGGCCGACACCACCGACCCGACCCGCGCATCGGCGACCAGGAAGCTGCGCTGCGAGCGACATCTCCGCGGACGCGCCCGGCGAACCGGCATTCCGCTCCTCGTTGCCCGTCTCGGCCTCGTTGTCGGAAAGCACGACTACAGCCACCGATTCACATATTGGCTGGAACACGTCCTCCGCGGCGGCGAGGCGCTCGTACCGATGGACCCGGACCAACCGGTACAGATCATCGACGCCTCCGATGTCGCCAAGTTTCTCCGCGACGCCGTCGACCGTGACGTCGAGGGCATCGTGAACGTGGCTGGCCGCTCGATCACTGCCCAGAACCTCATCGAGGCGTTGCTGGACCGGTCACCGCAGCCGCCCGTGCCGTGCTGGGTCGGTGAACGGTACGCCCGAAGCCAGCGCGTGCGACCGTGGACCGAGGTCCCGCTCTGGCTGACCAACGACAGCCCCGAACGAGCCCTTATGGCGGTGGACAGCAGCCGCGCGCTGGCCGCAGGGCTGACGTACCGCTCGCTGCGGGACACGATCGACGACTGCCTCGCCTGGCACACAGTTCGTCGCTCCTGGTCCCAGCGTTGGCTCGACCCCGCCCGGGAACAGCACCTGATCCAGCAATGGAGGGCGTAGTCATGCAGCCGTACACCCAGGGACCACCGTTCTCGGCGCAATGGGGCGAGGACCACTGGCTCGCGACCACCTTCGACATCGCACCTGGCGGCGTCTTCGTCGATGTCGGAGCCGGCGACGGTAGACGCGGCAGCAACAGTCTCTACTTTGAGCACCTTGGCTGGCGCGGGCTCTGCGTTGACGCCGATCCACGCAACCACGAGCCGCTCCGGCGACGGCGCTGTGTCGTCGAAACCAGCGCGGTCTCGTCGATCCCGGGGCTCCGACCGTTTGGCATGTACGCGCACAAGCCGTCATGGTCGGGTCTGCACCGACACGGCGACGACTACCAGCAGATTATGGTGCCCTGCGAACGACTGGACACCCTCCTCGAACGTGCGTGCATCGACGAGATCGACCTGATCAGCATCGACGTAGAAGGCACGGAACTCGACGTCTGGGACTCCTTCGAGCCGACCCGCCACCGACCGTCGATCGTCATCATCGAATACGACGACACCCAGCCGGATCGGACCCGCGAGACGATACGTCGCCACCTCGGCCCTTCGGCCTACGAGGTCATCCACCGAACGCCGGCCAATCTGATCCTCGAACGCACCGACCGGCGATGGACACGACGGCCATGAACGCGTCGACGCATGAACTGCTCCGCGCGCTGCCGGACGGACCGTTCATCGCCGTCTGCGGGCGCCAAGACGACGCCGACGCCTGGCGAGATCTGCTCGGAGCCAACCGATGCCTGGCGCTCGCACTGGACAACGCGCTGCCGAACGCCACGCACCGCGCCGTGCGCGGCGCGAGCCAGCAGGTGGCCCGCTACCACGATCTGATTGCCGGCCTGGATGGCTCGGGTTGGATGACCGAGGCAGCAAACGCATTCGATCCCGGCCGTCGGGCGACGCTGGTGCTGCCGGACCCACTCGACCCACCCCGAACCGGCGACCGGCGCCGACTCGGTGCGCGGCACCCGAGTTGGCGGCTCGGGGAGGACAAGACTGTGGTCGACGCGTTGTGGGACAGCCTCGCCGTTCCACGAGCCGCCTCGATCATCGTGGACGGACCCTCCAACCTCGCCACGGCTGGCGCCGAAGTCGACCTCGGCGCCGGCGTGGTCTGCGCCTGTCAACGGACCGGCGCGGGTCCGACGGCGGGCGCCGACGGCATGTGGTGGTGGCGGGGCACCGACCCGCCATCGGCGCTGTCCATCCTGCAGGCGGGTTCGTACAGGGCACGGGTCATGCCGATGCTCGACGGCACGCCGGTACGCCTCCATGGGTTCGTCCTCGACCGGCACGTCGTGCCGTTCCCGCCGATGGAAGTCGTCACGCTGCTGCGGCCCGCATCCGGAACGTTCCTCTGCACCGGTGCCGTACCGACGCTCGCCGACATGGCCGAACTCGCCACGATGACAAGGCACCTCGGTGACGGCCTTCGCGAACGGCTCGGATTCCGCGGAGGGTTCTCCGTCGACGGCATCCTCACACACGCAGGGTTCCGACCGACCGACTTCAACGCCAGACTCACCTCGGCGATGGAAGCCGTGCCGTCGCACCTCCGTGTACAGCTCCATTTGGCGAACATGCTCGCCCGTGACCACCGCGACGTTGAAACGGGCACGGTCGAACGACTCGCCGGAGAGATCTTCACCGCGAGCAGCACCTACACCCTCTACGCTGCGGCAAGCCGTATCGATGAGAACGGACCACGGGCTGCGACTGTCCAGTGGAACGACCGGCAGCTCACGCTCGCCGAAGCAGGCACCGGCGACGGGCGACTCGCCGTGACTCGATCCCCGCGGGGCTGGCTGCTGACCGCAACCCTGAAGAGCGACCGCCTTCCGCCCGGACGCTTGCTGGGACCGGCTGCGCCGACGGTGTTCGCGCTCAGCGACGAGGTGCTCGGCACCGACTTCGGCGACCTGCGATCACAGGTCGCCGAAGAGCACCATCGCTACCTGCCAGCCCAACGCAGCTCGCCGGACAATGTGCATCCCCGGCGATAGCGCCGGACTGGGCCGTCCAAGACGCACTGAGCGGGTAGGCAAAGCTTGCCCGCCCAGTGGCCTACGCCAGTCGACTGATGGCGGACTGGAGCCGCGCCAACGTCCTGTCCCGCCCAAGCACCTCGATCGACTCGAACAGCGGCAGCCCGACCGTCCGGCCGGTAACCGCTACCCGGACCGGTGCCTGCGCCTTGCCGAGCTTCAGTCCACGCTCGGCGCCGATGGCCTCCAGCGCGGCCTTGAGCGCCTCCGCGGTCCACTCGATCGACTGGTAAGCCTGGACCACAGCGTCCAGCAGTCCGCGGGCGTCGCCGTTCATCGCCTTGGCCCAGGCGGCGTCGTCATGTGGCGGCTCGTCGAGGAAGAGGAAGTCGACCATCGGGACCACCTCGGACAGCAGCGCGATACGCGTCTGCGCCAACTCAGCCACGGCCTCGAACGTCGCCTCGTCGTACGCCTCCGGCAGCCACGGAGCGTCAGTCGAGCGAAGCCACGGCTGGCACGCCTCGATGAACTCGGCAACCGACAGCGCTCGGATGTAGTCGCCGTTGAACGCCCGGAGCTTCTTTACGTCGAAGAACGCCGGAGACGGGTTGACGTCCTCCAGGCGGAACTCCGTGACGATGTCCTCCCACGGGATGATCTCCCGGTCACCGGACGGCGCCCACCCGAGCAACATCAGGTAGTTCCGCATCGCCTCGGCCAAGTACCCCTCGGCACGGAAATCCTCCATGGCGACACGGTCACGACGCTTCGACAGCTTCTGCCGTCTCTCGTTGACCAGGATCGGAGCATGCGCCCACACCGGCGGCTCCGCGCCGAGGGCCTCCCACAGCAACTGCTGCTTCGGCGCGTTCGGCAAGTGCTCCTCGGCACGGATCACATGCGTGATGCCCATGACCATGTCATCCACGACGTTCGCCAGCAGGAAGACCGGAGAACCGTCGCCTCGGGCGATCACGAAGTCCTCGATCAACGCGTTCTCGAACGCCGGCTTGCCCCGGACCAGATCGACCACCACGGTGGTGCCTTCGTCGGGTGTCTTGAACCGCAGGGCGCGTCCTTCCCCGCCGGCCAGCCCGCGCATGCGGCAGAAGCCGTCGTAACCCTTATGGTCGCTACCCGTTCGCGCGATGACCTGATCACGAGTGCAGTCACAGTAGTACGCCCGGTCGGCTGCGAGGAGCCGGTCGATGGCGGCCTGGTGGTGCTGGACGTAGTCGGACTGGAACAGCGGCCCCTCGTACTCCTCGGGCCCAGCGCCAAGCCACGCCATCGCGTCGAGGATGCCCTGCACCCACTCGGGACGGTTCCGCGCGGTGTCTGTGTCTTCGATCCGCAGGACCATCGTCCCGCCCGACTGCCGGGCCAGCACCCAGTTGAACAGAAGCGACCGGGCGTTCCCGACATGGAACATGCCGGTGGGAGAGGGGGCGAAGCGGACGCGAACCGCAGAACTAGTCACGTCGCATAGCTTATAGGTTGAGCGGCAGTGATCGTCGCAGTAGCGCTCGTCAGGCCCAATCACTTCGTCGGACCGGAAAATTTGCGCCGTAACCTGCGGGACCCGAAGCACTTGAAATTCGTCGGCGCGTGCGTACCGTTGCATTCCTCGCTGATACCCCGTCCCGGAGCGGGTTTGGTCAATTCTGGATGGACACCTGGCATCTCCGGGAATGTCTTCAGCATCGAAGTAGTGATCGAGAAAGGTGCGTCTGACTTGCCGGGAGCAGTCGATCCAGCGTGGTGGGTCACCGGAACATGGGACGGTCGACCCATCGGAGTGTTCCTGGCCAAGCGCGATGTTGCGACGATCTTCCGGTTCGTGCATGCGCGAGGCATCTCGTACAACGCGATCGGCGCGCTCGTCGGACTGTCGGCGAACCGGGTTGCTGAGATCGCAAAAGATGTCCGCCAAGTAACGGCCTATGAGGTGCTGGAACGCGTCGCTGTCGGCCTGCAGATTCCCCGGCCCGCGATGGGTGTCGGACTGCTGGAGTCCGAGTCGCTCAGCGCCCTCAATCGGCACAGCGACAACGTGGATGGGCGCTCAGTCGGGCACATTGCAGCAGATCATGGCCCCACGGCCGATCTGGACATGCTGGCCGGGATTCGGGCTGGGCTTGACGAGGCGTTGGCTTCGTCGACCGTCTCGCCACGACAGATGGAGTTGATCGAAGAATCTGTCGCCGAGCACGTTCAGGCATATCCGGCCTCCGCGCCTTCACTGATGTTGACTCGGCTTGCTGGTGAGTGCGCCGAGGTGCAGGCGCTGTCGCGTCGCAGGCAGCCGGCGATGCTTCAGGCTCGACTCTCCGGTGCCGCGGCGTTGCTTGCCACCATGTGTGCGGATGCCCTGATGCGTCTTGGTGAAATCAGGCAGGCGAAGTTGTGGTATCGAACAGCCCTCGTCGCGTCCGATGACAGTGCAGAGCCGCGTTTACGTGTCCTGGTCCGGGCGCAGGCAGCGATGCTGCCGTATTACTTCGGGGATCCGCGCCGCACTGTGTCCCTGGCGGACGCGGCGTTGGCTCTGTCCGAGGCAGCGTCGCCATCGAGCGCGCTCGCCGCTGCTGCCCGGGCGCGGGCGCTGGCGCGGCTGGGCGCGGTGGATGCGGCGCGTGCTGCGATCGGAGAGGCCCGCCGGTCGTTTGATGAGGTTGGCGATGCCGACAGCGACGAGGCGTTCCGATTCCCTGCCAAGCGGCTGTTGTTCTACCTGTCTGGCGCCACCACCTGGATCGGGGACACCGCTGCGGCATACGGTGTGCAGGAAGCGGCGCTCCAGCTGTACCAGGCGAGCCCCGTCAAGACGTTGATCGATCCCGCATTGATCAGGCTGGACCAGGCGATGTGCTTGGCGAGCGATCGGCGCACGGCTGAAGCGGCGGCGGAAGCTCAGAAGGCGGTCGATGAGCTGCCTCGGCTCCAGCGGACCGAACTCGTTCTGGCCCGGGCTGCCGATGTTGTCGAGGCTGTCCCGCGGTCCAAGCGGGGGCCCGAGGTGGTGGCCCTGTCGCACTATATTGCGGCGTGCCGATCGCAGACCCGTACGCTGGCTGGAGGAACCGTCTCGCCTGACCCGTAGGAGCCTGATGTTCGTCGAGGCACGAACACGTCCAGTGCTTGACGAAATCTGCCGCCGACTGGGCCGCTCCGCCGCAGAAGCGATCCTGCTTCGGCACCACACCAACGCGGTTTACGCCGTCGGTGATGTTGTCGTGAAGATCGCCCCACCGGGGGTCACGTTGGACGACCTTCGACCTGTGGTGACAGTCGTCGAGTGGCTGAGTGACCATGGCTTCCCCACCGTGGAGTTGTATCCCGGACTCGACCAGCCCTTCGAGGTCTCCGGGCACGTGATCACCATGTGGCAGCGTCTCGACCCCGCGAACGCCAACCCCGTCAACGCCGCGGAACTCGGCACGCTCCTGCGTGTGCTGCACGCGCTTCCGGCACCACCGATCGAACTGCGACGACTCGAGCCGATCGAGGGGATTCATCGTTCGATCGCCACCTCCACGATACTCAGCGACGAAGATCGTCAGCTGCTACGTTCACGCCTCGAACACCTCGCTGAGGCGTGGTCAAGGATGCACTTCGCGCTCGGCGAGGCCCTGTTGCAGTCCGACCCGCAGGCACGCAACGCCCTCCGTCGCTTTGACGGCACGCCCGTCTTGGCTGACTGGGATGGTGCGTCGATCGGTCCGCCTGAGTGGGACGTGGCGACGGTTGCGGTCCACTGCCGTCGATTCGCTCAAGCAAGTCCAGTGGCGTTTGCTAGCTTCACCGCCGCATACGGTTGGGATTCCATGAAATGGGCCGACTTCGAAGACCTGTGCCGATTGCGGGAACTTAAAATGATCACTACAAACGCTCGTAAATCGCAATCTGATTCTGTTGCCGCCAGAGAAGTTCATCGCCGGATCGCGGCCTTGCGCAGTGGTCGTGACGAACTGGCTCGATGGAATATCATCTGAGAATTCGCTGACGCAAGCGGAGCCTGCGACTCGCGATGCAAGGTGACAAGTCTCGCAACAATCCTGCTTCTTCTCGCCGCCGACATTTCCATTCGTCCCTGGCTCGGCACGGTGCCCAACGCGCAATGAAGCCCGGCTCGCGAATGTGACAGCGCCGTGACGGCCCCACCGGTCGGTGTCCAGTGGAGGACAAGACAGCCATCCTGGGCGAATTTCGCCGCCCGGCGTTACCGACGCCGAACGGACTGCGCTAGACAATTCAACGATCTAACGTGCCTGTTGCCTTGTGCCGCAAGTCGCCAATTCTAGCGCGGCTACATTCGGCAATCTAAACGCGCGGGCATCGGTGCATCTTCGGCAGCAGGTCGGCTCGCAGTAATCCGGATTCGCGGGTAGGCGTTTGTTGACCAGTTGTGTCGCTGAAGACGGTGAGGTTCACGGTAGGCACCCACCATGGATATGGCGGGTGTGCGGATCGTCAGCGATGTTCGATGCCGGGAGTGACGAGGCGCTGATACGCATCAACGCCCAGAGCGTGCTGGGGAGGCGTAGTGGACGATTCGATTAGTGATGGCGTCAGACCGCACGGTCGGCATCGCGGGGTGTGGGTGGGCTGTGACCGTTCCTGCCGTGTGGTGGGAGGTGCGGGGTGTGTTGCTAGCCGATGAGTTCTTCTGCATCGCTCGTGAGGACTGGAACGGGCGGTCTCTGCTGCATCCTCGGACGCTCGGGTTGGGGCTGGCGGGTGCGTTGCTGGGCGAGCTGGTGCTGTTCGGCCGCATCGCCATCAACGACAGCGTGATCTGTGTGGTGCGCCGCGACCCGCCGGAGGACCCGTTGGCGCATGAGACGTTGACGCACCTGCTAACCCAGCCGCAGCACCGTGATGTACGGACCTGGCTGGCGTACTTGGCTGAGACGGCAACGGACGAGGTGGGGCAGCGGTTGGCGCGTGCCGGGGTGTGGCGGCGGGAGGAGCGCCGCCGGTTCGGTCGTGTCCGGGTGTCGTGGCTGCCGGCGGACGTCAATGTGGTGGCGTGGCGGCCGATCCGGCTGGCCGGGCGGCTGACCTCACCGGAACCGATCGAGGTGCCGGATGTCGTGTTGGCGGGGCTGGTCGCGGTGACCGGGCTGACCGGTGCGGTGTTGTGGCAGCCGGAGCTCCGCGAGGTGGGGATGGCCCGGTTGTCGGCCGAGGTGGCGCGGTTGGACCGGTCGCTGTTTCACCTGCTGGCGTTCGTGGAGGCCGCCGTGGGTGACGCCGTCCTTGCTCCTCGTTGACCGGTCCCATCGCCGCGTGCTCGAACGGCTCTCTCCTGCTGCCATCTCTGGGCTCGCCGATGCCCTCGACTCCTTGCACATCGCTTCGATTCCCTTGCCGTCCCCTCGATTCCTGGAGTGTCGTGATGTCCGGACCTGATGTGTTCCCTCGTGCTGATGTCGTTGCTCGGACCCTGGCGCGGAACCGGCTGGGTGTGCCGTCGGTGGTGTTCTTCGTCATGTCGGCGGCTGCGCCGTTGACAGTGGTGGCGGGCCTGGTGACGACCGGGTTCGCGGTAACCGGGGTGACCGGTATCCCGCTGGCGTTCCTGGCTGTCGGCGTGGTCCTGGCCGTGTTCTCCGTCGGCTACGTGGCGATGGCCCGGCACGTCGCCAACGCGGGCGCGTTCTCCGCGTACGTCGCCCGAGGGCTGGGCCGCCCGTTCGGGGTCGGCGCAGCGTGGGTAGCGCTGGTGGCGTACAACGCGTTGCAGGTGGCGTTGTACGGAGCGATCGGCGCCGCCGCGAAACCGCTGCTCGGCCAGTGGCTCAGTCTCGATGTCGCCTGGTGGGTGATCGCCCTGCTCGCGTGGGCGCTGGTCGCCGTCCTCGGCGTGCTGCGCGTCGACGTCAACGGCACCGTCCTGGCCGTGCTCCTGCTGGCCGAGATCGCCGTCATGCTCGTGTTCAACGCCGCTGACCTGCTCCACCCGGCCGACGGGGTGGTCAGGTTCGACACCCTCGCCCCCGGCAACCTGGCGGCGCCGGGGGTCGGGGCGATCCTGGCGCTGGCGGTGCTCGGGTTCGTCGGGTTCGAGTCCGCGGTGGTGTATGCGGAAGAGTCCAAGGACCCCCGCCGCACGGTGCGGGTCGCCACGTACACGTCGGTGGCGTTGATCGCCGGCCTGTACGCGTGTTCGGCGTGGGCGATGACGGTCGCGGTCGGCCCCGACCGGATCGTGACCGCCGCGCGGGAGCAGGGACCGGAGGTGGTGTTCAACCTGGCCGCCGCCCAGCTCGGCGGCCCGGCCGCCGACATCGGCCACGCCCTGTTCCTGACCTCCCTGATCGCGGCGCTGATCTCCTTCCACAACCTGATCGCCCGGTACACGTTCGCCCTGGGCCGGGAACAGGTCCTGCCGGGCTGGCTGGGCAACACCTCCCGCACTGGCGCGCCGAAGGTGGGGTCGCTGCTGCAGAGCCTGGTCGGCCTCGCCGTCATCATCACCTACGCGGTGGCCGGCTGGGACCCGCTGGTGCACCTGTTCTTCACCGCCGGCACCGGCGGCGGGTACGGGGTCCTGCTGCTGGTCACGGTCACGGCTGTCGCGGTGATCTCGTACTTCGCCCGGCACCGGGCGTTGGACAACGTCTGGCGGCGGCTGCTCGCGCCGCTGCTGGCGGCGGCCGCTTTGCTGACCATCACGTACCTGGCGACGGCGAACTTCGACACCCTGCTCGGCGTCACCCCCGACTCCCCGCTGCGCTGGGCCATCCCGGCCACGTACGCGGCTGTCGCGGTGCTCGGGGTCGGGTGGGCGCTGGTCCTCAAGGTCACCCGCCCGCACGTGTACGCCAACATCGGCATGGGTGCCAAAGCCGCCACCATCGGCCTCGGGCTGAGCGTGCCCGGCACGCGACCCACCACCGACACCGTCACCACTGGGCGGCCGGTCCGATGACCCCGCCGACGACTCCATCGCCGGTGATCGTGCGTGCCGGACGCGGCGACACCCATCATGTCGCGGATCTGATCGCCACCGCGTTCCATGGTCTGGACGTCGCCGCGTGGCTGGTGCCGGAACCGCTGGAGCGGCAGCGGGTGCTGTACGCCAACTTCAGCATCTTCGTCGAGCACGCCTTCAACCATGGCGATGTGCTGCTCACCGCAGACCGGTGCGGAGCGGCGGTGTGGTTTCCCCGCGACAGCCCGCTGCCGCAGATCCCGGACTACGAGCGGCGGCGGTGGCTGGCCTGCGGCCCGTACACCGACCGGTTCCAAGCCCTGGACACAGCGTTCGACGCGCACCACCCCACTGCGGAGCACCACCACCTCGCGTTCCTTGCCGTACACCCGGACCGGCAGGGCCACAGGATCGGCACCGCCCTGCTGGACCGCAATCACGAGCGCCTGGAATGGGCCGGGTTACCGGCCTACCTGGAGGCGTCCAGCGAGGCCAGCCGAGTCCTGTACCTGCGGCACGGCTACACCGACCACGGCACACCGATCGACCTGCCCGACGGCGGGCCACGCCTCTGGCCGATGTGGCGGGCACCCCGGCAGCGCCGCGTTCCAACACCGGCGTCGATCGCGATGTCGCCCAACGGCACGGCATCATGACCGCGGCCCACGCGGCGCTGCATCACGCCCTGCAGGGTGCGTACGCGGCGCTGCTCGCTGCGGACACAGCGGCCGCCGCGGCGCTGCTGAAACCGCACCTCACGCGGCGGGATGGCGCGGTGCCAGCGACACCAACTCCGACCCGACTGCGAATGGCAGGAACTCACGGTGAAGCGCACCATCCACGTCCTCGAGGACGACCTCGACGGCGGCTCCGCGGACGAGACCGTCCTGTTCGAACTGGACGGCACCGCCTACACGATCGACCTGTCCGCGGCGAACACCGCGGCGCTCCGCGAGACACTCGACCCGTTCGTCCGAGCCGCGACCATCATCCAGCCGCAGAAGCCCGTGTGGAGCGGCCCATCCCGTGACAGCCAGCGCCGCACAAGCCGCGGCGGCAGTGACCGCGCCGGCGGACCGGACCAGCGCCGACCCGATGCGGCCCAGCGCCGGGCGGACAACACCGCCATCCGCGAATGGGGCCGAGCCGCCGGCTACGACGTGCGTGACCTCGGCCGGATCAGCTCGACCCTCGTCGCCGCCTACCACCGAGCGGCGGCAGTCCCCGGCCCGCCACCGCAGTGACCACCGAAATACTCTCGGCACACCTTCGCCACCCGAGACGCCACCCGCCGGCTCCTACGGCAATTCTCGGGTCGTTCGACCGTCGGCCGGGCCGGCGAGACGCCCTCGTTGCGGGCATCTGAGCTGCGGAAACGTGCCTCAATGGTAAGTCGATATGTTCGGCCGGGCGGCGAGCGGTACCCTGTATCCGCGGGCTGCTAGCTCAATGGCAGAGCTGCGGACTTTTAATCCGTAGGTTCAGGGTTCGAGTCCCTGGCGGCCCACCCGAAACGGATACCCAAACAGAGGGGCGCGAGCGGGCGGCTGCGTTCCGGGTCGGATATCGGCAGGTCATGGTTGCCGTTGCCTGATCGGTGTCCGGGCGGTGGGTCGACAGGTTCGTTGTGGCCGGCCGGGCCGATATCTCGGAAGGTGATCTCTGTGCCTGACGCGATGATCCACGACGGACGGGTGGGAGTGCCCCGGGGTCTGGCGCCGGTTGGCTGCGGGCGATGGGCTAACCGCGGGTCTGAAGAACGTAGTGGTAGTTGCCTTGCCCGATGGTGCGGTTGAGGGTGGCCGTGATCGAGGCCGCGTTGTCCCGTGGGCCCTGGACGTACAAGGGCTGGCCATTTCGGCCGAACGTGATCGTGCTGGGTGGCATCCATTCCCCGAGATGCCCAGCGACCAGGTCGAAGTCGGGGTGAGGCTCGAATCCCAGGCCTCGGGCATGCTCGACAGCGCCGAACACCAGATGCTGGACGAGATCCAGTCCGACCGGCAGCGGCGGCTCGCCGTGGGCGTCGAAGTAGTAGGCGACGAACGCGTCCAGGTCCCCGGACGCCATCGACCTCGGTCCGACAGCGTTCTTCAACCCCAGGCAGTAGGTGTCCACCAGGTACCCGCAGACCGTGACCCGATGGCGACGCTCCTGACGGGCGACGACCACGCCGGCCAGACCGCCGTGCAGCCCGGACCGGTCGAAGTCGACATCAGGCCACTCGGGATGCCCGGTCACCGTCAGCCCACCACTCCACCGCGGACTCACCCAGCAGCCGACCAACTGGTGAGGGTCGGCGGCGGCCTGCTCCGCGGCCACGGCCCGCACCAACGCCGTCACCCGCGCGGCGGGAACCCCGACCATACGGGCGATCTGCTTGGGCGTACATCCCTGGGCCCGCAGCGTGCGTACCCGCTTGACCAACTCGTCATCCGTGCTCATCTGCCTGGTCCTTCTCCAGCCGTACCGCTTGGCCATGCGCCCGTCGCCGGTTGGTGCCCATGCCCCGTGCCTGGGCGAAGGCCCACGGCTGACGGTGTCTTTCTCCCTGCGGGACACGGCATCCTATCCGAGGGGTGCGCGACGACACGATGTCCCGTTAGCGTGATGACCAGCCTGGGCATGCGGTGTCGAGTAGATCGTCAGGTAGCGGCTGCCGGTGCTTGTCCAGCAGTGTGAAGACGGAATGGGCATAGGTGTCCATGTCTCCGGCGTAGCCGAGCAGGCCGTCGCGGTCATGGACGTCGCCGCAGGTGTGCAGGCCGGCGAGCACGCCGACGGCGACCTGGTGTGCGGATGCGGTCATGCCCAGTTTCAACCGCCGGGCGACGTCGTCCAGGAACGGCGCAAGCGTCTCCTCGACGATCTCACCGGCGGCGTCGCACTCGTGGGTGTAGCCGCGACCGGGATGGTAGCCCGCACGTTCGTTGAGCGCCTCCAGCGGCAGCGACAGCAGCGCGTACGTGACGTCCTCGCGGACCGACTCCCAGGTGGTGTCGTCAAGGATGCCCGCGGCGAGTCGCTCGGCCTCGGGGATCAGGTCCGGGTGTGCTTTGAGCAGGGCGTCCAGGATCTCCTTGGCCTCGTGCGGGCGCAGTGCCTTCAGGGCCGGGGCTCGTCGCTGTCGGGCCATCGGGGAGTGGTCTCCTGGTCAGCCGGTGCGGGTTGCGGTGTGTACGACCGTGTCGAGTCGCCGGTCGGCGTCGGCGGGGTCGAAGTGTGCCGGGTCGAAGTCGGCGCCTTTCTCGATGCCCAGCCATTGCAGCATGTCGTGATGATCGGGGTGGTTGGGATCTGCGAGCGTGTCGATGAGTTGCTCGTATCCAGAGGTGCCGCCGCAGTCCTCCGGCGGGCAGGCACGTTCGCCGTCCAGGCAGGCCGGGTATCGGCCGCCCGGTTCGGCGGGAACCAGCTTCTCCAGCATGACCTCGTGTTCCCAGCCGTCGCCAAGATCGTATTCGTAGCCGAAGGCGTCGCCGACCCGTCCGGCCAGGTCGCGCAGGGTGGCCTTGCGTTCGTCGTGCAGCGGCAGCTCGGGGTCGGGGGTGCCGTAGTGGCCGGTGGGGTGGATGAACAGGTGCAGGTGCGAGTTGGTCCAACCCATCGCGGCCTGGATGACACGGTCCAGCCGGTCGAGGCGGATCGCAGCCGGCACGAGCAGCCGCCGCCACACGGGCGGGTCGGTGTCCATGAGCGTGACCTTGATCTGGGCGACCGGATCGCCGGGCGTCACGGCGCCATGCCGGGTGCGCAGTGTCCGGTCGGCCAACGGGGTCAGCCGGAGCCTTCCGTTGTCCGCGTCGTCCTCGGCGAGCGCGCCGAGCGCGACCAGTTCGTCGACAGCACGGCGCAGGTCGCGGGCGGTGACCTTGCGCAGGCTACGCAACTGTTCATCGGTGGCATCGTCAAGGTGATAGCGGGCGGCGAGGGTGGACCAGACGCGCTCCTGCACCTTGTCGACATCCACGGCACCGCCGCCTTCCGCGATGCTGGCGAGCAGCACCGCGATCCCGTCGGCGAAGTCCTCGCGGAGCAGCGAGGTGAACCAACCGGAGGGGCAGATCGACGGGCCGAGCTGGTCGAATGCGGAGAACATGGCGTCCCACAGCGCCGTCGGCTGGTCCAGCAGCCGCTGGTTCTTCTTCACCGGGACCAACCGGCCTCGCACGATCCGGAGCAGGCCGGCGGCCTTGGCCCAGGCCACCACGACGGCGAGGCCGGTCAGGTCCGCGCTGCTGCGGGTGCGGAACACCCGGTCGCCGATCACGGGGTCGATTGCGTCGCCGGTCTCCAGCAGAGCGACGAGATGCCGCGCGTCCGCCATGGTCAGCTGGCCGGTCTGGGTCAACTTGCGGCCCGCACCCACCCAGCGGGTCAACGCGGCCACCTGCCTCAGCGCCCGCGCGGATGCCACAGCGGCGGCCACACCTTCCTCGGACATCGAGTACCACCCACCATCTTGTCGACCGGTCTGCCGCGTCAGCGCACTACCGCACGCTTCTTTTGCGAACCGGTCCAGAAGCCATGTCGCGGCCTGATGACCGTCGGCGCCGCTGAGCAGGCCGATGACGGGCCAGCAGTCCCGAACCGTACGTGGTCCTGCTTTCCCGGCGGCACGCCGAAATCTCAGCGAGGACCCGATTCACGCGAAGCGTAGTGCCGGTCAAGGTAGCGATCGCGGCGACGGAGACATGAGCCGACCCGGTAAGGGTGACCGTTTCTCGCCGAGGCAGTCGGGGCAGCCCAGATTGAGGAGGAGGTGCCGATGGCTGTGATCGGGCGCATCGACTGGCCAGGCTCCAGGAAGCCGTATGGCACAAAGGTTGCTCGCGTATTCTCGCGGAGATGGCGGGTTCGATGCGTGTTGCGCTGGCGACGTTCGGTGTGGACGAGTTCGCCCTTCTGCATGCGACTTGTGTGGCAGCTGGCCATGTTCCCGTTGCGTACGTGTGCTGCCGGTCGATGAAGCCGAACGGCATCGTTGACGCTCACGTTGCCGCATCGATCGGTGGGATCGTGGGGGCGTTGCCGCCGGGGATGGATCTCCTGCTTCCGGGTAACGCGGTGGGGCTGGCGGAGGCTCTTGCCGGGTACCGGCTGGATCTGCTGGTGGTGTACGGCTTCAATTGGAAGCTTCCCGCCGCTGTGCTCGACACGCCCCGGTGCGGTGTGATCAACATTCACACGTCGTTGCTGCCGAAGTACCGGGGTCCGGCGCCGGTGTTGTGGGCGATCCGCAACGGCGACCCGGAGATCGGCGTGACGATCCATCGGATGGATGAACGATTCGACGCCGGTCCGATTCTGGCTCAGCGTGGCGGCATTCCGCTCGACGAGGACGTCACGCCGCGAGTCCTGTCGTCGCGGATCCGGCCCGTCCTCGCCGATCTGCTCGCTACCGCCCTCGACCAGGTGGTACGGGGCGTGCCCGGGGTGCCGCAGCTCGAAGGCGACGCGTCCTCGGCCGGCTTCATCGAACCGGAGTTCTCCACCGTGGACTGGTCGCGTTCGGCGCGTGAGGTGCACAACCAGGTGCGCATGTTCGCGTTCATGGGTCGTGACCACGCACCGGTCGCCCAGGTCGGCGACGGCTTCCAGAAAGTCTTCCGCACCCGCTTGACGCCGGGGGACGGTGTCCGGGTCGAGTGTGCCGATGCCCCGATCTGGATCGTGGAGTCGGCGCCTGCTACCGGGGTTCCAGCGCCTCGGTGAGGCGTCGTCGCAGCGCCGTTGCCTGAGGATCGTCGAAGGAGACAAGCAGATCGAGCGCCTGCCGCCGATGCGTCCGGGCGTCCTCTGCGGAACCGGTGCGGTCCAGGACGTCGGCGAGGTGGTCCAGGGTCTGTGCGAGGTTCCACCCGTCGCCGAGGTCGCGGTGAGCGTGAGCCGCGGCACGGTAGAAGTCCGCGGCTTCGGTGACCCGCCCCATGTCCAGGTATGCCTGGCCGGTGCCGTCGAGGGCGAGGGCTTCGCGGCTGCGGTCGCCGAGTTGCCGCTGGATGGCGGCGGCCCGCTGGTAGGACACCAGCGCTTCGGCGGGTTGCCCGGCGGCACGTTGTACGTTGCCCAGCTCGACCGACCAGTGCGCCTGCCATACCTGGTTCTCGTCCTCGTCGGCGATGGCGAGAGCGCTGTCGATGGAGCTCCGCGCGCTGTCGGTGTCGCCTGACGCTCGTTGCGCCCAGCTGAGCAGGAACAGGGCGTTGCCTTCGCCGAACCGGTCTCCGATGTCCCGGAACACCGTCAACGCGTTCCCCAGTAGGCCTTCTGCCGCCTGCGGTTGTTGCACCTCGCACAGGGTCTCCGCAAGGTTGCATCGCATGAGGGCCTCCCAGCGACGTTCTCCGAGTTCACCGAAGATGGCCCGGCTCTGCCCGAAGTGCTCCTTGGCGTCGTGAAGTCGGCGGCGGCGCAGTCCGATGAGCCCCAGGGCGTTGATGGACTTGGCTTCTCCGAACCGGTTGCCGAGGCTGCGGCGGATGGCCAGCGCGGCGCGGTGGCTGGTCTCCGCCTCGTCGAGCCGGCGCGACTGGAAGTACGCCTTGGCCTCGCTTTCCAGGGCTTCGGCCTGGCCGCCGGGGTTGCCGTCGCGTGCGGCGGAGGCGACGCCGATCCTGCTGGTCGTGAGCCAGTCGTCGAAGGCGTTCTGGTGCATGTAGATGCCGCGTAGTACGGCGGCGAGCCGCCATGCGATGCCGTGCAGGGCCGCGTCGGCGGCGGCGCGGGTCGCGCCGATGAGGTTGACGCGTTCGGTCTGGTACCACCGCAGCGCGGCCTCGTAGGTGTCGAAGGTGAGAGGTTCGACGTCGGCCGGGATGGGTGCGGTCAGCTGGTACCGGTCGAAGGGGGCGATGCGGGTCTGGGCGGCGTCGGCGGTGTGCAGGTACCAGCCGAGGACCCGTCGCGTCGCCTCGGTGCGGGTGTCGGGGGGTTCGAGGTGGCGGACCTGGTCGACGGCGTAGGCGCGGAGCAGGTCGTGGAATTCGTACCTGCCCGGTGCCGGCTGTTCGAGCAGGTGCGCGCCGACCAGGGCATCGAGCTGCTGCCGGGTGTGCCGGACGGTGGTGCCGGCGAGGGCTGCGGCGGCGGGTAGCCCGAACTCGTTGCCGGGGTGCAGGCCGAGGAGCCGGAACAGGCGGGCCGCAGGTTCGGGGAGGGCGCGGTAGGACCAGGCGAACACGGTGCGGACCGCGTCGGCGTCGTCGTCGCCCTCGGCGGTGAGGGCATCCCACAGGCCCGATTCGTCGCGCAGGTCGGCGATCAGCTCATCGAGGCGCATCATCGGCCGGCTCGCGGCCCGCTCGGCGGCGATCCGCAACGCGAGGGGCAGCCGGGCGCAGAGCCTGGCCAGCTCGACCAGTTCGTGGTGCTGGTCGTTCCGGCGATACCGGGCGGTCACGGTTCCCAGTAAAGCAACGGCGTCGTCCTCCCGCAGGATGTCCAGACCGAGCCGGACCGCGCCGTGCCGGGCGACGAGGCCGGAGAGCCGGCTTCGGCTGGTCACCAGCACCAACGACCTGGCGGTGCCCGGCAGCAGCGGCCGGACCTGGCCGGTTGTCGCGGCGTTGTCCAGCACCACCAGCATCCGTCGGGGCGCCAGCAGCGATCGGTACAGCGATGCCCGGTCCTCCAGGAGCGCTGGAACAGCCGTGGCGGGCACGCCCAGGTCGCGCAGGAACCTGTCCAGGACCTGCTCCGGAACGGCAGGCTGGCCGGGGTCGTAGCCGCGCAGGTTCACGTACAACTGGCCGTCGGGAAAGCGGTCGCGGACGCTGTGCGCCCAGTGCAGTGCCAGCGATGTCTTGCCGACCCCGGCGGTGCCGGTGATCACGGTGACGGCAGCAGCATTCGGATCCCCGTGGTCGTCGGACACGACCCTGGTCAGGATCGCCAGCTCGGTGTGCCGGTTGACGAACCCTCGCACGTCACCGGGAAGCTGCGACGGCAGCACCTGCAAGCCTGGCTCGGAGCGATGGAAGTGCACCCCGCCGTGCACGTCCCGGGCCTGGACCACGTCGCCCGAGACCGCCGCCTCCAGCCGGTTGACGTGCTGCGTCGGGTTCGGCTCGCCAACCGGCATCGCCGCATCCCGGTCCAGCTCGACTACTGCTGACGAGGCGGCGGAAGCGTCGCGACGCGATCGGCGAAGAACGGCGCCAACGGCCGGCCGATCTCGTACATATCCTGGATGAACCGTTGACACCGCACGACGAGGTCACGATCGACAAACTTGCGGGCCGACTCAAGCACCCCGTCATCGTCGTATATGGCCTGGTACATCACGGTCGATCCGAGGGTGTAGAGCTCCGGGAGCGGAGTGTCGTGCTCGAACTCGGCGACCTGGTTCCGGTCCACGACGCGCACGGCGCCGCCGAACTCGTCCCGCATCCGCAATACGTGAAGTTCCCACTGCAGATACGGGATGATGGGCTCTTCGACAACGCGGACGCGTCGTGTCACGAACTCGCGCTCGGCGGTCCTGCGATAGTAGTCGGCCATGTCGCCACGACCGGCTTCGAGAATCCGCAGCGACTCGTCCCAGTCTCCTTTTGCGAACGCTTCCCAGCTTGCATTTCCTGGTTCCTTGAAGAACTGCTGGCGCTCCAGCTTCCAGAACCCGGGCTCGGTCGTCGCCCAGAAGTTCCGCTCGAAGTCGGCCAGATAGGCGTCCAGCTCCATCCGTTCGCCTGCGGCTCCGGCGAGAAGGTCACGCATCCGGGATGTCCGCCTTCGCCGCGAGGATCGTCTTCCGCGGGATGATCACGATCCGTTCGCCGGGATCGACGCTCACCCCGTCGGGCAACCTGGCCTCATATGCAGCGGTTAGGTCCGATCCGATGATCGCGACATCACCATTGTCGAGCTCCCAGATATCCGGGCAACTTCCGTCGCCGGACGTCTGCCCCAACTCATGGGACGACTTCCCCCAACGCCGCAGGAATGACGCCGAGGGCTTCGCTTCCCACTTTTCGGCCACGACACTGCTCCAGGAATCGAGATCAAGATTACCCACGGTGACGCTATCATGACGAATGTGCGACAGGCAAGCGTCAGAGTCATAGATCGGCGTCTACGCTCGAATGACTCAGTCGGCAGTAGCCAGCGACAGCCAGGCGCACAGGACGGGTGTGGTGGGGATGGATCAGGAAATGGTGACTGCGATCGCGGTCGCCTTGGCGACGAAGGCCGCCGAAGGCCTCAGCGAGGGCGGCAGGGCCGCGTTCGAGGCGTTGGCGCGGTTGGTACAACGGGCGTTCCAGGGTCGGGCCTCCGCACAGGCCGCACTCACCGGCGCCGAAGCCGATCCGGCGGACGAGACCCGGATCGAGGAACTCCAGCAGGCGCTTGCCCAGACCGCAGCAGAAGACCCCGCGTTCGAGACGGACCTGCGAGGTCTGTGGCGCGAGCTCGCACCGCACCTGACCGCCAGCGATGGCGCCGTGGCCAACAACGTCTCCGGAACCGTCGAGGGCAATGTGGTGCAGGCACGCGACGTCCACGGCGGGATCTCGTTCAGCACACCAAGTCGAGACGAACCCTGACGCAGCCCTGGCTCCGCTCACGTCAACAGCCTGGACCAGTGCACCTTGCGGTTCGAGGGCTGCCCGTCGACCCGTCCAACTCTCACCGAACCCGCAGCCGACGGGCCAGAGGAGGTGGACGTCAACAGGCGACGGACATGCCGCTCGGACATGCCAGCCTCCGCGGCGATGTCTGCCGGACGCGCGTCCGGGCGTACCGCCAGCATGCGTGCGATGACGTCCGCTGTCTTCCTCGTACGCCCGCGGGCGCATTTCGCCACGCAACGGCGCATGCAGAACCGGCATGAAGTGCGACTAACCAGAATCGAACGAGCCGTGCAGATGGGCTTTGGAGGCATGCCCTTCGACCGCGGAGGCCCAGTGCCTCGTCCGAAGTCTCCCTGCAGCCGGTCAGTGACCACGCGCTGTCTGAGGGGTGGCATCGACGTCGGAGTCGCTGCCGGCGAGTTGGAGCCCGAAGTCGCTGGTGCTCGTGCGCTCCGGAATCTCGATGACCTCACGAAGCAGCGGTATGACGCTGGGCTGTGGCATGCCGCTGACCGTACCGATCCGTAGGGTTCAGCATGGGTTCGGGTGCGCGGAGCGCACATCGGACGAAGCTTTACTACCGCATATCACCCATAGTTGTCGTGACGATGCGTCGGAGGTACGGCCGGCCCGATTTCGGGGTGGACAGGAAATTTCCTGCGGGGTAGACACTCAGTCGGGTCCGAGTTTGTGTATCCCTGCACCGAGGCGGAAACAGTGATCCGCACTGGCCCAGTTGGCATTTCCGGACCGTCGCGACGAAGAGGCTGCTGATGCACGTCGACCGGATCGAGCGATCCATCGGCAAACTGATCGACGAGATCTCGGACGCCGAGATCCTGCTCCCCGAGATCCAGCGGGAGTATGTCTGGAAGCCGACCCAGGTGGCCAAGCTGATGGACTCCATCTATCGCGGCTACCCCTTCGGCTCGCTACTGTTCTGGGAGACCGACGACGCTCCGGAGACCCGAGCGATGTCGGTCAACGGTGCCGGTGCGGAGCCTACGAAGCCGCCACTTTTCCTGCTCGACGGCCAGCAGCGTCTGACCTCGCTGCACCGGGTGTTCACCGACCACCCTGATGCGCAGGTCGTCTTCCACGTGGAGAACCAGAAGTTCCAGAATCAGAGCGCCGCCACTGGACGCGACCCCAAGTGGGTCAAGGTGGCCGACGTTCTGAACCCGAAGACCAGCATGTTGCGCCTGACCCAGCGTCTGCTCGACGCCGGCTCGGCCCTCGCCGATCACGAAATCGAAGAACGGCTCAGCAAGATCAAGGCCCTGCGTGACCGGCGCTTCGTCATGGAGGTCCTGAAAGGCTTTCCGTACGAGGAAGTCGCCGAGATCTTCGTCCGGGTCAACAGCGGCGGCCGCCGTCTCGGTACCCTCGACCTTGCCATGGCGACCCTGTCGACCCGGTGGAAGGGAGTGCTGACGCAGCTGCAGAGCGAGTCCGAGCACTGGCTGCGCGAGGGCTACGGGGGCATCGACGTCAACTTTCTGTCCCGGGCGCTGGCCGGTGTCGTCCTCGGCCGCGGCCTCTCGGTCTGGTCACACAGCAAACTCCGCCAGACGGGCGACGCGGAGCTCGAACAGGGATGGAAGGTCGTCCAACGCGGCCTCCGGCGGCTGATCCCGCTGTTGCAGAGCCGCCTCGGGCTGACCCGGTCGGAGCCGCTGCCCTCGATGATCGTGCTCATTCCGCTGGTGGTTCTGCTCGGCGAGCGCAGCGGTGACGACCTCGACCAGGACACCTCGAACGGCGTCGTCTACTGGCTGTTGCTGGCCACTATCCGCACCCGCTACAGCGGCTCCACCGACACCCGCCTGAGCCAGGACATCCGTGCAGTCCGCCACGAGGACCCGATCCGATCCCTGCTCGAAGGTCTCGACATCGACACCTCCCGGGCCGAGGTCGCCGAGCGGGCCCTGCGCGGCCGGACTAAGGAGAGCCCTTACTTCTTCTTGAGTCTGCTGGTGGCGCTGGCGCACGGCGCACGCGACTGGTGGTCGGGCGCCGACCTGCTGCCGCCCGCCGAGGAACTTTTCAAGCTTGAGCACCATCACGTCCACCCCCCAGCCACGCTGGACTCGGGCCGGTTCGACAAGGTGATGGTGAACGATCTCGCCAACCTCGTCTTCATCTCTGCGCAGGCGAGCAAACGGATCAACGGCCGCAGCCCTCGTGAGTACGTCGCATCGCTGAGCGAGGCCGAACTGCGCGCACACCTGATCCCGCTGGACGACGCGCTGCACGACACCGAGAACTACTCGCGGTTCCTCAACGCTCGCCGCGCGCTGCTAGCTGAGGCGATGAACGCGCTGCTGGAAAGCTTCCGCCCGAGCTTCCTCGACGAGGGACCAGTGGAGAACGCCGATCCGAGCGCTGGGTTCGCCCTGGACCTCGCGCTCTACGGCACGTTGCGCGACGGTGGCCGGATCGTCTTCTCTGCCTCCGGCGAGGGCATCTCCTGGTCCGGTTGGGCTGCAATGGCTGAGCTGGACAGCGCCATCGAGTCGGCCCGGATCGCCGGACTCGACAGCGATGTGACGATCGCCGGCGAGTCCGTGCCGGTCGAGATGATCGAGGAGTCATTGCAGGTGCCGATCGGGCCGTTCCTGGTTACCGGCGCCCCGGAGGAATGGCGGGCGGTGTTCGACCGCGAGCTGGAAACCGCATTGCCGCTGTCCGCCTTCCCCACGATGGAGACGAAGCAGTGGCACGGCGAGGTCACCAAGTTCCCCGTCACCAGCACCGACTGACATCGCGACCACGGAGGACAACGAGTGACGACAGCATGGATCGTCCGGGCCGGTCGCGATGACAGCTACGACGAACTCGCCCTGGAACGGGAACTGATCGCGCTCGGCTGGTCCGCGGCCGGCGACCTGGCAACGGTCACCACGCAGGCCGAGACCCGCGAGCGGGTACGAGCAGCCTACCCGGATGTCGACCAGCGCACCGTGGACAACTACGCGATCCAGCTGATCGCGTTCCGCTCGAAGATGACCGTCGGGGACATCGTGCTCTTCCTCCGGCGCACCAGCCCGGACGTGGCGGTCGGCCGACTGGCCGGGGACTACCGCTACAGGACCGACCTGCCCGGGGGCATCCGTCACACCCGCCCGGTGCAGTGGGCCCGCACCGACGTGCCGCGTGCTTCGCTGGAGGCCGAGGTGCGCGCGTTACCGTCGCTGACCACCGTCTACCGGATCACCCAGGCGGAGAGCGTCGCCCGGCTCGAACAGCTACTCGCTGCCGGCCAGCCGCTGCTGTCGCCACCCGAGCTGCCCGTCGCGACCAACGGTTCCGCGCCGTTCACCGGTCTGCAGCGCAACCTCAGCTACGCGCGTAGCCTGGCCACCGCAGGGCAGCACCTGGATCAGCTCAAGGTCGGATCCTTCGAGGTCTCCGATGTCTACCGGGCAGCCTGGGTTCAGAGCGTCGCCGCACTCGACCATTGGGTACGCCAGGAGATCCGCTGCCGAATGCTTGCCCTGGCAGCCCAGCCGGCGACACCGAAACCGCGCGCGTTCTCGGCCTTCGAGATTCCGCTCGGCCTGGTCGAGCAGGTACAGGCCGGCGAGAAGACCCTGGTCGATGCTCTCGACCAGCGACTGCGCGAGCAGGGCCACCTCGTCTACCAGAACCCGGACAAGATCCGCGAAGGGTTTGCGCTTGTCCACGACACGACGAACTTTTGGAACCGGGTCGCGCTTGTCCTGACCCGGCAGAGCGACGACGGTGTTGCCTTCACCGGCAAACAGGTCCAGCTGGAGTTGCGCCAGCTCGTACAACGACGGCACAAGATCGCCCACGAGTACGACGAGGACCCAGACGATGCCACCCGCAAACGCCCGATCGACGGCGCCACCACCACCCAGACGATCGACTACATCGAACAGGTCGCGGCGGCGATCCTCGTCGTCCTCGACTCCCCGGTCGACTGACCACAACCGGCAGGGCCGGACCGCACCGCCTTCGGTGTCGGCCACGTCAGCGCCTGCCAGAGTGCATGACCGAACGGATCACGGTCGCCCAGACGAGCGAGGATAGCGTCGAGCGAGTTCGGTTCACGGGTCATCGGGCACCCGCCCGACTCCGTGACCTGCCCAAAGGCAGCGGCAGCGGATCACCGGCGATCGTGGCTACCGGGTTCGCATGGTGATGCCTCCGGCCCACCAGAGGTGCAGGTCAGGGCCGGTGCGACGAGCACCGGCCCTGACCTTTGGAGGCTCGTACAGCAACGAAGTACAGCAACAGGGCCTACGTCGACCAAGGTGCGGTGCCACTGGGTCGCCACCTCCCGTACCTACGCTGGTCCCGGTGCAGGGATCCGCGTGAGGTTCTGAAATGCCGCTGTTCCCGAGTACCCGATCAGGAAGCCGACCAGCGCCCCACCCCAGAAATCCTCAACAGTCACAAAAGACTGGGTTTCAGATTTGCGAGCCGAGAACACCGCAGCGGCCATACTCAAGATCGCAGCAAGAATGATCGGCATCCACGCAGAGCGCCAGTCGAGCGAACTCAGATTTCCCGAAGATTGCTGTAGCAGTCTCCCTACCGCCCCGCCTACCGCTCCGATCACCGAACCGAGCATTACCGAATGCATAGCCGCCCGAATTGCGACCGTAAATTGAACTGTATTCGAGAATACCTCCGCCGTGGCTTCCGGTTCGAAGCTGTAATGCACGACAAGGTTCAAGCGATAGGTGGCGGGCAGAAAGAATGGATTACGTGCGGTGGAGAGTGTGATGGTCATCGCATCTTCACACCCGGGCATGAGGGCAGAACCTTCGGGAAGTGATCCACGCAACGCGACATAGCTCTCATTATCAGAACCGTCGAAGTTGACAGTCGAGGCATCCCAAAGGGTCACGTGCATCGGCCGGTTGCGTGCACTTACATTGAGCGTAGAAGCGTCGCGCACTGAGATCGTGTCGAACGCGCCCTTGGAGGCGGTGAAAATCAAGCGATCCTGGAGTTCGTCGATCTGTCTCCGCAGTCTGTGTATGCGCACCACGTCATTGTCGGTCCGATTCTCCGAATCCTCTAGATCCTTCAATTCGGCTCGCCTGGTTTCGATAAGCGACATAACTGCATCGATTGCAGACGACCGATCGGTCGAAGGCTTGCCCTTATCGCCCTCTTTTTCGTTTGATGGTCGAGCGGTATCAGCAACCTTCTGGCGGACCGTCGCTGGTAGATTGGTGACTACTCGATGGATCCAGACAGGGCGGTCGAATGGGTTCTTGACGTGAAGGTACAGAGCAAAATCTTCGCCCGAAAAGATTTGTGGCGATGAGAGGTTGACGGTCAGGTCAAGCAGGCCTTGCCTACCATCTGCGTCGCCCGTAACCCGCATGTGCTTCTGCTCCGCTGCCGTCAAGTCAGATCCAAGGTTAGTCGGAATGCGTCAATAAATTCTCGGCTCAGCTCCGCGTGTTCACCTCATCTGATCGGCGCCTCTTAGCCTTCTCTCAGTGGCGGCGTAGGCACCGTCCAGTCTTCTTCGCAGCCGATCATCTATGAGGCGCTACCCAAACTTCTCTCTGGCGCCGAGCCGCCTCAGCGCATCGCGGGTTTTCTGTGAGGAGACCTGGCCGCAAGTCCGTCGGGCGTCGCGGACGGTAATACGCGGGACGCCTGCAGCGAGGCAGCGGCGGTCCCAGTAGCGATTGAAGTTCCTTGGCTCGATCGGAATGCCGAACTTGGTAGTGAACAGCAGACGGAGGCCGTGCCAGAGTGGGCCGGCCTCGGCGCTGTCGCGTTCGGTGTCGAGGTGGCGTTGCCGAACGGCTACGGCGCAGATCGGTGGGAGCGGAAGGCCGGCGTCGGACGTCGGGGTCTTCGTCTCGCGGTGGAGGAGCTGCGAGCCGATGCGCTGGAGTTGCCGATCAATTTGGAGCGTGACGTCGTACTCGGCGACGCAGTCGACGCAGAAGCTCTCCCGGTGTTCCTTGCAGCGCCTGTCCCAGCCGGCCCAGTCGATCGCGTCGTCGGTAAGGCCTAGCATCTCGCCCTTGCGGAGGCCGAGCACGAGGACCAGGACGTACGCGGCGTACAGCGGGTCGCCATCAGCGCGGGCCGACTCCAAGAACTTGCGCGCGTCGTCGGTGCCCCACGAGTTGCGTCGGGCGGGACGTTGGACAGGGAGTCGCAGGTGCTTCGCCACGTTGCGCGACGCGGTCTCCTCCATCATCGCCTGGCCGAGCATCGACCGGAGCGTGCGGCGGATGTGGCCGAGGGACGTCGGTGACAGCGTCGACTTGCAGCAACGGCGGACCGCGCAGCAGCGACGTTTGCCCTTCGGCCGGCGCTCGTCGCGGCCCTGGGCGCAGCACTGGCAGGTCCGAGCAACCTCGTTGATCCATGTCTGCGCGTCGCGGGCGGGCAGGTTCAGCTTCTTCTTGCCGAGGCCCGGGACGATGTACAGGCGGCAGGCAACCTCGTACGCGACGTACGTCCCCGGCGACAGGTTGGGCTTGACGATCTCCTCCAGCCAGTACGCGGCGTAGCTGGCGATCGTCGGGGTCTTCGTGGCGACGGGACCCTTGGCAGCCTCCGCGTGCAGCTTGACCCACTTGTCGTGAACCTCTTCGCGGGTCTTGCCGTAGACGTACTTGCGGGTGCGCTTGCCGTCGGGCTTCATCACCCAGACGTACGCGGCGAAGCCGTTGCGGTGCGGATAGATCAAGGCGCCTTCGGCGCAGCCCGGATGCGGTCACCCGGCTCGGCGTGCAAGCGGCGCCCGGCGCAAGCGCCGGCGCCGTAAGCCCGTCCGGCCGGGACGCCACGTCTGGGCCGGACGATGCGCTCTTGAAAGACAGCAGTCGGCTCGCGGCTCGTCGGAGCTCGGCCAGACGATGACTCGGGTTCATCGGGCGTGTTGCTCGTAGCTCCCGGCAGACACCGGTCGCTGCGCTCCCTGCCATCCCGACGTGTAGTTGCCCTCTTGCCTCCGGCGGGGCCTCCAGCCGGGGGCCTCTGGGTTCCGGCGGGGCTTAAGTCGCGCTGGCCTGGCGCTATGCGTAAATCTTGACGATGACCGCTTCACCGCTGGCGGCGGCGGCGTGGAAGAGCTCCGCGACTGCCTGTGCATCTCTGCGCAGCCGCGGCATCCAATCCTCCGCTCCCCATCCTCCCCATCCCAACTCCACGATCTCGGCGTCGAGCGCGACACGATGTTCCTCGACCCAGCGGTCAAGTGGTGCCTCGGCGAATAGGGCCGCCACCTGACGCACGTCATCCGGAGGCATAGTGCCAACCAGCCAGGCCTCGTCCCAGTCCCGTGGTAGACGTCCGAACAGCGCCTCGGCCGGAGCCTGGGATGCGTCGGTCACCCCGAAGCGGATCAGTGCTTTCATCAAGTCGCCGGTGTCCTCAGCGCAGACCACGACCCCCTGACGCTGTTCGCTGCGGAACAGGTCGCTGCCCTCGGACGGGACCAGGTTCCAAAGCTGTTCAGAGCTGTAGCCACTGATCGCTTCCGCCGACGTCCTTCTCCAGTAGTGGTCAACTCCCATGAGACCCCCCGTTCGTTGCGTCGATGCGCTTCACCGCACGCTCTGCGCTTGCGCGCACTGCCGCGGCACATAGCCCTGAGAGGGTCGCATGCCCTCAGGAAGTACAGCAGCAAAGTACAGCAACCAACCGCACCAAGCCGGACCTCAGCGAAGCAAAACCCGTTGTGTAGCAACGAATCCAGCTTCACCAAACCGAACTGCCGCGACTCCGTAGGTTCAGGGTTCGAGTTCCTGGCGGCCCACCACTTGACCTGCGGCTTTACGCTGTCGGTCTGTCCTGTGGACGACGGTTGATCGCCGCGCGCTTCTTCCCGCTCCTGCTCTTTCTCGGTCCGTTCGGGTGCGCTGCGGCGGCCTGACCTGCGGTTTTACGATTCGCCAGCCGTCGGAGAGGCCACAAGTCGCGGATCGGGCGCCGTGGTCGCAGTACTCGTTACGGCGCTTCTTGATCTGTTTCTGGACCGCACGTGCCGCGGTGAGCACGAGTTCGGCGGTGGCCGCCGAAGCCAAGCACAAACGAGACGGCCGACCCGGCGGAGTACGACACCATCCGCCGGGCCGGCACTGCGGTGTTGACGCTCCCTCAGCGCTAGGCGACGACCGTCAGGATCAACGGCCCGCCGGGCGGGTTGTCGCGGTTGGGGTAGCCGAGCTGGACGTAATTGCCGGCCGCATCGGTGAGCGTGAACCCGATCGTGTACTGCCCGACTGGCAGCACCCCCACGTGGGCGGAGATGTTCAACGCGCCGTCGGCACCCTCCTGGATGCCGCCCGAGCCGCCGCCGACCGAGTGGCCTTCGGCGTTGAAGACCGTCGTGCTGAACTGCGTGACCGGTGCGGGCGAGCTGGTGTCGACCACCACGTTGATGCCGATGCCCCACGCCGTCTCCAGCTCGGCCTGGGTCCAGGTCGACTTCGGCAGTGCCGAGGACAGCACGACCGGCGGCACCGTGTCCGGCTTGCGGGTGACGACCAGGCCTAGGCCGGCGTTGCCGTACGAGGTGCCGTAGAGCGCCAGATCACCGCTGGCATCGTCCAACGCGATGCCGGTGATGTCGCAGCGGCTCAGGAAGGTCGGCACGACCATCTCCACCGAGACGGTCCCGTCCACAGCGACTTGCGGTACGGTGTCGCGCTGCCAGCAGCTGGACGTCAGCCGCACCGAGGTGATGGCGCCCTGTGCGCCGGCCGGCCGCATGCTGACCCGGACCGTCGCCTCCTGCCGCCAGTTGTCGACCTCGGTGGCGCTGAGGGCGAATCCGCTCGCACTCAGCGGCGCGTTGCGCGTGGTCCGCACGTTGTTGGACACCGCGACCGTGTGATCGCCGGTGCGCCCGGTCGTGTCGGTCAGCTCCACGCCCGCCACCCGCCACACGCCCGCCGGTGCCATGACCGGCAGCGTGACGGAGAGGTCGCACTGCACCCATTGGTTGTCATAGTTCTGCGAGTCGCCGCACATCCAGGTGTACGGGTTGACCTTGACGAGCTCGAACGCGGTGGTCACGCGGGCACCGCCGGGACCGGCCAGCTTCAGCTTGCCCTTCCAGAACCCGGCCTGCTCCAGGATGGAGAGCTGATACTTCAGGGTCACCGGCGCGGTGCCCTGGAAGAACTCGCTTTGGAACCCGCGGGCGAACGTCTCCAGTTCGGGCACCGCGGTGTCCACGAGCTCGGTGGCGGCGACCGAGCTGTCGAACCTCGACAGCGCCCCCTTGTCCAGGCTCTTGCTGTTGCCGCGGTCGTCGGTCGCGGTGAACCGGGTGACCCGCCAAGTTACCTGCTCGGCCGGCCCGTACTGCGGCACAACGAAGTTGAGGGTGTAGGACGACTGCTGGGCGGTCGCACTCCACCAGTCGTCCGCGAATACCTCGGCGATCCCGTCCGGCTGCAGGGCCCAGGTGTAGCCCTTCACCGGTCCGACGGCGGTGGTGCCGTTGAACAGCCGCAGCTCGACGGAGCCACGGATTGTGGTCGCGGTGGTGTCAGCGTCGGCGACCGCCCACTTGAGCTCCACCGACGCCGGCCCGCCGGTGGCGTCGACGGTGTCGGCGGCGAAGCCGAGCGAGGTAATGTTGATCTTCGACCGGTCGGCGGCGGCCGGCGCGGCCGCGGCTGCACCGGCTGGTGCGATCGTTGCGAGAGATGCGATGGCAGCCGTGATGAGGACGCGCTGTCGCAGGGGTGTCAAAGGTTCCTCCCGTGAAGAAACGCCCCGCAGCATGGGGGCGCACCCGGATCATATGACCGCACCCGGTTCGCGGAATGCCCAAAGTATCGACGCTTGTTTATCAGCGCTAGGGTGGCCTTCACTGCTGGTCGAGGCGTTGCGCAACCGTCACTTTGACTGTTTCCTGGCCCGGGGCGCAGCAGCGCGCGGCCGACGACGGCGTGATCCGGCACCGGCCGGCGTTACCCTTTTCATCCGTTCGAGTCCGAGGCGGCCCACCACCTGGCTACCGCGGCAGTCGCCGCGGGGCGGGGGGTTCCCACCCCGCACCCCCATGCGCCGCTCGCGGCAGCTTCAGCGCTTCCGCGACCCATCCCGGTGGTCACCGTCAAGGTATGGGGCCATGGCGTGGGGCAGCCAGGCGCGATCCGCGTCAGGCGTCCGGGAGTCCTTCCCGAAGGTGGTAACAGCGTCGATCTGTTCGGCGTGCAGCGGCGTGAGTGCGCAGATCAGCTCGCCTCGGGTTCAGAGGCGGGGAAGGTCATCCGGCCAGCCTTCCGACCTGGGCGAAGCCGGGAACGGTACCTCGGTCGTGCGCCCTGCCATCGCCTCAATGTCGTCGGCGCGGAGGCAGAGCGTCGCGGCCATGCGGAGTAGGTATTTCGGTTCCGGCAGGCGGCAGTCGGTCATTGTGATGTTGACCGTGCGCTGCGCGAGAAACGTCGCGTAGGCCATTGCCTTTCGGGTCAGGTTCCGGACCCTCATCAGTCGCCGGAACGCGGCGCCGAACGT
This sequence comes from Dactylosporangium sp. NPDC050688, assembly GCF_040654515.1. Classification (NCBI taxonomy): domain Bacteria; kingdom Bacillati; phylum Actinomycetota; class Actinomycetes; order Micromonosporales; family Micromonosporaceae; genus Dactylosporangium; species Dactylosporangium sp. NPDC050688. Next base: position 59,802 of record NZ_JBFAIC010000063.1, read on the forward strand.
CACCGTTTCCGACGCCGGTAGGTTGGCCGTGCTCGCCGTACGCGGCGTGGTCGGCAAAGGCCGTGCGAACTCGAGGACCCTCGGATCGGTACCGAGCGCCGCACGTCGAGCAGCCCTTCACGCGGCGGGCGTCTCGTCCGGGTCGGTCAGGTCGTGCACCTCGCCGCCGCCTGTGCGTAGCTCCTCGATGGCTTCGTTCAGCCGGCGGGCGTTCGCCGGGCTGGCCATCAGGTACGTGGTCTCCTTCAGCGACTCGTACTCACGCAGCGAGATGATCACCGCGGACCCGTGACCGGAGCGGGTGATCACGACCTCCTCGGCGTCGTCGACGACGTGGTCGAGCATCTTGGCCAGGTTCTGCCGAAGCGCTGAGTAGCTGACCGTACGCATGGGATCCCCGAACTTCGAACCGGTCGACTGGTTGCCTAAGTATCGGCGGGAGCAGGTCGAGGGGCGAGGGGGGTCGGCGGCTCGGGTGGTGTGGGAGGGGTGGCGGTGCTCGCGCGGCACTCGGAGGGGGACATTCCGAACACACGCTTGAATTGTCGGCTGAACAGTTCGGGGTGGGTGAATCCCCAGGTGCGGGCGATGGCGTAGATGGGTCGCTCGCGGGTCAGCGGGTTCATCAGGTCTTGGCGGCAGCGGTCGAGCCGGCGGAACCTGATCTCTTCGGCGACGGGCCGCTCACTGTCGTTGAAGAGCCTGTAGAGCTCGCGTGCCGAGATGTTGTGTGCCGCGGCGACGGCCGGGACTGACAGGGACGGGTCGCTGAGGTGCGCGTCGATGAAGGCGCTGATCCGGGTGCGCATCGTCCTTCGTTTGATCTCTCCCGGCAGGGTGTCGCCGGCGCCGAGGAGTTGAGCGACGGTGGCCGCGATGAGGTCGACCAGCCGTCGGCCCAGGAAACCGGCGTCGGCCGGCTGGAACTGGTCGGGGTGGCCGGCGATGTGTCGGAGGTCCTGGGCCAGCAGCGCGCCCAAGCCGTCGCGTGAATGCAGTGGGGTTGCCAGCAGCGTTCGGACCTTGTCCGGGGATGTCGGTAGCAGCGAGTGCGGGAACAGCACGCTGACCGAACGGACCTGCTGTCCGGGGGCGAGGTCGTCGTGCTTGCCTTCGTACTGCTGGCTGAGGTCGAGCAGGGTGAAGTCGGCGGGCTCGAGCGCGGCGCTCGCGCGGCGCTGGGTGATCAGGCTGCGTCCGGCGATGGGCCAGGCGAGCTGGTACATCAGCGGGGCGGCCGCGGCCACCTGCCGGCTGGTCCGCACCACGTCGAGCGGAGGGTTGGTCATTGAGGCGATGTGCACGCCGCCCAGGTCGATGATCTCGGCGGAGGCGACGAAGTTGTCCTGGTACGGGCTGGAGAAGGTGGCGGGAGCGGCGATGGACCCGACGAGGTGCTGGTAGTAGTCGAACCGCTCGTCTGGCCGCACCTTGGTGGTGTCCACGGTGTACCGGTTGAGCATCACATCACCTCCGTGACGGCTGAGGTCATCGTGGCCGCAGCACCATCTGTGGAGTCGCCCGGGGGCGCAGCGTGGTGGTGGCCTTCGGCCGCAGGCCGATGTGCGGCGCCCCGACGATCTGGGGCCGGAACCGGCGCAGAATGCCGGCGACGACCAGCAGCACCTCGGCGACGGCGAAATGCTCACCCAGACACCTGTGGGGTCCGTGCCCGAACGGCATGTAGCCGGGCGGACGTTTGCCGTCGAACGGACGGCGGCCGGCGAACCGCTGCGGGTCGAAGCGGCCCGGTTCGGGAAACAGGCTCGGCAGGCGGTGCGTCAGGTACGCGCTGGTCAGCATGATCGACCCGGGGGAGATCGTGACGCCGTCGATCGTGTCGGCGACGGCCGTCGTGCGGGGCACCATCCAGCCGATCGGATAGAGGCGCATCGTCTCCTGCAGGACCATGTAGGTCTGCACCAGCTGCCCCAGGTGCTCCGGCCCTGCCGCGGAGCTGCCGACAACTCCGGTCACCTCGTCCATGACCTGCTCAGCGACCGGTAGGTGGGCGGCCAGCAGCATCCAGAGCCAGGTGAGGGTCACCGCGGTGGTCTCGGTACCGGCGGCGAACATCCCCACCAGATCGTCGCGGATCGCGCCCGGCGTGAACGGTGCACCAGCGTCGTCCCGGGCCGCCTTGATCCGGGTGACCAGGTCGTCGTCGCTGTCCTGGCCGCTGCTGATGAGCGGGTAGATGACCTCGTCGGCCACCCGGACCGCGCGGGCGAACGCCCGGTCGCCCGGCAGTGGAACCGCCATCGGGACCATCGGCAGGATCATGCGCCAGCCGATGGCCCCGAACGCGGTGGAGATCGCCGTGCCGAGCCGGTCGGCGTCGGCCGTGCTGATGCGGTTGCCGAAGAACACCCGGATGAGCACGTGGTGCGTGATCCGGGTCATCTCGGTGACAAGGTCGAATGGTTCGGTGCCGACCCGCTTGGCGAGCAGGTCGACCGCCTCGTCGACCGCGGCGGCGACGGCCGGCGCCAGCCGGTGCGTGTTTTGCAGGGTGTAGAGCGGCTGCAGCATCTTCCGGCTCGTCCGCCACTGTGGCCCTTCGCCGGCGATGCCGTGGCCCTCCAGTCGCTGGATGGGCTTCCACAGCATGCCCTCGCGTGGGTACCGCTCGGAGTCGCTGAGGACCCGGGCGACGTGGTCGGGGTGCAGCACCAGGTAGGGGCGCATCGCCACGGCGTTGAGCCGGACGAGGGCTCCGTCGGCTCGGGTGGCGATCCGCTCGAGGCCCGCGATCGGGTCCCGCCCCAGATCGCGGAGGATCCGGACGGCCGAGACGGTCATCGGTGCCGTTGTCGCGGAGGGGGTCGGCGTGCTCGTCATAGGTGTCTGCCATCCTCGTCGGTCCCGCATCATCCACACCGAAGGTGCCATCGATGTAGGCCACCGTACAGAGATCAAGGCACCGGCGGTCATCTGGAGCGGGCAGCGGGCAGCGTCCAGCAACGTCGTGGATACAGTTCGCGGCGCAAACCGTCATGCGCTCGGCAGAAAACGTCAGCGCCCCAACCGGACGAGAACGCCACACTTGAGCCTGTCGGAAGATCGATCAGGCCGGCTCCGGCGAGGAGACGGGGGATGCGGCAAGGTGCATGGACACCTTCCCATCGCTTCGCGTTGGTCGCGGCGGCCACAGGGTTCATTCGGCCTGAACGTCGCTCGCCCCGGGCGCTGGCCCGGGGCGAGCGACGACGGGTGGCTACCCGAGAGCTGCGTCGACCACGGTTGCCTCCATCTGCAGCAGCAGGGCCGTCAGGGCATCGCGGGTCACCGTGGTCGTGTCGATCTGGGCTCGCACGCTCAGGGCGTCGACGGCGTCGTCGACATGGACCGTCATGCGCCAGTGGAGGGCCGGCTGCGGCGGGGGCCGGCTCGATGGGTGAGTCCTCGGAGCGCCGGTTGTTGAACAGGCACAGCAGGTCGAAGTCGACGCCGCGCTCGCAGGCGATCCTGTCGATGAGCGCGTCGATGTCGCCCTGCGCGTAGTACGCGTTCTTCCGTGCGGTGAGCAGGCGGCCGTGGGTGGTTCCCGTGGCCTGCCCCAACGCGTCCGCGAACGCCGCGTACAGGAAGAACCGGTACTCCTCGACGTACCGGTCGAGCGTCGTGCCGGGCTCCAGCTCCCTGACGGCGCCCATCGCCAGCGAGCTGCCGGATGCTGCCATCTCCTTCCAGATGGCCTACTGGCCCCAGCTCAGCGGGCCCGCCCCGGCGCCGTCGCCCGTGAACGGGACGGCGATTCGCTCGACCAAGCCGCTCATCATCTCGATGGCTCCGTTCGACGGACGACACCCGGCGAGGCACTCTATTCGGCCAATGGCCGCCCCGGTTTGCCGGTGTCCGAATGGCCATTGCGCTCGATGTGCTTGATCAGTAAGTTCACCTGCTTGAGCATCCGCGGGGTCCTGCTGCCGGCTCGGGTCGTCGAGCCCGCCGAGGTGGTCATCACATGGTTCGTTCCGGCCGGGCACGCCGGCGGCCGCCGCGCTGACCGGCGGGCCGAAGTATGCAGCTCTGCCGATGCATGAGTCCTGACCTGGAGTAAGGAAGGACGGGGGATGAGACTTCCGAGTACATCGCGGTGGTCGGTACGCGCCGTTGCCCTGGCGGCGACGGCGCTGTTGCTCGCCACCGACGTCGGGGTGGCCGCCGCGGCGCCGCCGAGCGGGGAGATCCGGCCGGCCGGCACCGACGCCGTCGTCGCCGGCAGCTACGTGGTGGTGCTGAAGGACGGCCAGCAGGGCGTCGACACCGCCGTCCGGGCGCTCACGGGCAGGTACGGCGGCAGGGTCGGGCACGTCTTCCGCAGGGCGGTGCACGGCTTCGAGGTCTCGATGGACGAGACCGCGGCCAAGCGGCTCGCCGCGGACAGCGCCGTGCAGTACGTGCAGCGCAACGGGATCTACCGGATCTCCGGGATCGAGACGAGCGCGCCGTGGGGACTGGACCGGATCGACCAGCGGAACCGGCCGCTGGACGGCTCGTACACGTACCCGAACGCGGCCGCGAACGTGCACGCGTACATCCTCGACACCGGCATCCGCCTCACGCACACGGACCTCGGCGGGCGGGCGGCCACCGGCTTCGACGCGATCACCACGGGCGGCACGGCCGCCGACTGCCACGGCCACGGCACGCACGTCGCGGGCACGGTCGGCGGCTCGTCCTACGGCGTGGCGAAGGGTGCCCAGCTGGTCGCCGTACGCGTCCTCGACTGCAGCGGCAACGGCACCACGGCGCAGGTCGTGGCGGGTGTCGACTGGGTGACGGCCAACGCGGTCAAGCCGGCGGTGGCGAACATGAGCCTCGGCGGTCCCGAGGACACCGTGCTGGACGACGCGGTGGCGGCCTCGATCGCCTCCGGCGTCACGTACGCTGTCGCCGCCGGCAACGGCGACTCGCGGGGCAACCCGCTGGACGCCTGCGACTCCTCGCCGGCCCAAGTCCCTACGGCGATCACGGTCGGCGCCACGGACAGCGCCGACAACCGGGCGTCGTTCTCGAACTACGGCACCTGCCTCGACATCTTCGCCCCGGGCGTCGACATCACGTCGTCCTGGTACACCGGCGACACCGCGACGAAGACCATCAGCGGCACGTCGATGGCGACACCGCACGTGGCGGGCGCCGCGGCGCTCGTGGCGTCGGCGAACCCGGACTGGAACCCGGAACAGATCCGCAACTACCTGGTGAGCAACGCCACCACCGGCGTCGTGGCCGGGCCGGGCAGCGGCTCGCCCAACACCCTGCTCCACGTCGTGAACCCCGCGCCGTCCAGCGACTTCTCGCTGGCGGTCTCGCCCGCGTCGCGCACGGTGGACGTGGGCGGCTCGACCACCGCGACGGTGAGCACCGCGACCACGGCGGGCGGCGCGCAGACCATCTCGCTGTCCGTCAGCGGTCTGCCCAGCGGGGCGACCGCGTCGTTCAGCCCGGCGTCGCTCACCTCGGGCGGCTCGTCGACGATCTCGATCGCGACGAGTGCGTCCACGCCGTCGGGCAACTACGGCATCACCGTCATCGGTACCGGCAGCACGACGACGCGCACCACGCTGCTGCGGCTCACGGTGAAGTCGCCCGAGGGTTCGTACTTCGCGCTCGCCCCCAGCCGTATCCTCGACACCCGCGAGGGCAACGGCGCCCCGATCGGGCCCCTGGGACCGGGCCAGACCCTGCACCTGCAGGTGACCGGTCGCGGCGGCGTCCCGGCCACCGGCGTGTCGACGGTCCTGCTCAACGTGACCGTCACCGGTCCGACGTCGGCGGGGTACCTCACTGTCTACCCGTCCGGCATCACCCGGCCGACGGCGTCCAACCTCAACTTCACCGCCGGCTGGACCGGCGCGAACGCGGTCACGGTCCAGGTCGGCGCCGGGGGCAAGGTCGACATCTTCAACCCCGCCGGCAACGTGAGCGTCATCGCGGACGTCGTCGGCTACTACGCGACGGCGGCGCACCCCACGACCGGTGGTGACTACTGGTCGGACGCCCCGACCCGGGTCCTCGACACCCGCAGCGACGGTTTCGGGCCGCTCGAGCCGTTCGGCGGCGTGCTCCTGCCGCTCGACTACGGTAGCGAGCTCAGCCCGCACATCAAGGCACTGGCCGTCAACATCACCACGGTCGACGGGTCGGCCGGCGGCTACCTGACGGCATGGAGCGGGTCGGGCCCACCCCCGACCGCCTCCACGGTCAACTTCGGCGCCAGGGCGGTGGTGTCCAACTTCGCGGTCGTCCCGACCGCACCGTGCACCATCCACCCCAGCTGTTACGGACTGCCGCAGATCGCCGTCTACAACGGCTCCGGCGGCACGACGCACGTCATCGTCGACATCTTCGGCTTCTACGACGACGGCTTCACCGGACAAGGCATGCGGTTCCACCCGATCACGCCCACCCGGATCGCCGACACCCGCGACGGTATCGGCGCCGGCCGGCTCCAGCCGAACAGCAGCACGGTCATTCAGGCGCCGGACGCGGTGACCCACCAGCGGTCCCCCGCGATCGTCGCAAACGTGACCGGCGTGAACCCGTCGAATTCCACCTACCTGTCCCTGTACGCCTATGGTGACGCGAAACCCGCCGTCAGTAACCTCAACCTGACAGCGCGCGAGGTGCGGCCCAATGTGGCCTATATCGCGCTGGGCGACAATGGCAAATACGTCGTGTACAACGCGGCGTGGACCGTCGATCTGGTTATCGACGTCGCCGGCACGTTCGAATTGCAGGGCGGCACGGCCATGCAGGCCAACGCGGCCGCCGGGGCGCCGAAACCCGGCGGGACCGGGCCACGGCCGGCCGGCGCGTTCCGGTTCCCGGTCGGATAGCACCCGCCCGGACCGGTCCGTAGGGATCGGCGGAAAACAACGACGACGGCGCCACCGCGGCGATGCGACCGCGGTGGCGCCGTCGCGTTGTGCCGGCGCGCGCGACGGCACCGGCCGCTCAGAGAATTCAATTGGTGAATGCCGACAGAAACCGGACTGGGTAAGGAATTCGGGCTGAACCGTCCCTTGTGGAGGAAGTACCGGGTCGGTACTGTGCGAACGTTCTTCGCATCAATGCGACAACAACGGGGAGTAACATGCGTCTTACGCGCACAGTAGGTAGCCTCTTCGGGGCCGTGGCGCTCGCCGCGGTCATGCTGCCGGCGCAGGCCGACGCGGCGCCGGTTGCGAAGGTCGCCGCCGCCGACGTCGTCGACCCGTCGACGCCCGAGGGCACCTTTTTCCCGCTCACCCCCACCCGCATCCTCGACACCCGGGAAGGCAACGGTGCACCCACCGGGCCGCTGGGTGCCGGACAGACCCTGCAGCTGCAGGTCGGCGGCCGGGGCGGCGTGCCGAGCACCGGCGTCTCCGCGGTGGTGCTCAACCTGACGGCGACCGGCCCCACGTCGTCGGGCTTCCTCACCGTCTACCCGAGCGGGTTGGCCCGGCCCACCGTGTCCAACCTGAACTTCACGCCCGGCTGGACCGGCGCCAACGCGGTCACGGTGCCGCTGGGCACCGGGGGCAAGATCGACATCTACAACCCGGCCGGCAACATCAGCGTCATCGCCGATGTCGTCGGCTACTACGCTGACAAGACCGCCCCCACCAAGGGCGGCAACTACCGGCAGGTCATCCCGGGCCGGGTGCTCGACACCCGCGAGGACGGCTTCGGCCCGATCGGCCCCTTCGAGTCGGTCCCGGTCCCGGTCACCTTCGGTGACGGCACCTACGACAGCCACGTGCGTGCCTTCGCCGTGAACATCACCGCGGTCGACGCCTCCCTCGGTGGCTACCTCACCGCGTGGAACGGGATCGACACCCGGCCGACCGCGTCCACGCTGAACTTCGGCAAGAGCGTGGCCGTGCCGAACTTCGCGGTCGTGCCCACCGCGAAGTGCGGCCTGATCTTCGATGATTGCGGCGACTCGCCGATGATCGGCATCTACAACGGCTCCAGCGGCACGACGCACATCATCGTGGACATCGTCGGCTACTACGACGACAGCACGCTCGGCGGTCTCCGGTTCGTCCCGATCGACCCGACGCGGATCACCGACACCCGCGACGCCAACGCTCCGCTCGGCCCGAACAGCGTCAGGACCTTCCCCGCCTCGTCGGTCAGTGGCGACCAGACCTACGCGCTCGTCACGAACGTGACCGGCATCAACCCGTCGAACGCGACCTACCTGACCCTGTGGTCGGGCGAGGGCTCCAGGCCCGTGGTCAGCAACCTCAACCTGCTCCGGAACGAGGTGCGCGCGAACGCCGCGTACGTGTCCATCGACGACAACTTCACGTACTCGGTCTACAACCCGGCGAACACGGTGCACATGGCGCTGGACGTGACCGGCACCTTCGAACTGCCGGTCGCCGCCAGCGGCCAGTCCGCTGCGGCGTTCGGCGGGGAGTCGGCGACCGGCCTGCCGCGCCGCAGGTAGGCAGTACCCCACCCGTCACGCCGCACCACGGCGTGACGGGTGGCCCAGGCAAGGATCGACGGCGTCACCGGAAGCCATCCGGTGACGCCGTCGCCGTCAGGGCGGTCGGGGAGGGGCTTTACTGCGCCCGCAGGCTCTGGGTGTACGCCTCGCAGGTGGCGAGGTCCGGCAGCCGTCCGGCGTCGCGCATCTGCGCCAGCGACGGGGCGGCGGCGTCACGGGCGGACAGCTGCGGCTCCTCGACCGGCCACACGATGCCGAGGTCCGGGTCGAGGGGGTGGATGCCGTGCTCCCCCGTCGGGTTGTAGCTCTC
>NZ_JBFAIC010000064.1:0-66707 GCF_040654515.1 Dactylosporangium sp. NPDC050688
GGGCGCGCAGCTCCTGCAGCGCGGCACGGACGGTGGTGTCCTCGGCCGCGAGGGCGGCGGGCACGGCGAGGGCGGCCGCGACCGGATCGGCCGCGCCCCGGAACTCCACCATGCTCGTTGCCGTTGGCACTGCCTGTGCCGGCGTGCGGCGGCCTCGCGCGCGTCGGCATCCGGTGGTCGCGGTCGCGCCGGCCGGACCACCGTGGTGATCGAAGTCGCGTCCCGGCCATCCGGACGACCACGGCGCGACTTCGATCAACCGAGCAAGATCAATGTGGGCCGGTCGGGGCCGTGACGGGATCGGCCGCCCGCTGGAAGCTCACGTCGTTGGTCCAGCGCACGAAGCCGAGCCGCTGGTACAGCGCCACCGCCCGCCGGTTGTCCTCGTCAACGTAGAGCATGACCTGCGCGAGCCCGCGCGAGCGCAGGTGCCACAGGCCGGCCAGGGTCAGCGCCCGGCCCAGGCCGCCGCCGTGCGCGCCGGGTGCGACGCCCAGCACGTACACCTCGCCGATGGGCTCGTGCGCGTGGTCCTCGACATCACCGTGGATCTTGGTCCAGTGGAAGCCGACGAGGTCGTCGCCGCGGAACGCCAGCAGGAATCCCTCCGGGTCGAACCACGGCTCCCGCAGCCGCACGCGCAGGTCGTCCAGGGTCCACTTGCCCTGCTCTGGGTGGTCGGCGAACGCGGCCGCGTTGACCGCCAGCCAGGCGTCGTCGTCCTCGCCCGGCCGGAACGCGCGCAGGGTCACGCCCTCGGGCAGCACGACCTCGTCCAGCGGCGCGTACAGCGACCGCCGCAGCTGCAGCAGCACCCGCGCGCGGTCGAAGCCGAGGCCGACCGCCAGCGCCGAGGCCGACGGGTGGTCGCCGTGCGCCCACAGCCGCAGCCGGCCGCCGGCGCGCTCGTCGGCGACCGCGATCGCCGCGGTGGCCAGGGCGCGCCCGGCCCCGTGGCGCCGGTGCTGCGGATGCACCACCAGCTCGGCCGAGGCGCCCGCGACCGCGTCGGTCGTGTCGACGTGCGCGTAGCCCACGACCGTGCCGCCGGCGTCGCGCGCCAGCAGGTGGACCGCCTGGGCCTCGCCGCCGTGCCGCAGGTGCAGCACGACGTGCTCGGACAGCGGCAGCGCGCCGTCGGTGTCGCCGGCGGCCTGGCTCAGCGCGAGCACCTGGTCGATCTGCGGGGCGGAAAGATGGTCCAGGCGCTCGACGGTCACGGGTGAAGTCTAGGTCAGACCCTTACCGGCTCGGACTCGTGCAGCGGGCGGGACGGCGGGACCACGAACTTGTACCCGACCTGGCGCACCGTGCCGATCATCGACTCGTACTCCGAGCCGAGCTTCGCGCGCAGGCGCCGGACGTGCACGTCGACCGTGCGGGTGCCGCCGAAGTAGTCGTAGCCCCAGACCTCGCGCAGCAGCTGGTCGCGGGTGAAGACCCGGCCGGGGTGCTGGGCCAGGAACTTGAGCAGCTCGAACTCCTTGTACGTGAGGTCGAGCGGGCGGCCCTTGAGCTTCGCCGCGTAGGTGTCGGGGTCGATCGTCAGCTCGCCGGCCTTGATCATGCCGCCGCTCGCGGCGGCGGCCGAGTTGAGCCGGCCGACGGCGAGGCGCAGGCGGGCCTCGATCTCGGCGGGGCCGGCGCTGGCCAGGATGACGTCGTCGAGGCCCCAGTCGGCGTGCAGGGCGACGAGGCCCGCCTCGGTGACGACCGCCAGCAGCGGGACGCCGAGGCCGGTGGCGTGCAGCATGCGGCAAGTCGCGCGGGCGTCGGCCAGCTCGGCGCGGGCATCGACGATAACGGCGTCTGGGCTCGGTCCGCTCACCAGTGTGCGGACGTCACGGGGGGCGGTGCGCACCGTGTGGGGCAGCAGGTCCAGGCCGGGCAGGACCACCTGGCCCGCGGGAGCCGCGGTCAGCAGCAGAATCTCCACGAGTCACCTCCGTGGCCGCGGCGCACCTCTCGCAGTGGGCGCTGTGGCGCCCCTGGGACAGGGCGGCGGCTTGGTTACGTCCCGGCCACTCTGACGGGAGGGGTTGTGGGTATATCCCAGCAGCAGAATATCTGAGTATTCACGTTTTGCGGCCAGCCGGAATCCAGATAGAGACAGTCGGGTGAGCCACACCCGCCCCTTCCGCCGTCGACCCGCCCGGTTTCCTCGGCCCGGTGCTGCCCGTCCCGGGGACGTTCTGGCACCATCGGGGCGTGCCCGCTACCCCGCCCTCCGCCGAGGATCACGGCGCCTGGCCCCCGGCCGCCGATCAGGCGCCCCGTCGCCGGCGCCGCGAGGAGGTCGACGATTCGGGAATCTCCGACAAATCGGAGATATGGCCCCCGGTACGGCGGATGGTCTCGCTCGGCATCGCGGGCTTCGCCGCCCTGCTGACCGTCGGCCTGGTCGTCGGCGCGCAGACCACGCACGAGTCCTACGCCGTGGTGATCTTCGGGGTCCAGGTGCTGTTCGTCGGGGTCTGGGTGATCGCCAGCGGCCCGCCCGCCCCGCGCGTCGTCGGCGCCGTCGGCCTCGCGGTCGCGATCGGCACCGACGTCGCCGCCGTCCTCACCCGTCCGGCGTCCCTCGCACCGTTGGCGTACGTCACCGCCGCCGGGTTCATCGTCGGCGTGGTCGGCCAGCTCACCCGCCCCGCCGGCCGGCAGCGGGTCACCGAGTCGCTCGGCTCGTCGCTGGTGGTCACCCTCGGTGTGGTGGCCTTCGCCAGCCTGATCGTCCTCGGCCGGATCCCGCGCGGCACCCAGGCGATCGTCGCGTGTCTTGCCGCGGCCGGCATCGCGATCCTCGTCGCCCGGCTCACCGACGCGATCGTCGCGCTGCCCCGCATCGCGCCTCAGGTGCCGCGCGGCGGCGCCGGCGTCGTCCTCGGCGCGATGGTCGGCACGGCCGCCGCCGGCGTCATCGGCAACCTGCTCGAAGGCATTTCTCCGCTGTACAGCGCCCTCGCCGGGCTGGCCACCGCGATCGTCGCGGTCATGGTCGACCTGTCCGTCGGCTACGCCGAGGCCAGCCGGGTCATCGCCGGTGACGAGCCTGCCCTGTACCTGGCCCGGCACATCCAGGGGCCGCTCGGCGCCTTCGCCTTCGCCGCGCCGGCCGCCTACGTCGCCAGCACCCTGCTGCTGTTGTAGCCCCCGGCCGCGCGGCGGGTTGCCAGGGTAGGAAATCCTGATGACTGGGTACGTCCCGCAAAACACCCACAGGATCAGGAAGGAGCGCCGTGGCGGCGAGTCGAGGAGCCAAGATCGGCATCGTCCTGGTCGTGCTGGCCGTCATCCTGGTCGGCGTGCTCTTCGTTGCGGACCGTGTCGCGGCGAGCACCGCACGGGACCGCATCGCCGACGAGACCCGCAAGCAACTCGCGGCCAACTCCGTCACCTACGAGGCCGGCCCCGCGGTGAAGATCGCCGGCTTCCCGTTCCTGACCCAGGTGCTCGCCGGGAAGTACGAGAAGATCACGATCGCGCTGACCAGGCCGCAGATCGAGAACGTGAAGCTCGAGACCCTCACCGTCGACGCCAAGAGCGTCAAGGCCGACGCCCGCGACCTGATGAACGGCACGGGCGAGGTCGTCGCCGGCGAGGTCACCGGCCGCGCCGCCATGACCTGGGACAACGTCCGTAAGTTGCTCGAGTTCACCAACCTGCCGCAGGGGGTGGACCCCTCCGCCGTCGACGTGAAGGTCGTCAACAACAAGATCGAGCTGCGCATCCCGTTCCAGTACCAGGGATTCAAGGTGACGATCATCGCCAACGGCAACATGGTCGTCGAGGCCGGCAAGGTCCGGCTCAAGCTCGAGTCGGTCACCACCGACCAGGGCAACCTGCCGAAGTTCGTCAACGACTTCATCCAGGCCAACAAGAGCCGCCTCCAGGTCACCGTCAGGCTTCCCGGCCTGCCCTACAACCTGGTGATCAACTCGGCGGAGACCACCGACGCGGGGCTGCTGGTCATCGCCTCCGCCAAGGACGTCCTCCTGACCGGTCAGTAACCACCCTCCGCGGGACAGTGACCGAGCGGACCCTGGGCCGGGCGGTTACACGGTGCTAGGCTGCCTGACCATGAGCATGCTGCTCACCAGACGGCGCGCGGTCGACCTGTGCCGCGTGGCCACCTGCCTGTGTTGCCGCCCCTGATGGTGCGGCCCTGCAGCGTGCTCTTCTAACGGCTCGAGGCAGCGGCGCCCCAGACCGATGGGTCTGGCGGGCGATTCTTCAAGTCCGCGGCACGACACCAGACCCATCGCCGAAACCGTGATCCGTCCCCTCGGGTCGCGCGCGGCGTGGTGCACACCCCGACCCGTGTGTCGACTCGACCCACCCCAATCGTTCCCTGGGAGAGAAAACACTCATGAGTCGCGAGAGCGCCCTGGTCACGGCCGACTGGGCCGAGCAGAACATCGGTGCCGACAACGTGGTCTTCGTCGAGGTCGACGAGGACACCGCCGCCTACGACGCCGGTCACATCGACGGTGCCGTCAAAATCAACTGGAAGACCGAGCTGCAGGACCAGGTCCGCCGGGACTTCGTCAACAAGGAGCAGTTCGAGGCCCTGCTGTCCAGCAAGGGCATCGGCAACGACGACACCGTCGTGCTCTACGGCGGCAACAACAACTGGTTCGCCGCGTACGCGTACTGGTACTTCAAGCTGTACGGCCACGGCGACGTCAAGCTGCTCGACGGCGGCCGCAAGAAGTGGGAGCTCGACGGGCGCCCGCTGACCAAGGACGAGGTCATCCGCCCGGCGACCAGCTATGTGGCCGCGCACGACCAGGACCTGTCGATCCGCGCGTTCCGCGATGACGCCGTCAAGGCGATCGGCGTGCAGAACCTGGTCGACGTCCGCTCGCCCGACGAGTTCGCCGGCCGCCTCCTCGCCCCCGCGCACCTGCCGCAGGAGCAGGCGCAGCGTCCGGGCCACATCCCGACCGCCGTGTCGGTGCCGTGGAGCAAGGCCGCCAACGAGGACGGCACGTTCAAGTCCGACGAGGAGCTGCGCGAGCTGTACGCCGCCGCCGGTCTCGACGACAGCAAGGCGACGATCGCGTACTGCCGCATCGGCGAGCGCTCCTCGCACACCTGGTTCGTGCTCAAGGAGATCCTCGGGCACAGCGACGTGCGCAACTACGACGGTTCCTGGACCGAGTACGGCTCCCTCGTCGGTGTCCCCGTCGCCGTGGGCGACGAGCCCGGCAACGCGTGAAAGGCAGATCATCATGAGTGCTGTTGACAGCTGCGGCGCACCCGAGCAGAGCGCGCCGATCCCGGCCTCCGTGGACGTCGAGAAGGAAACCGTCATCACGGGCGTGGTCAGCTCCGGCGACGGTCCGGTCGGCGGCGCGTACGTGCGCCTGCTGGACTCGACCGGCGAGTTCACCGCCGAGGTCGTGACCTCGCCGGCCGGGCAGTTCCGGTTCTTCGCCGCGCCCGGCAACTGGACGCTGCGCGCCCTGTCCCGCCAGGGCAACGGCGACGCCACCGTCGCCGCCGACCGGGGCATCAACGAGATCGCGGTCGCGGTCGCCTGACGCCGCATTCCGGGTCACCCCCGGAGCGCACATGGCACGCCGTATCCCGGGCACACCCCGGGGTGCGCGCGTGATGCCGCCCTCCGGGCCCAACCCCGGAGCGAGTTTGTGATGCCGCCCTCCGGGCCCAACCCCGGAGGGCGGCGTCGTTGCCGCGGGTTGCGAGGATGGCGGCCGTGAAGCGTCGCTGGATCGTCGCCGGGGTGATCGCCTGGGCCCTCGTCATCGCCGGGCTCGCCTACTACTCCTCGCGCAACGACCCGCCGACGTCGCGCGACCAGACCACGATCGCCGACGGCCTGCCGGTGGTCGACGGGGCGCTCGCCCGCGTCGCCGCCGCGCTCGACCCGGCCACCTCCGTCGCGGCGCTCGGCGGGTACACCCGCACCGACAGCAGCTGCCGGGTCACCTCGGCGCGCGAGGGTACCCGGTTCGAGCGGGTGCTGCTGGTGTACGTCAAGAAGGACACCGAGCCCGCCGTCCTGGATCGGGTGCAGGCGGCGTTGCCCCCGGCGTACAAGACCCATCTGGTGAGCGGCCCGAACACCCACCTGCTGACCGCGGACGCCGGTGACTTCGTCACCCTGCGCGGCGCCGTGGTGCAGCCGGGGCAGGTGCGGTTCACCGCCGACACGGGCTGCCGGGTGCAGGACGCCCCCGTGCAGGAGGCGACCCCGCAGTCGCAGAACGCCAACCGGGCCCCCGTCCAGGCGGTCCTCGACACCCTGCGGCAGACCGCGTCGCAGTGGCGCACCCACCGGCTGACCTGCCCCGGCGGCGGCACGCTGTGGACCGTCGAGGCGGTCACCGGCGGCGACGGCGCCGCGGCCCGTGGCACGGTGCCGGCCACGGCGGTGATCCTCGACGAGCCGAAGCTGTTCGCCTACCGCGCCGGCGAGGCCGGGGTCGCCCTGCGGACCGAGGGCGACGCGCTGCGCATCACCTCGACCGCTGGGTGCTGAGTCAGTACACCAGCGCCTGCGCGCCCTCCCGCAGCGCCTCCTCGACGAAGACGGCCGCGCCGGCGATGCGCACGCCGGGCATGACGTCGTCGGGGCCGATGCCCCGGCGGGCCGCACACTGGGTGCACAGGGTCACCGTGCCACCCACCAGGAGGGCCTCCAGCAGGTCGACGAGAGGCGCCGCGTGCGGCAGCTCGAACTCGGCGGCCCGGCCCGGCAGCGCGAACCACGCCGATTCCCCGGTCAGCCACAGCGAGGTGGGCACCCCGCCGGCGACGGCGGTGGCGGCCACGGTGAACGCCTGCGAGCAGCGCTCCGGCGCGTCCGCTCCGGCGGTTGTCTTGATGACCAGCGAGCGTCCCATGTCTCGCAGCATAAGATTCGGGCGATGGTTACCGAGATCGGGTTCGTGAGTCTGCTGGTCGCCGCCATGGGCGCACTGGCCGGCGGCCTGATCTATCTCGCGGTGAGGGTCTCGAGGGGGCGTTGGTGACGGACGTACAGCCGCCGTGGGCGGGGTTGGCGCAGGTCGGGGAGTACCCGTATGAGGAGACGCACGACCTGAGGGTCGGCCCGGACCTCCACCCCGCGCTGCTCGGCCTGCTGCCGCTGGTCGGGGTGTGGCGCGGGCGCGGCCAGGGCGACTACCCGACGATCGAGGGCTTCCATTACGCACAGGAGATCCGGTTCAGCCACGACGGCCGGCCGTTCCTGTTCTACGAGTCGCGGGCGTGGGTGATCGACGTCGACGGCAACCCGATCAAGCCCAGCAACCGGGAGACCGGCTGGTGGCGGCCGGTGCTCCAGGACGGCAAGGCGACCGACGAGGTCGAGGTCCTGCTCAGCCAGCCGACCGGGATCATGGAGCTCTACATCGGGCAGGCGAAGGGCACCACGCAGTGGCAGATGGCCACGGACGCGGTGGTGCGCACCTCGACCGCGAAGGAGGTCCGCGGCGCCCAGCGGCTCTACGGCATCGTCGAGGGCGCGCTGCTCTACGCGTTCGACCTCGCCGCCGTCGGCCAGCCGCTGCAGCCGCACCTGTCCGCCCGGCTGGAGCGGGTCGCGGGCTAGGAAGGGGGCTCGGGGCCTGGGAAGGATTTCCGGCTCCGGGCTACCCTGAATGTCGTGGGTTTCGATGATCTGGCCGCGGTGCTCCGGTCGCGGGGGCTGCGGCTGACCGCGCCTCGGCAGCTGGTGCTGGAATCGGTGTACCGGCTGCGCCACGCGACGCCCGACCAGATCCACGCCGACGTCAGCGAGCGCGCCGCCGGCGTCAACATCACCACCGTCTACCGCACGCTGGAGCTCCTGGAGGAGCTGCAGCTGGTGACGCACGCGCACCTGTCGCACGGCGCACCCACCTATCACCCGCTCGGCGAGCACCAGCACGCCCACCTGGTGTGCCGGGGCTGCGGCGACGTGCAGGAGCTGCCGTCACCCACGCTCGAGGGCCTCGCCGAGGACCTGCGCACCACCCGCGGTTTCCGCCTCGACATCGGCCACGTGGCCCTGTTCGGCGTGTGCGGCAACTGCGGCACCGAAGAGGAGTAACCCGTGAAGCCCGTCAGCGTGGGGTCCATCGATCCGTCGTCGGTCGACGCCGGGGCGGTCGCGCACTATGGCGACCCGAGCCGCGAGCAGAAGATCCTCGACACCGAGGCCGGGCTGGTCGACCGCGGCCACCGCGACGTCCTCGCGGTGCCGGGCGAGGACCGGCTCACCTGGCTGCACAGTCTCACCACCCAGCACCTGACCGGGCTGCCCCCGATGACCGGCTCCGAGCTGCTCGTCCTGTCGCCGCACGGGCACGTCGAGCACCACGCGGTGCTGCTGGACGACGGCACCACCACCTGGCTGGACCTGGAGCCCGGCGCGGGCGCGGGACTGCTGACGTTCCTGGAGCGGATGCGCTTCATGATGCGGGTCGAGCCCGCCGGCGTGACCGCGGACCGGGCGGTGCTGTCGATCGTCGGCCCGCACACCGACGAGGCGCTCGGCGCCCTCGGCGCGGGCCCGCTCGCGCCGGCCGACGTCGTGCCGGTGCCGCCGGCGAAGTTCGCCACCGGGGCCGTGCCGAGCCGCCCCACCGCCCGCTACGCGGCCGCGGCGCTGCCCGGCTTCGACGGCCTCGTCCGGCGGGTCGAGGGTGGTGCCGACCTGCTGGTGCCGCGGGCCGCGGTGCCCGACGTGGTCGCCGCCGCGGGGCTGCCGCTCGCCGGCATCTGGGCCTATGAGGCGATGCGGGTCGCGGCGCGGCGGCCGCGCTTCGGCTTCGAGACCGACCACAAGACCCTTCCGGCGGAGGTCGGGTGGACGGCGCACGCAGTGCACCTGGAGAAGGGCTGCTACCGGGGCCAGGAGACGGTCTCCCGGGTGCACCACCTGGGCCGCCCGCCGCGCAGGCTGGTGCTGCTGCACCTCGACGGCATCGCCACCGACGAGCTGCCCGCGCCGCACACCGAGGTCGTCAGGGACGGCCGGGCGGTCGGGTTCGTCGGCACCGCCGTGCGCCACTACGAGCTCGGCCAGATCGCGCTCGCGGTGCTCCGGCAGAACGTGCGGGCCGACGACGGCGGTCAATTGCAGGTGGGCCCGTCCACCGCCGCGATCGACCCGCTGTAGAAAGAGCCATGACAACAACGACGTTGATCACGGTTGCGCCCACCGGCGCCGAGTCCCGCAAGTCCGACGTGCCAGCCCTGCCGGTCACCCTGGAGGAGCTCGTCACGACCGGCAAGGAGTGCCAGGCGGTCGGGGCGAGCGTCATCCACGTACACCTGCGCGACGACGCCGCCGAGCCGACCCTGGACCTGGGGCGGCTCAAGGAGGCCGTCGCCGCGCTGCGGGCCGAGACCGACCTGATCGTCCAGCTCTCCAGCGGCGGCGCGGTCACCGACCCGGAAGAGGACCGGCTGCGCGTCCTGGACGCCGAGCCCGACATGGCCTCCTGCACGATGGGCACGGTCAACTTCGGCGACGACGTGTTCCTCAACCGGTGGTCGTTCATCGTCGAGCTGCACACGCGCATGCGCGACCGCGGGATCGTCCCCGAGTACGAGATCTTCGACCTCGGCCAGCTGACCGCGCTGCGCCGCCTGCTCGACCGGCACGGCCTGCCCTTCGGCGGTCACGTCCACCTCGACCTCGTCATGAACGTCCTCGGTGGGATGCCCGGCACCGCCGAGGCCCTCGTCGCCTGCGTACAGGCGATGCGCGACCTGCCGGAGGGGACCACGTTCTCGGCCACCGGCATCGGCCGCGGCACGCTGCCGGTCATGCTCGCGTCGCTGTCCGCGGGCGGGCACCTGCGGGTCGGCATGGAGGACACCGTCACCTACGCCAAGGGCGTGCCGGTGGAGAGCAACGCGCAGCTGGTCGCGCGGGCCTCCGCCTTCGCCAGGCTCGCCCAGCGCCCTCCGATGACCCCGGCCGAGGCCCGCACGCTGCTCGGAATCCGCGGTGAGTGACCTGTACCTGGGTGGCGAGCCGCTCGCCGAGGTCGTGCGCAGCGGGTTCGTGGAGAGCCGGCACAGCGGCTCCGTGGTGGTCCTGGACGCCCGCGGCGAGGTCACGGCGTGGGCCGGTGACGTGCTCGGCCCGGTCTTCCCGCGCTCGTCCAACAAGCCGATGCAGGCCGCCGGGATGCTGGCGGCCGGCCTCGTCGCCACGCCCGCGGAGCTGGCGATCATCTCGGCCAGCCACCGCGGTCAGCCGGTCCACATCGAGGCGGTCCGCGGGGTCCTCGCCGACGTCCCGCCCGCCGCGCTCGGCTGCCCGCCGGACTACCCGCTGTCCGACGACGCCCGCGACGCCGTGGTCAGGGCGGGTGAGCTGCGGCAGCCGCTGTTCATGAACTGCTCCGGCAAGCACGCCGGGATGCTGCGCACCTGCGCGGCGAACGGCTGGCCCCTCGCCGGGTACCTCGACCCCGCCCACCCCGTGCAGGTGGCGATCCGGCAGGCGGTCGAGTCGCTCGCCGGCGAGCCGCCCGCCGCGGTCGGCGTCGACGGGTGCGGCGCGCCGCTGCTCGCGGTGTCGCTGCGCGGGCTGGCGGCGGCGTTCCTGCGCCTGGTGACCGCCGAGCCGGGCACCGCCCCGCGCCGGGTCGCGGACGCCATGCGAGCCCACCCGGACCTGGTCTCCGGCACCGACGCCGACGGGCACGACACGCATCTCATGCGGGCGTTCCCCGGGCTGCTCGTGAAGGGTGGCGCGGAAGGTGTACTGGCAGCAGCCCTGCCGGGCGCCGGCGCGGTGGCGCTGAAGATCGACGACGGCGCGATGCGCCCGCGGCTGCCGGTGCTCGGGGCGGCGCTGGCCCGGCTCGGCGTCTCACTGGGCCGACACGCCGACATGCCGGTTTCGGGTGGCGGCGCGCGGGTAGGCCAGGTCCGCAGCGTCTGGTGACCCGCTTCACGCTAGCTGCTGCAAGCGTTTTGCTTGCAAGAGTTAGCAGAGCGAGCTACCGTCGGTGACGTGACTGAAGAGCCGCGCGACCTGGGTGGGTTCATTCGTGACCTGCGCCGTAACGCGCGCATCTCGCTCCGCCAGCTCGCCGAGCAGGCCGGGGTCAGCAACCCGTATCTCAGTCAGATCGAGCGTGGCCTGCGTAAACCGAGCGCCGAGGTGCTCGCGCAGATCGCCGGTGCACTGCGGGTGTCGACCCCGCTGATGTACCTGCGAGCCGGCCTGCTCGAGCGCGAAGGGCACGACGTGCTGGCCGCGATCGCTGCGGACAGTGAGCTCACCGTGGCCCAGAAGCAGTCCCTTACCCAGATCTACGAAACCTTCCGGCGCGAGAACGCGCGCCAGGACCCGGACGCCGTCGCCTCGGGGGCGGGGCTCGACGCCGATCCGGCACCGACGACGAAGTCAGAGGAGTCGCCATGACCACCAGCACCACCACCCGCAAGATCCCCACGCCGCTCATCGCCGCGGCCGGCGCCGGTGACCTCGCCTACGAGCAGCTGCGCAAGCTGCCCGCGCAGGTCGCCCAGCTGCGGGCCCGGGTCGAGGACCTGCGCCCGGCCGTCACTGACGTGAATCTGCGCGCGGACCTGGACCGGCTGCGCGGCGCCGCCCGGCGCAACGCCGAGTCGATCCTGGCCAACGCCCAGGCCGGCGCGCAGGTCGCCCAGGACCGGGCCGTCGCCGTCTACACCGAGCTGGTCCACCGCGGCGAGAAGGTCGTCGCCGGCGGCCGCACCACCGAGGCGAAGATCGAGATCGAGCCGGCCACCCAGACCGTGACCGCCGAGGTCGCCGTCACCCCGACGCCGGCCGACGTGGCGCCGGCCGTCGTGCCGAAGCCGGAGGCCGCGGTGTCGACCGTGCCGCCCGCTGCCGCGACGCCCGCTGCCGCGACGCCCACCAAGCGGGCTGCGGCGAAGAAGACCGCGGCCGCGAAGAAGTAGCCGGGGAGTTTGTCAGGAGTTCGGCTGGGAGTTCGGCTGGGAGTTTTGTCGGAGGCCCTCCGGCACCGTCTCGCACGGGCCGGGGGGCTTCGGAATAAGCTCGTGGGATGGTGACTGCGGTGCCGATGTTCTACGAACGGGTCGAGCTCTACATCGACCTGGCGGTGTGGATCTTCTGCCTGGTGCTCGGCGCCGCGGCGGTGCTGCACTGTCTCGTCCAGCGCGCCGACGCGTTCGCCGCGATCGGCACGATGTCCAAGACCGTCTGGCTGGCCATGACCGGCGGCGGTCTACTGCTCACCGCCCTGGCGCCGCAGCTGCGCCTGGGCTATCTGAGCATTTTCCTGCTGATCGCCGCGGGGATCTTCGCCGTGTACCTGCTCGACATCAGACCCGCGCTGCGCGACGCGGTTGACGGCCACGGTTCGTGGTGATGGCGGTCCGTTGATGGATTTCCGCTGGCCGCCGCCGCCCGACGGCAGGCCCGACCGGTTCCGCCCACCCGTGACCCGCGGGCCGCAGACCGGCCGGCCGACCCTTCCCGCGCCGCCGACCGAGCAGGTCGCCACCCCGCACGGTGTCGAGCTGGAGTGGCTCGTCACCGGCGACGGTGACCCCGTCACCGTCTTCGCCCACGGGCTCGGCAGCGGCATCGCCGAGACCCGCCCGCTGGGCAGCGCCGTCGCCGGCCGCAAGGTGTTCTTCCAGTTCCGCGGGCACGGGCACTCCGCCTCGCCGGGGGGCGTGTGGACCTACGCCGACCTCGCCCGCGACCTGCGCGCCGTCGCCGACCTGTCCGGCGCCACCCGAGCCCTGGGCGTCAGCCTCGGCGCCGGCGCGCTCTGCCGGCTGCTGGCCGACAACCCGGGTCGCTTCGAGCGCGCCGTGTTCTTCCTGCCCGCCGTGCTCGACACGGCCCGGCCCGCCGCCGCGCAGGAGCGCCTCACCGCGCTGCTCGAGGCGATCGAGGCCGGCGATGCCGCCGCCGTCGCCGACGTGATCTCCCTGGAGGTCCCGGCCCAGGTGCGCAACTCGCCGCCGGTGTGGGCGTTCCTGCGCCAGCGGCTCGACCAGCTGATGCGCGACGGGCTCGCGGCCGGCCTCGGCAACCTGCCCGCCCAGGTCGCCGTCGAGGACCGCGCCGACCTCGCCAAGGTCACCGCGAAGTGCCTCGTCATCGGCGCCCGGGGCGACGACCTGCACCCGGTCACCGTCGCCGAGCAGCTCGCCGAGTCCCTCCCCGACGCCGAGCTGCACATCTACGACCGCCCCGGCGTCGTGTGGACCCAGCGGGCCGACCTGCGCGGCCGGATCTCGTCGTTCTTGAACTGACCGGGCCGGTTCGTCCGGTTTGCTGCTTCGGTTTTGACTCTGCCGCTGCGGTTTTGACCGAACGGGTGACCCGCGCCGCGTATCAGGGGTGTCCCGTCGCGCGTCTGTCCAACGGATGGGCACTTCGCGACGACCTGCTTGGGAGGATCGGACCATGACCGCGCTGCGCCGCTGGGCCGGACCGGCATAAAGTCTCCGGCATGGGTGTCACGCAACACGGCAGGACCGCCCGCCTCGACCTCGCCGACCCGAGCCTGCGCGAGTGGACGTGCGTCGTCCTGAACGCCGATGCCGACGGCATCGTGCTCGACCGCTCCGCCTTCTATCCCGGCGGCGGCGGTCAGCCCCCGGACCACGGGGTGCTGCTGTGGCAGGGGGTCCAGACCCGGATCACCGGGACCCGCAAGGGCGACGACCTCTACCTCCTGCCCGCCGAGGGCGACCCGCTCCCGCCTGCCGGCACCGAGGTCATCGGCGCCGTCGAGGACGACCGCCGCACCAAGCTGATGCGCACCCACTCCGGCCTGCACGTCCTGGGCGGTGTGGTGTTCCGCGACTTCGGCGCCCTCGTCACCGGCGGCTCGATGGAGCCCGCCGAGGCCCGCATGGACTTCAACCTGCCCGAGGTGCCGGCCGACTTCAAGGCCAGGCTCGAGGAGCTCATCAACGCCGAGGTCGTCGCCGACCGCAAGGTCGTGACCAAGGTCCTCGCCCGCGACGAGGCGCTCGCCCTGCCCGACATCATCCGCACCCAGTCCAACCTGATCCCGCCCGACGAGCAGGAGATCCGCATCGTCGACATCGTCGGCCTGGACGCCCAGGCGGACGGCGGGACGCATGTCGCCTCGACCGCACAGATCGGCCGCATGCAGGTCGTCAAGGTTGAAAGCAAGGGCAAGGCCAACCGCCGCGTGCGGGTCCGCCTCACCGACTGACCGGCCGCCCTTCGGCGCGTACGGGTCCGCCGTACGGACTGACCGGCGCTTCAGCGCGTGCGGTCCGCCTCACGAACTGACCCGGCCGGCGCTTCAGCGCGTGCGGGCCGGGCTCAGCGGGCGACCTTCAGGTGATGGGCGCCGGCGGGCAGGATCAACCTCTGCCCGTCCGCCCGGGTCACCTCCAGGATCGGCTCGCCCGGGTCGATCCCCAGGTCCCGCCGCTCCGGATCGGTCGGCATCCGCCCGATCACCTCGTCGCCGGTGCGCAGCTCGACGACCTCCCGCTGCGGCGCCGGCCGCACCTGCGTCCGCGCTCCCCGGGCCGACACGACCAGCCCTTCCTGCCGCAGCACCGACACCGCGTTGCGGACGGCGGGCCGCCCCAGCGCGTACTCCTGCATGAGGCTGCTCTCCGACGGCACGAACGCCCCGGGCGCCAGCACCCCCGACTTGATTTGCTCACGCAGCAGGTCCGCCAGCTGCTGGTACAGCGGCCGATCCGAACTCCGGTCGATCATGCGACAACCGTAGATAGCCCGCCGATCTTGTCCGCTTGCCGTCCTATGCGCACATGGCCCTATACTGGCTCATGAGCATCAGCGAAGCTCGATCGGGGGAGGCCATGCCACGGTATTCTGACGAAATGGACACGTCCGAGGACAGCCCGGCGCTGCCACCCCACACGCCCGGCGCCGGCAAGGCACTGCTGCGGCAGCTGTGGGGGCCTGACCGGGTGCCGGAGGCGTCGCCCGAGGTCAAACGCCAGGTCGACGAACTGATCGCCCGGGCGCAGCAGTCCATCGCCGAGCGCCGCGGACAGGCGGCCTGATGTTCGTTCTCGACGCGAGCGCGATAGTTGCCCTGTTTGATGCCTATGACCCACTGCTCGAGCTGTGGTCGCGCGCCGACTGCGGCGAAATGCCCCTGGGGTTCCCCGTCGGGGCGATGATCGAGGCCAGCGAGCGGGCAGGCATTCGCTCAACTGCTTGGGACCCCTTGCTCTGGTCGACGTCGATGCTCGTGCTGCCGCTCGGCGAGGCCGCCGCCAAGCAACTCGGCGTCCAGACCGGATCCCTCGCGGCCCGGCACGCCGTCTGGGAGTCGGCCGCCACCGGATGGCCGGTGCTGACCCGCGAGCCCGACCTGTATGGGGCCGGCGCTCACTTGCACACCGTCTAGCGCACGATCCCGGGAGCCTGTTACCTCAGGCCTCCGGGGTCGTGAAAGATGGCGGGGTGGCGGCGTTGAAGACGATGTGGGCGGAGTTTGCCGAAGGGGCGCGGCTGCTCGGCCGGGGATTCGCCATGTACGGCCGGAGCTCCCGCCTCCTCGTCCTCGGTCTGGTCCCGGCGGTCATCTCGTTCCTGCTGCTCGGCACCGCCTGGTTCTTCCTGCTGTGGTTCATCCGGGACCTGTCGGCGACGGTGACCTGGTTCGCCGACGACTGGGGGTCGCCGTGGCGGGGGCTCACCAGGTTCGGCGCCGGCGCGGGGATCGTGATCGTGTCGGCGCTGGTGTCGGTGCTGACGTACACGGCGTTGACGCTGCTCATCGGGGATCCGTTCTACGAGGTCATCTCGGAGCGGATCGAGGAGCGGCTCGGCGGCACGCCCGGGATGAGCGATCTGCCCTGGTACCGCACCATCCTGAAGAACGCCGCCGACTCGATCAGGTTGATCGTGCTGGGGATCGTGGTGGCGGTGCCGCTGTTCCTGCTGGGCTTCGTGCCGGTCCTCGGGCAGACGGTTGTCCCGGTCCTCGACGCCGTCGTGGGCGGGTGGCTGCTCGCGGTCGAGCTGACCGGCGTGCCGTTCAACCGGCGCGGCCTGCGGCTCAAAGAACGCCGGGCCATGCTGCGCGCCAACCGCCCGCTGGCGCTCGGCTTCGGCATGCCCGTCTTCGTGATCCTGCTGATCCCGTTCGCCGCGGTGCTGGTCGTGCCGGCCGCGGTCGCCGGCAGCACCCTGCTCACCCGGAAGCTGTTCGGCCTGCCGGTCGACAAGCCCGCCGAGCCCGCCGACAAGCTCGTCCGCGTGTAGCGACAGGCAGGGTCAAGCGGGCGGTGACGAACGAGGCGGGTGCAGCGTCCGCGGACGAGCGGTGGCCGGGAAAGCCCACGGACGGGACCGCGACCGGCGCCGAAGGCCGCGGACCAATGACAGACAGCGCCGCCGTCAGCCGGTGCGCAGGCCTTCCAGGAGGCTGGTGTCGCCGCTGACGAGCAGCGTGTCGAAGGCGACCCGCCCATACAGCGCCAGCACCAGGTCGCTGGCCGGGCCGCTGGCGGTGGCGCGCTCGTGGTGGTTGTCGGTGTCCAGCAGGGTGTCGGTGTCCAGCAGGGCGACCCCGGCGCCGCGGAGGCGGACATACCAGATGTGGTCGACGTCGGTGGCGTGCAGGGCGATCATGCCGGCCCGGTTGGTCGGGCCGCTGCGGCGGCCGGCGGGGAGCCAGCTGTCCAGGACCTCGGTGACGCCGTCGCTGGCCAGCTTCGGCTCGATGGGCTCGCTGAGGCCGCCGGCCATCTGGGCGTCCCAGCGGTGCACGGCGGTCTCGTGGGCCATGCGGCGGTGCCAGAAGGAGGCCTTCTTCGCCTGTGGCGCCCAGTTGAACGCGGGCAGGTCGGGGTCGACGGCGTCCAGGGTGGCGACCAGCTCCGTGAAGGCGTCGGTCCAGGCGACCACGGGGTCGACGCCGGCGGGCAGGGGCTCGTCGGGGCGCGGGTCGGGGCGGTCGGTGACGCCGCGCGGGACGACGCCGTTGACCCAGACGTAGATCTGCGTGAGGTGCCAGGCGAGGTCGCGCAGCTGCCAGCCGGGGCAGGTGGGCACCGGGGCGTCCAGCGGGACGGCGCCGAGCGCGGCGCGGAACGCGTCGCCCTCGGTGCGCAGCGCGGTCAGCCAGAACTCCTTGGTGAGCTGCGGCTTGCTCATCGACGATCCCTCTCCCGGTCCGGACGCTGCAGGTCCAACATTAGGGCACGCCTTACTCTGGTGCGGTGTCCGAAGCAGCCACGCCAGTGTCCACCCTTGCCGAGCTCACCACGCTGCGTCTCGGCGGCCCTGCCGATCATCTGGTCGAGGTGACCTCGGATGAGGAGGCGGTGGCCGCGGTGCGCGGCAGCGACGACCTTCTCATCCTCGCTGGTGGCAGCAACGTCGTCGTCGCCGACGAGGGGTTCCCGGGCACCGTGGTGCTGCTGCGCCAGCGCGGGATCGAGGCGCAGACCCAGGCCGGCGGGGTCGTGCATCTGACTGTCGCGGCCGGGCACCCGTGGGACGACGTGGTGGCGACCGCGGTCGCCAACGGCTGGTCCGGGATCGAGTCGCTGTCGGGCATTCCGGGTTCGGCGGGCGCGACCCCGATCCAGAACGTCGGCGCGTACGGCCAGGAGGTCGCCGAGACCATCACCGCGGTGCGGGTCTACGACCGGGTCCGCGACGAGGTGGTCACCATGCCGGCGGGCGCGTGCGGGTTCGCGTACCGCACGAGTGTGTTCAAGCACAACGACCGGTTCGTGGTGCTTTCGGTGACGTTCGCGCTCGCCGGGTCGCCGCTGTCGACGCCGGTCCGGTATGCCGAGCTCGCCCGCACGCTCGGGGTGGAGCAGGGGGCGGCCGCGCCGCTCGACGAGGTCCGGGCCGCGGTGCTGAAGCTGCGCGCCGGCAAGGGGATGGTCCTGGACCCCACCGACCGCGACACGTTCTCGGTGGGCTCCTTCTTCACCAACCCGGTCGTTGCCGCCGATGCGGTCGCCACGGTACGTGCCACCGCCGGCGAACCCCCCGCCTGGCCGGCCCAGGACGGCATGGTCAAGCTCAGCGCGGCGTGGCTCATCGAGCGGGCCGGCTTCAGCAAGGGCTACGGCGCCCCGGGCACCGGCGTGGCCCTGTCGGGCAAGCACACCCTGGCGCTGACCAACCGCGGCACCGGCACCACGGCCGCCCTGCTGGGCCTGGCCCGCGAGATCCAGGCGGGGGTGCGGGCGAAGTTCGGCGTCGAGCTGCACCCCGAGCCCGTCCTGGTGAACTGCTCGCTCTGAAAAAGCTCTACAACAGGCAGGAGTAGGGCACCGTCAGCTCGCCGAGCCGCCAGCGGGCCGGGCGGTCCAGGACCGGCCAGCCGGCGTCCCGGGTCGCCTCGACCGTGCGCCGCCAGCGCTGCCGCGGGCCGAACGCCGACAGCGGCGCCGCGGCCCGCCACGCGGTGTCCAGTGTGGACAGCAGGGCGTGGATCGGTTGCCCGGGCACGTTGTGGTGGATGAGGCACTTCGGCAGCCGCTCGGCCAGGGTCGCCGGGGTGTCCAACGTGGACAGCCGGCTGGCCAGGGTCAGGGTCCGCGGCGCGCCGGCCTCGACGGTGACCCAGGACGCCAGCCGGCCGAGCTCGTCGCAGGTGCCCTCGACGAGGACCGCACCGGTCGCGGTCATCGCCGACCAGGCGGCGGGGACGGCGTCGAGGTCGTACTGGCGCAGCACGTTGAACGCGCGCACGACCGTCGGGGCGAGCCCGGCCAGCTCGAAGCCGCCCCGGCGGAACTCCAGCGCGGGCGGGTCGGCGAAGGGCTGGGCGACCGCGACCCGCGCCGGGTCGATCTCCAGGCCGACGACCCGGATGCCGGGGCCGAGCCGGCGGTGCAGCTCCAGGGTGGTGATCGGCGAGGCGCCGTAGCCGAGGTCGACGACCAGCGGCGCCTCGGCGCGGGCCAGCACCGCGCCGAGGGTCGCCACGATCCAGTTGTCGACCCGCCGGAGCCGGTTGGGGTTGGTGGTGCCCCGCGTGATGGCGCCGATCGGCCGCATCACTGCACCCGGTGCACCTTGTGCTGGGCGGCCTGGGCGAGCGGGCGGACGACGAGCCGGTCGATGTTGACGTGGTGCGGCCGGGTCGCGGTCCACGCGACGCAGTCGGCGATGTCGTCGGCGACCAGCGGGAACTCGACGCCCCGGTAGACGGCCGCGGCCTTCTCCGCGTCGCCCTCGAAGCGCTTGAGGGCGAACTCGTCGGTCTTCACCATGCCGGGGTCGATCTCCACCACGCGGATGGGGCGGCCGTTGAGCTCCAGGCGCAGTGTCTCGGCGACCGCCGTCTGCGCGTGCTTCGCCGCCGTGTAGCCGCCGCCGCCCTCGTACACGATGAGACCCGCGGTGGAGCTGATCACGACGATGGTCGCCCGGCCCGATTCGGACAGCAGGGGCAGGAGTGCCTTGGTGACCCGGACGGTGCCCAGGACGTTGACCTCGAACATCCACTGCCAGTCGCTGAGGTCGGCCTCCTCGACGGTCTCCGCGCCGATCGCGCCGCCGGCGTTGTTGACCAGCAGCTCGACCGGGCCGCCGAGGCCGGACACCGTGTCGACAAGCCGTGCAATGTCCGCATCGGAGGTGATGTCGGCCACAACCGCGGTCGCCGAGGGCAGGGCCGCGACGAGGGCGTCGAGCCGGTCGGCGCGGCGCGCCACCGCGACGACGTGGAAGCCCTCCTTGGCGAGCCGGTGGGCGGTGGCAGCACCGATGCCACTGGAGGCCCCGGTCACAACGGCGATGGGAGAAGACATGAGGTCAATCCTGCCGCAAACCCCGCGGGGCGCAGTGACCAACGCAACGGTGGGTAGATGGCCGCCCGCGAGGGAACATGGACGGTTGGGAAGATGTAACCGTCCGGCAACAGATGAAGGAGCACCGACGTGGCGCGGGTCGACTCGCTGCACAGGCACACCCCGCAGTCCCGTCGTTCGCTTCCCCGGAGGGTCGCGACGCTGTCCGTGCACACCTCGCCGCTCGACCAGCCGGGCACCGGCGACGCCGGCGGCATGAACGTGTACATCGTCGAGGTCGCCGAGCGCCTCGCCCGGGCCGGCGTTGAGGTGGAGGTCTTCACCAGGGCCACCTGCAGCGAGCTGCCGCCGGTGGTGGAGATGGCGCCGGGCGTGCTCGTGCGCCACGTCATCGCCGGGCCGTTCGAGGGCCTGGCGAAGGAGGACCTGCCGGCGCAGCTGTGCGCGTTCACCACCGGCGTGCTGCGGGCCGAGGCGTCCCGGGCGCCCGGTTGGTACGACCTCGTGCACTCCCACTACTGGTTGTCCGGTCAGGTCGGCTGGCTGGCGAAGGACCGCTGGGGCGTGCCGCTGGTGCACACCGCGCACACCCTGGCGAAGGTGAAGAACCAGCTGCTGGCCGACGGTGACAAGCCCGAGCCGATCGCCCGCGTCATCGGCGAGGAGCAGGTCGTCGCCGCGGCCGACGGCCTGGTCGCCAACACCCCGGCCGAGGCCGCCGACCTGATCGAGCTGTACGCCGCCGACCCGCGCCGGGTCAGCGTGGTGCCGCCCGGCGTCGACCTGGACACGTTCACGCCGTCGCAGACCCGCAACCGCGCGAAGTTCGGCCTGCCCGAGGACGCGCTGGTGGTGGCGTTCGCCGGCCGCATCCAGCCGCTGAAGGCCCCCGACGTGCTGCTGCGCGCCGCCGCCGAACTGCGCGCCCGCGACCCGGAGCTGGGCGCGAAGCTCATCGTGGCGATCTGCGGCGGGCCGAGCGGCTCGGGCCTGGACCGGCCGACGGCGCTCATGGACCTCGCCGCCGAGCTGGGCCTCGCCGACTGCGTGCGGTTCCTTCCCCCGCAGCCGCGCGAGGACCTGGCGGAGCTGTTCCGCGCCGTGGACCTGGTGGCGGTGCCGAGCTACAACGAGTCGTTCGGCCTCGTCGCGATCGAGGCGCAGGCGTGCGGCACCCCGGTCGTCGCCGCGGCCGTCGGTGGCCTGGTCACCGCCGTGCGCGACGGCGTGTCCGGGATCCTGGTGGACACCCACCGCCCGGCCGACTGGGCCGCGGTCCTCGGCGACCTGCTCGGCCATCCCGCCCGGCGGCTCGAGCTGTCGGCGGGTGCCGTGCGGCACGCCCACGAGTTCTCCTGGAGCCACACCGCGAGCGGCCTGCTCGCCGCGTACCGCGACGCGCTCACCACCCACCGCGACACCGAGCTGCTGGCGGTGATGTCATGACCACGGCACAGGACGTGCGGCAGCTGATCGAGCGGGTCTGCGACGAGCGCGAGATCGCCTGGGAGAAGACCGGCGAGAGCTCCTACGTGGCGGTGCTGCCCGGCACCCACAAGCAGAAGACCAACTGCAACCTCATCGTCGGCGAGCACACGCTGCGGGTCGAGGCGTTCGTCATGCGCCACCCCGACGAGCGCCGTGAGGAGCTGTGGCAGTGGCTGCTGCAGCGCAACGCCCGCATGTACGGCGTCGCCTTCTCCGTCGACCAGGTCGGCGACGTGTACCTGATGGGCCGGCTGCCGCTGCACGCGGTGACGGAGGACGAGCTCGACCGGCTCCTCGGCGCGGTGCTGACCTACGCCGACGAGAGCTTCGACCCGATGCTGGAGATCGGCTTCGGCTCGGCGATCCGCCGTGAGTGGCAGTGGCGGGTCAAGCGCGGCGAGCCGCTCGACAACCTCAAGGCATTCGCGGCCTTCGTGGAGCGCGACGCTTAGCTAACCTGTGCCGGTGACCGAGCGGCTGGCCTGGAAACCTGTCGGTGCGGTGGCCGCTGCGGCCGCCGCCGCGCTCCTGCTGACGATCAACCGCTACGACTACCACCGCGACGAGCTGTACTTCCGCATGGTCGGCGCGCACCCGAAGTGGGGCTACGTCGACCAGCCGCCGTTCACGCCGCTGCTGCTGCGGCTGTGCGTCGAGGTCTTCGGCGACACGGTGTGGGCGATCCGCTTGCCCGGCGTGGCCTACATCGTGGCCGCCGCGTTCCTGCTCGCCCTGCTCGCCCGCGAGGCCGGCGGCGGCGCCGTCGCGCAGACCCTGGCCGCGAGCGGCGTGCTGACCACATTCATCCTGGTGGCCACGCACGTCAGCCTCACCGCCGCGCCGGATCTGCTGATGTGGCTGCTGGTCATCCTGTGCGTGATGCGCGCGATGCTGCGCGGCCGGGAGCGGTACTGGCTGCTCGCCGGCCTGCTGGTCGGGCTGGCGCTGTACAACAAGCACCTGGTCGTCCTGCTGCTGCTGACGTTCGCGGCCGGGGTGCTGGTGCTGGGGCCGCGCAGGGTGCTGCTGTCGCGGTGGCTGTGGGCGGGGCTCGGCATCGCGCTCGTCGTCGGCCTGCCGAACCTGCTGTACCAGATCGCCAACGACTACCCGCAGCTGGACATGGCGGCGGCCCTCGCCGAGAACAATGGCGAGGAGGCCCGCATCACCCTGCTCCCGCTGCAGCTGGCGTGGCTGGGGCCGCTGTTCGTGCCGGTGTGGGTCGCGGGGATCGTGACGCTGCTGCGCGACCCCGCGCTGCGCCCGGTCCGCGCGTTCGCCCTGGCGTACCCGCTGATGCTGGTGCTGCTGTTCGTCGTGGCCGGCCAGCCGTACTACACGGTCGGGCTGCTCGCCGCGCTCTTCGCGATCGGCACGGTGCCCGTCGAGCGGCGCGTCACCCGCCGCTGGATCCTGGTCGCCGGCGCGGCCGTGAACGCCGGTTTCGCGATCCTGACCTCGCTGCCGGTGCTGCCGGTCGGGGTCGTGGGCGGCACCCCGATCCCCGCCATCAACCAGGGCATCTCGGATCAGATCGGATGGCGGCGGTACGTACGGCAGGTGGCCGGCGTCTACGAGGCCCTCCCGGCGGGGGACAAGCCCAACACCATCCTGCTCACCGGAAACTACGGAGAGGCCGGCGCCCTGGACCGCTACGGCCGGGCGCTCGGCCTGCCCGATGTCTACAGTGGACAGAACGAGCTGTGGTGGCTGGGCCCGCCGCCGCCGTCGGCGACCGTGGTGGTGCTCGTGACGCAGGGCGACCCGGGCCGGTCCACCGCGTTCGGGTCCTGTGAGCACAAGGCCGACCTCGACAACGGTTACGGCGTGGAGAACGAGGAGCAGGCAGCCCGCGTCTTCGTCTGCCGGGACCTCAGGGGCACCTGGACCGAGCTGTGGCCGAGCTTCCAGCATTTCGATTAATTTCAATTGTTTCAATTGTGTGAGGGAGCCGACAGTCCCGTTACTTGTCGGTGCATTTCCTCGCCGCGTACCGTCAATGACGGATCCGGCGATTCCTGAAGTTGGGGAGCGACGGGGGTGTTTCTGGGCCGTTCACGGCCCACTCGCGGTGGTCTGTCCGGGCGGGGCGACCATCGCAACCGGCGGCACCGCGCGGTCGAAAGACCGCAGCAGAGCGGGTGGTCGTGGACTGGGGGTGCACGCCACCCGCTGCCGCCGGCACGAGCCCCAAACTTAAGTCGCGCGTAAAGACGCACGGGTCCCCAAAGCCGTAGTTTCCTCGCATGCGGATGCGGGGTGCTGTCGCCGGTCTCGTGCTCGTCGTCGCGCTGGCGGGCTGCGGCAGCAGGACGGACGCCGCCGGGCAGCAGCAGGACGTCGCCGCGGCGGAGGCGGCCGGGTCCGCCGACCCCGCGACCGGTGCCGACGCGGCCGCGCTCGGTGCCGCCGGGGCCACGCCGCCGGCCTCCGGGTCCGCCTCGAAGAGCGCGGCGCCGCCCGCGATCAAGGCGCCCACGCAGACGTTCGCCGTCGGCGTCAGCCAGTTCACGTTCACCCGCGCCGGCCGGACCCTGCGCACCCTCGTCCTCTACCCCGCGACCGGCTCGGCCGGCGGCTCGCCGAAGAGCGGCGCGGCCGTCGCCGCCGGCCGGTTCCCGCTGGTCCTGTGGAGCCACGGGCTGCACGGCTCGCCGGAGGGCTACCAGGGCGTGACCGCGAAGATCGCCGCGGCCGGGTTCGTCGTGGCGGCGCCGGCGTACCCGTACACCAACGACAAGGCAAACCCGTTCAACCAGAACGACATGGGCAACCAGCCCGCCGACGCCTCCGCCGTGATCACCGAGGTGCTCAAGCTCGACACGAAGGCGGGCGCGCCGCTGGCCGGGCACATCGAGACCGGCCGGGTCGCCGCCGGCGGGCACTCCGCGGGCGGGTACACCACCGCCGGCCTGCTGTCCGGCTCCGGTCGCGACAGCCGCCTCAAGGGAGGCATCATCGTGGCCGGCGGCGGCATGGGCGGGAAGTTCAGCGGCGCGGCCACGCCCGTGCTGTTCATCCACGGCGACGCCGACGGCACGGTGCCCTACAGCAGCGGCCGTTCCCTGTACGACGCCTGCACCTGGCCGAAGGCGTTCCTGACGCTGCTCAAGGGCGACCACGGCGGCGGGCTGTTCGGCTCGGCGCCGGCCAACCAGGCGGTGTCCAGGACGATGCTGGACTTCCTGCGCTACACGCTGTACGGCGACGGCGCGGCGAAGGGCCGGCTGCGCTCCGACGCGACCGTCAGCGGCGCCGCCAGGTACGACGGCACCCTGTAGCGGCAGCGCCAGGTTTCAGGCCGCTGGGTTTCAGGCCGCGCCGGGGGTCAGGCCGCTGGGTTTTCGGCCGCGCCGGGGGTCAGGCCGTGCCGGCCAGGGCGAACACGTCGAGCAGGCCGGTCAGGCGCAGCTGCGCGTAGGCGAGCGGGCGCGGGTTGCTCAGGCGCAGCGTGCAGCCGGTGTCCTGGGCCAGCTTCCAGCAGCTCACCAGCGCGCCGATGCCGGCCGAGTCGAGCACCGACACGCCCGCCAGGTCCAGCACCAGCGTCTGCGGGTGGAACGTCGGCAGCACCGCGCGCACCGCCAGCATCAGCTGGTCGCGGGTGGCAAGGTCCAGCTCCCCGTCGAGCCGGATGAGGACCGTGCCGGGGTCCGGCGCCTCGAGCCTCGCCGACAGACCGTCCACTGCTCGCCCCCTGTCACGTCGGAAGGCGGCGTCTACCCCGCGGCGGGCACTTCTAACCTGTGCCGTTCCTCCTTGCGGCGCAGCGCGGCGCGGCGCTCCCGGGCCGGCTGGATCAGCAGGTGCCCGGCCGCGGCGAGCAGGCCCAGCCCGCCGCAGATCACCCAGTGCCAGTCGCCGAGGAACTCCAGCCCGGCGCCGCCGGCCGCGGGCGCGATGAAGCTCGCCGCCGGGAAGACGAGATAGAAGACGCTCTGGTACCGCCCGCGCAACGCCTCCGGCGACAGCTCCGCGATGACGGCCGCGTTCGGCGGCGCGGCGAGCATCGAGCCGACCGTCCACACGGTCGCGGCGAGCAGGTAGCCCGGCGCGTCGTCGGCGAGCGCCACGCAGGCGAACCCGAGACCGAGGAACACGTTGGCGACGGCGAGCGTGGTGCCCTTGCGCCACCGGTCGATGAGCCTCGGCACGAACAGCTGCCCGGCGACGATGAGCAGGCCGGCGTACGCGACGACCGAGCCGTACACGGTGGGGCGCAGCCCGTCGGCGGTGATCGCCAGCGGCAGGATCGTCGAGCTCTGCAGGGTGACGACCGCCAGGAGCAGGCTCAGCCCGACGAACGACACGAACGCGCGGTCGGTCAGCGCCGTGTGCAGCCCGCCCCGCGGCTCCCGGCCGGCCCGGTCAGAGCTGATCACAGAGCTGATCACAGGGCTGATCACGGGCCGGGTCTCGCGGACCTTCCACAGCAGCAGCACCGCGGTGGCCAGCGTGCCGGCCGCGTCGACCGTGAACAGCAGGGTGAAGCTGACCTCGGCGAGCAGCCCGGCGAGGAGCGACGCCGCGGCCATGCCCAGGTTGAACGCCCAGAACTGCAGGTTGAACGCCCGGCTGCGGTCCGGCGCGGGCACCACGTCGACGATCGCGGCGACGAACGCGGGGCCGGGCATCGAGTGCATGAGGCCGAGTAGCGCGGCGAGGGCCGCGATCACCGGGACGTCCTCGGTCACCGCGAGCCCGCCGAGGAACACCACGGCGCCGAAGTGCGCGAGCAGGAGCGTCGGCCGGCGCCCCCACCGGTCGGCGAGCACGCCGCCGAGCAGGACCCCGGCCATGCCGCCGACACCGTAGAGGCCGACGACGAGGCCTGCGGCGCTGGGCTTGAGATCGCGTTCGGAGGTCAGGTACAGGGAGAGCACCAGCGCGACGAACCCGCCGACCCGGTTGATCAGCATGCCCGTCCAGAGCAGCCAGTACATCCTGGGCAGCCCACCGACGGTGGACCGGTACCAGTCGCGCACGATGGTTCTCCAGTAATGGTTAACGTTATTAACAGTTAGATCGTAGCCAGCTCGTCCGCGGTCCCGGCGGCGGTGGCCGGATCGGCCACCCGGCTCCCGCCCGGTAAGTAGCGGAAGAGGTTCGCACCCTTACATCGGAGGTCCGGTGCTGGCGAAGTGGTTCCGTGCGGGAAGATGGCGGCATGAGTGAAGTCGGGAC
The DNA here is from genome assembly GCF_040654515.1 of Dactylosporangium sp. NPDC050688. Taxonomy (NCBI): domain Bacteria; kingdom Bacillati; phylum Actinomycetota; class Actinomycetes; order Micromonosporales; family Micromonosporaceae; genus Dactylosporangium; species Dactylosporangium sp. NPDC050688. The sequence goes on from NZ_JBFAIC010000064.1 coordinate 26,422, forward strand.
ACTGGTGCTCTTGCGGCACGGTGAGAGCGAGTGGAACGCGAAGAACCTGTTCACCGGCTGGGTCGACGTGGACCTCAGCGCCCAAGGAGAGGCCGAGGCCCGCAGGGGCGGCGAGCTGCTCCGTGAGTCCGGTCTGCTGCCGGATGTGGTGCACACGTCAGTGCTGCGCCGTGCCATCCGCACCAGCGAGATCGCCCTGCACGCCGCCGACCGGCACTGGATCCCGGTCCAGCGCAGCTGGCGGCTCAACGAGCGGCACTACGGTGCCCTGCAGGGCAAGAACAAGAAGCAGACGCTCGAGGAGTTCGGCGAGGAGCAGTTCATGCTCTGGCGCCGCTCCTACGACGTGCCGCCGCCGCCGATCGCCGACGACGACGAGTGGTCGCAGATCGCCGACCCGCGCTACGCGAAGCTGCCGCCGGACGTGCGCCCCCGCACGGAGTGCCTGAAGGACGTCGTGCAGCGCATGCTGCCGTACTGGTACGACCAGATCGTGCCGCAGCTGCTGGCCGGCGCCACGGTGCTGGTGGCGGCCCACGGCAACTCGCTGCGGGCCCTGGTGAAGCACCTCGACGGCATCTCCGACGAGGCCATCGCCAAGCTCAACATCCCCACCGGCATCCCGCTGCGCTACGACCTCGACGCGGCGCTGCGGCCGGTCACCGCCGGCGGCACCTACCTGGACCCGGAGGCGGCCAAGGAGGCCGCGGCCGCGGTCGCCAACCAGGGCCGCTGACCGACCCGACGAAGGAGGGGGCCCGCACGCGGGACCCCCTCCTTCGGTGTTGCAGGTGTCTCAGGCCTGGGCGGTGTCGAACGCCTCACCCGTGACGAGGAACACCACGTGCCGGCCGGCGTTGACGGCGTGGTCGGCGTACCGCTCGTAGAAGCGGCCGAGCAGCGCGGTGTCGACCGAGGCCTGGGTGCTCTCGGTCCACTTCGGGCCGAACATCGTCTCGAACAGGCTGGTGTGCAGCCGGTCCATCTCGTCGTCGTCGCGGTCCAGCTGCCCCGCGGCGACCACGTCGAGGCTGGAGATCGCCCGGGAGATCTTGCCCGCGATCCGGTCGGCGACCGAGCCCATCTGCTCGAACGTCTCGGTCAGCGGGACCGGCACGGCCACCTCGGGCAGCCGCCGCAGCGCCGTCTTCGCGACGTGGTCGGCGAGGTCACCCATGCGCTCGAGGTCGGTCGCGAGGTGCAGCGCGGTCAGCACCACCCGCAGGTCGGAGGCGACCGGGGCCTGGCGGGCGCACAGGTCGTACACCTTGTCCTCGACGAGCCGGTAGAGGGCGTTGACCTCCGCGTCGCGGGCCACGACCTCCTCGGCCTCGGTCTGGTCGGCGGTGAGCAGGGCCTTGGTGGCCCGGATCATGGCGCTGCGCACAGCGTCGGCCATCGATACCAGTAGACGGTTGACCTGCAACAGGTCGGCACGGTATTCGTCGCGCATGGTTCTCCTATCGTGGTGTCCCTCACGGTAGGTCGCGGTCCGGGGCGCCCGGTGAACTTCACCCCGCCGCTGGGTGAACACTGGATGATGTGCGCCCGTTTCGTGCCCTGGACCACCGTCCGTCGGGTAGGCGACCTCCTACGATCAGGTCGTGGAGTGGAAGTTCCGGCAGGCGAAGGCCGACGGCGCGGCGATGACCGAGATCCTCGACGCGCTGCTCGTGGGCGTCGTGGTCCTCGACGACGCCGACCGGCCCGTGCTGGCCAACGCGGCGGCCCGCGAGATGGGTCTCATCCGGCAGCGCCAGGGCGTGGGGGAGGAGGCGCACACGATCGTGCGCACCCTCGCCGGCCAGGTGCGCCGCAGCGGGGTGACCCGGGTCGTCGAGCTGGACCTGCCCCGCCTCACCCCCGGCGACCCGCTCGGCGTCAATGTGCGCGCGGTCGCGCTCGACGGCGGCCGGGTCGCGATCGAGGCCGCCGACGTCACCGAGGCGCACCGGGTCGCCCGGGTCCGCCGCGACTTCGTCGCCAACGTCAGCCACGAGCTCAAGACCCCGGTCGGGGCGCTGCAGCTGCTCGCCGAGGCGCTGCTGGACGCGACCGACAAGGACCCGGCCGCCGCGATCCGTTTCGCGGAGCGGATCAAGCACGAGTCGGCGCGGCTCGGCCGGCTCGTCTCGGAGTTGCTGGAGCTGTCCCGCCTGCAGGGCGCCGAGCCGCTGCCCGAGCCGGAGCCGGTCGACGTCGACAAGATCGTCGCCGAGGTGCTGGACCGCACCAAGACGCCCGGCTCGGCCAAGCGCATCGAGGTCGCGTCGCGGGGCGTGCGCGGCCTCACCGTCTACGGCAGCGAGAACCAGCTCGTCACCGCCGTGGTCAACCTGGTGGAGAACGCGATCGCCTACTCGCCGGAGTCGACCACGGTCACCATCACGACCGGCCGCTCGGCCGCCCCCGACGCCGGTCGCTCGGCCGACACCGGTCCCGACGCCGGGCACGTCGAGATCGCCGTCGTCGACCAGGGCATCGGCATCGAGCCCCGTGATCTCGACCGGATCTTCGAGCGGTTCTACCGGGCCGACCGGGCACGCTCGCGGGCGACCGGCGGGACCGGCCTCGGCCTGGCGATCGTCAAGCACATCGCCACCAATCACGGCGGCCAGGTCGACGTGGTCAGCACCGTCGGAGTTGGCTCGACGTTCACCTTGCGGCTGCCCGCGCGTCCGACGGAGGCCGCGTTGGCGATACCGCCGTCCGTTGAGATCGGAGGCACCCCATGATTGTGACCCAATCGCAACATCTGACCCGCGGTTCGCAGCGCAGTGCGGTTCCCCGGCAGCTACGAAAGGACAGCACGTTGGCGCGCGTACTCGTGGTCGAGGACGAAGAGTCCATCTCCGACCCGTTGTCATACATGCTCCGCCGGGAAGGCTTCGAGGTCTCCGTCGCGGCGACCGGCACCGAGGCCCTCACCGAGTTCGACCGCACCGGGGCCGACATCGTCCTGCTCGACCTGATGCTGCCGGAGATGTCCGGCACCGAGGTCTGCCGCCAGATGCGCACCAAGTCCAACGTGCCGATCATCATGATCACCGCGCGGGACAGTGAGATCGACAAGGTGGTCGGCCTGGAGATCGGCGCCGACGACTACGTCACGAAGCCCTACTCGCCGCGCGAGCTGGTCGCCCGCATCCGGGCCGTGCTGCGCCGGCAGGTCGACGCCGTCGGCGAGCTCGCCCCGCCGACCCTGTCCGCCGGCCCGGTCCGCATGGACGTCGACCGGCACGTGGTGACGGTCGCCGGCGACGCCGTACAGCTGCCGCTGAAGGAGTTCGAGCTGCTCGAGCTGCTCCTGCGCAACGCCGGCCGGGTCCTCACCCGCGGCCAGCTGATCGACCGCGTCTGGGGCGCCGACTACGTCGGTGACACCAAGACCCTCGACGTGCACGTCAAGCGGCTGCGCTCGAAGATCGAGCCGGAGCCCTCGGCGCCGCGCTTCATCGTCACCGTGCGCGGCCTGGGCTACAAGTTCGAGCCGTAAGCCCACCCGCGGGCCCATGCGCCGTTGCGTGAGGCACTCAGGGGTTATCCGGCGTTCGCCACCGACTCGCGGGCCCTGCGGCGTTCCTCCATCTCGCGCCGCAGGACGTACCCGCGGATCGCGCGACCCATCAGCTCCGTCGTCTCGTACGTGATGATCACGTCGAACGCCTCGTTCTCCGGGTCGCGGCGCACGAACAGCACGGTGCCGCGGATCGCGATCGTCTCGTCGTCCAGCGCGATCCGCAGGTCGACCCGGTCGTCGCGGTCGAAGCGGTCCTCGTGCATCCGGCACCGCACGCCGCCCTCGGACAGGTCGACGACCCGCCCGGCGAACGCGGTGCCGTCCTTGGACACCTCGACGCCCTCGCCGCCGCCGCCACGCACGTAGTTGCGCCGCGTCTGCAGCCGCACCGACCCGACCGCCTCCAGCGACCAGCGCGGCGGCTGCTCCCGGCTCAGCTCGACCAGCCGCACGTCCACCGCCTGCCGGCGGTCGCCGGCCACCCAGGCCAGCTCGACGGAGCTGCCGAGCTTCGGCATGTCGGCGCCGTTGACGCCGAACGGCGCGGCGACGATCAGCCGCTTACCGGCGACGTCCTCGACACGGGACTGATAGGCCTCGCCGTCCATCAGCACCACGTCGACCAGAGCGTTGATCGCGGGCAGGGTCACATCTGCAGATTCGGCCGATCGCCCGCCGACTTGAGGTGGACGTGTTACGAGTCCAGTGCCTCGCGCCACTCGTACGGCCGGGCGAAGTGCCCGGGGGCGCACACCAGCTCCGACGTCTTGCGCTTCTCCCGGGCCGGGCTGCCCGCGACCACGGTGTCCGGCGCCACGTCCCTGGTCACCACCGACCCCGCCCCGACCAGCGCCCGGGCGCCGATCCGCACGCCGGGCAGGATGGTGGCGTTGCCGCCGATCGAGGCGTCGTCCTCGACCGTGGCGCCGCCGACGCACTCGTCGTACCGGGGGCATGGCGGGTGCGGGTCGTCGGTGAAGACCACGCCCGGCCCGAGGAACACCCGGCGCCCCAGCGTCACGTTCTCCAGGAAGCAGTGCGAGTGGACCCGGCTGCCGTCGCCGATGCGGTTGCCGGGCTCCAGCACCGCATTCGTGCCCACCGAGCAGCCGTCACCGATGACGTTGTTCTCCCGGATCATCGCGCCGTGCCCGGACTGGAACCGCGCCCCGATCCGCGCCCCCGCGTAGATCACGGTCCCGGACCGGATCCTGCTGCCTGGCCCGATGATCGTCGGCAGCTCGCCGGGCGCCGCGCCGCGCGGCGGCACCCCGATCCGGGCACCGGGCTCCACCACGGTGCCCTCGCCCAGCTCAACCCCGGGGAAGATCTCTTCGGTCACCGCATGAACCTATTGCACCGCCGCGCAGATCCGGTGGCGAGTTCCCGCGTTGTCGCACACTCGACAGCCGCGACCCCGTAGCGTTTGCAGAGGTGCGCAGCCTGAACTCCGGCACCGCCGGGACGATCATGATGCTGATCGGCGTGCTTCTCGCCGCCAGCTCGACCTGGACCGCGATCACCCGCACCCACTGGCCCCAGGCCCTGCCGAGCATCCTCGTCGGCCTGTCACTGACGGCAGTCGGCTACTCGCTGTTCGCAAGGTCCCGCCGCGCCCGCCCCGGCTCCGCCCCAGGCGACGACGACTGACCCGCACCGCCCGCACCCGCCCCGGCTCCGCCCCGGCGACATGACCCGCACCGCCGGCCGGCGCCCTGGGCGTCAGGCGCGGCGGGTCGGCAGCAGGGTCAGCGCGACCGTCGTGGCCGGGTGTGGCGCGATCATGCCCTGCTGCGCGCGCTCCGCGCACAGCGCCGCCAGCTTCGCGTACGCCGCCGCGCCGATGAGTGCGGTCAGCTCAGCCGCGTACTCCTGGTACAGCCGCTTCGTGCCGACGTGCGCCTCCGGCGAGGACGTGCACCACCAGTGCAGGTCGTGCCCGCCTTCGCCCCAGCCGCGCCGGTCGAACTCGCCGAGCGTGGACACGAGGACCTTGGTGCCGTCGGGCCGCTTGCGCCAGTCCTGGTCGCGGCGCACCGGCAGCTGCCAGCACACGTCCGGCTTGTACTCCAGGGGGTGCACGCCGTCGCGGAGGGCCTGGCCGTGCAGGGCGCACCCGCCGCCGCCGGGGAAGTCGGTGTCGTTCTGAAACACGCACCCGGCGCCGGGCCGGGTGGCGGTGCGCAGCGCCTTGGACTCCCCGTCGATCGTGTCCCATTCCGTGTACTGCTTGAACCCGCGCCGGTAGTGCTGCCAGTGCTCGGGCGTGAGGCGCTTCGCGGCGGCCCGGACCCGCTTCTCGTCGTCGGCGTCGGTGAAGAACGCGCCGTGGGAGCAGCAGCCCTCCTCGGGTTTGCCCTCGATGATGCCGTGGCAGCCGCGCCCGTACACACACGTCCAGTTCGACAGCAGCCAGGTCAGGTCGGCCCGCACGAGATGGTCGGCGTCCGCGGGGTCGGAGAACTCCAGGTACTCCCGGGGGAAGTCGAGGTCGACCTCGAGGTCGCGCGGCGTGTCGGAGTCGCCGATGCTGTCGACCGCGACGTGAATCTCCATTTGACAAAGCGTACGCGGTGGACCGCGGCATTACGGTGATGGGATGCGGCTCGGTGTGCTCGACGTCGGCTCCAACACGGTGCACCTGCTGGTGGTCGACGCCCATCACGGTGCCCATCCGTGGCCGGCGCACTCGCAGAAGGCGGAGCTGCGGCTCGCCGAGAAGATCGGCAAGGACGGCGAGCTGAGCCGGGCCGGCGCCGACAGCCTGGTCGGCGCCTGCGCCGAGGCCCGCGACGCGGCGGCCGCGCTGGAGACCGAGGACCTGCTCGCGTTCGCCACCTCGGCGGTGCGCGACGCCACCAACTCGGCCCGGGTGCTGCGGCGGGTCCGCGAGGAGACCGGCGTCGACCTGCAGGTCCTGTCCGGCGAGGCCGAGGCGATCATGACGTTTCTCGCGGTCCGCCGCTGGTTCGGCTGGTCGGCCGGGCGGCTGCTGGTGATGGACATCGGCGGCGGCTCGCTGGAGCTGGCCGGCGGCATCGACGAGGAGCCCGACGTGGCGCTGTCCGTGCCGCTCGGCGCGGGCCGGCTGACCCGGGAGCGGCTCGACGGGGACCCGCCGAGCAAGGCGTCGGTCGACGCGCTGTGCGACTACGTGGAGGCCGAGGTCGCGAGGCCGGCGAAGCGGCTGCTGGACACCGGCTGGGACCGGCCGGTCGCCACGTCGAAGACGTTCCGGACGCTGGCCCGGCTGGCCGGCGCCGCGCCGTCGGGCGCCGGGCTGCGCGTCCCGCGGCGGCTCACCAGGACGGGCGTGCACCAGGTCCTGTCGTTCATCCGCCGGATGCCGTCGGCGGCCCTGGCCGAGATCGACGGGGTCAGCCCGGGCCGGGCGCACCAGATCCTCGCCGGCGCGGTCGTGGCCGAGGTCACGATGCGCAGCCTCGGCATCGACGAGATCGAGATCTGCCCGTGGGCGCTGCGCGAAGGGGTGATTCTTCGCCGGCTGGAGGTGTTGGAGTCGGGTTGATCGACGGGAGACGCTACCGGGCCGGGGTTAGCCTGGTGGAGTGAGTCCTCGAGTGCCGGTCCTGTTGTCCACCTCGTCCGTCTTCCCCGAGCCCACCGCGGCCGGGTTCGAGATGGCCGCCGCCGTCGGTTACGACGGCGTCGAGGTGATGGTCTGGTCCGATGCCGTGAGCCAGGACGCGGGCGCCCTCGCCGGGCTGTCCAGGCACTACGGGGTGCCGGTCCGGTCCGTGCATGCCCCGTGCCTGATGGTGACCCAGCGGGTGTGGAGTCCTGACCCGTGGGAGCGGCTGCGGCGGGCCGCGCTGCTCGCCGACACCCTCGGCGCGCCGGTCGTGGTGGTGCACCCGCCGTTCGCCTGGCAGCGCGACTACGCGCGGACGTTCGAGACCGGGCTGGCCCGCCTCGGCAAGGCGTTCCCCGGGATCCGGTTCGCGGTGGAGAACATGTTCCCGCTGCGCGGCGTCGGGCGCGAGTTCGTGCCCTACGCGCCGGGCTGGGACCCGACGGTCATCGGCTTCGACGCGTACACCCTGGACCTGTCGCACTGCGCGGCGTCACGGACCGACGCGCTGGGCCTCGCCGACACGATGGGGGCGGGCCTGGCCCACGTGCACCTCGGTGACGGCACCGGCAAGGGCCGCGACGAGCACCTGGTCCCCGGCCGGGGCACCCAGCCGTGCGCGGAGCTGCTGGAGTCGCTGGGGAGGCGCGGGTTCACCGGGTCGGTCGCGGTCGAGGTCGGCACGCGTAAGGCGGGCAGCCGGGCGGAGCGGGAGGCGGACCTCGCCGAGTCGCTGCGCTTCGCCCGCCAGCACCTCGCCACCCCGTCGGTCGTCTGAGCGGTCCCGGCCGCGCGGCCGGCGGTGGCAGGGAAAGGCCCGGAGCGGCGGCGGCAGGGAAAGAGCCCGGCACGCCGCTGCGCGCCGGGCCGTGAAGTCGACGGTCAGATCTTGCGGACGGCCTCGGCCTGCGGCCCCTTCGGACCCTGCTTGATCTCGAACTCGACGCGCTGGTTCTCGTCGAGGCTGCGGTACCCGTCCTCGGCGATCGCGGAGAAGTGGACGAAGACGTCGTTGCCGCCGTCGACGCTGATGAAGCCGAAGCCCTTCTCAGCGTTGAACCACTTCACGGTTCCCTGTGCCATGGTGCTGTTTCTCCTTCGTAGGGCGTTGTGATCCGGTGCGGTACCCGGTGTCGACGGCCGTATACAGGTGCCACGACCCAACATCGCCCTGCCCCAAACATCCGACATATCCGAAATTTCGGTCGTGTCGGGTGCGCGGGAAAGCGAACCACATCACGCAAGATATGCCGAAGTCGGCTGCGTCCGTGGCCGTTTCCAGCACTTACGCGGTGACGACCGCCCGGTCCGCCTCGCCGGCCCCGACCTGCGACGGTGCCCGTGTGGTGCCCGTTTCCGCGGCACGCTTGCGGGCCCGGTGCGCCGCGACGTGCGACCGCGTCGCGCACCGCTCCGAGCAGAACCGGCGGCAACAGTTGGACGACGTGTCCAGGTAGACGTTGCCGCAGCGCTCGTCGGCGCACACGCCGAAGCGCGAGCTGCCGTGCTCGCACAGCCACACCGCCAGCCCCCACGCCGCGCCGGCCAGCAGCTCCGAGCTGACCGACGAGCCGCGGCCGGTGACGTGCATATGCCAGTCATGGGTGTCGTGCCCGGAGATGCGCGGCTGCATCGGATACGCCTCCAGCAGCGCATTGAGCTCGGCGACGGCCGCGATGTCCCGGCCGGAGGAACCGTGCTCGAACACCTCCCGCAGCCGCTTGCGGGCGCGCCGGAACGCGATCAGGTCGCGCTCCGTCGCCTCGGCGGTCTGCCAGCTGTCCTCGCCGAACAGCGCGGCGAGATCCTGCATGCTCTCGAGCGGCGCGTTGACGATGTCGACAGCGGTCCGCGCATACGCGTCGAAGTCCACCCGACCAAGGTAGTCAAGAAATGCCACACTGGCGACCAGGCGTCACCGGTGGCGGGTGGTTCTGTCTACGCTCGGCACATGCTCAGATCGGTCATCCTCGCCGCGGCCCGCTCACATCGGGTCGAGCGGATCGTTGAAACCGCCCCGGTCAGCCGGAGCATCGTTCGCCGTTTCATCGCGGGCGAGCACGTGGACGACGCGTTACAACGCACCCGCGAGCTCGTCGCCGACGGACTGGCCGTCACCATCGACCACCTGGGTGAGGACACCACCAACCCCCAGCAGGCCGAGGCGACCCGGGACGAATACCTGCGCCTGCTCGACGCCCTGCACGCCGCCGAGCTGACCCCGGCCGCCGAGGTCAGCCTCAAGCTCTCCGCCCTCGGCCAGGTCTTCGACGAGAAGGTCGCCTACGAGCACGCCCGCGCCATCTGCGCCAAGGCGAGCGAGGCCGGCACCACCGTCACCCTCGACGCGGAGGACCACACCACCACCGACTCCACCCTGGAGGTCCTCGGCCGGCTGCGCGCCGAGTTCCCGACCACCGGGGCCGTGTTGCAGTCGTACCTGCGCCGCACCGAGGCCGACTGCCGCGAGCTGGCCGTCGCCGGGTCCCGCGTGCGGCTGTGCAAGGGCGCCTACAAGGAGCCGGAGTCGGTCGCCTACCAGTCCCGGCTCGACGTCGACAAGTCCTACGTGCGCTGCCTCAACGTGCTCATGTCCGGCGCCGGCTACCCGATGCTCGCCACGCACGACCCGCGGCTGGTCGCGATCGGCGAGGACCGGGCCAAGTGGTTCGACCGCAACCCCGACGAGTTCGAGTTCCAGATGTTGTACGGCGTGCGCCCCGACGAGCAGCTCAGGCTCGCCCGCCTCGGGTACACCGTGCGGGTGTACCTGCCGTACGGCACCCAGTGGTATGCGTACATGATGCGGCGCCTCGCCGAACGCCCCGCCAACCTCGGGTTCCTCGCCCGGGCGGTCTCCTCGCGCGGCTAGACGGACATAGCCGGAGGTTACGGGCTTACCCAGCATCTCGTCCGTATGGGCGACGCGGCACCTTGACCGGGTCGCGTACGTTCCGGCAGTGATGCAGGGGGATGAGTCTGACGCGACCCGCCACCCGGGACCGGACACCGCACCGGGCCAGGTGGCGGATTCCGTGGCGCCCGCCCGCGCCCCGCTGCCGCAGCAGCGCACCCCCGCAGAGCAGCCCGCCGAGCAGGTCGCGGCGCCCACCTCGACCCCGTGGACCTGGGCGCCGCCGGCGCCGCAGCCGTCCGCGCCGCAGCCGTCCACGCCCCTGCGACCGGCGACCTCCGCCGAGCCGGTCGCGCCGTGGCCGCCGGTCGGCCCGTTCCCGCCGCGGATGGGCAACACCGGCCAGCAGCCGATCGTCCGGCCCCGGGTCGGCGACACCGGCCAGCACCCGGTCGTCCAGCCGCGGACCTCTGCGGGCCACCCACCGCCGCAGCCGATGCCCGGCGAGCCCGTTCGGCCGACGCCGGGCGGGGCGCCGCAGACCGGGGCCTTCCCGGCCGGGCCGCACCTCGGCGTGCCGTCGCAGGCCGGGCCGCAGATGTACCCGCCGCAGCCCGGGCCGCAGACGTACCGGCCGCAGCCGCCGTACCCGGGACCGCCGTATCCGCCGCAGACCTATCCAGGGTTCGGCGGCTACCAGCCCTACCCGCCGCCGGCCCCGCCACGGCGCTCCAAGATCACCGGGCTGCGCGCCGCGCTGCTCGTCGCGCTCGCACTGGTGCTGGTCACGCCGCCGGCGGCGATCGCGTTCGAGACGGTGCGCCGGGAGCGGACCGCGGCCGGCACCGCCCAGGGCGTCGACCCGGGCGGCAAGGCCGCTGGCGAGACCGGCGGCCGGCCCGGCACCAGCGGCACCCCGAAAGGCTCCGCGCCGGCGTCCGTCGACGGCAAGGTCAAGCAGGCCCTCGCCGACCAGGGCAAGGCGCTGCTCAGCGGCGACACCGCCGGGTTCGTCGCCGCCGTCGACCCGTCCGCGGGCGCCCTGCGCGAGGAGCTCACCCGGCGGTTCAACTCGCTGCGCCAGCTGCAGGTCAAGGTGTGGGAGCCGACGGTCCTCGACGCCGTCGAGGTCGCCGCCGACAACACCGCCGACGTGATCGTCTACGTCAAGTACTGCTACGTCGTGACCACCTGCGACCCGATGAACATCGAGTCGAAGACGAAGTGGAACGTCACCGGCGCCGGCGTGAAACTGCTCGAGTTCGGCGTCGCCGAGGACCTCGGCCCGCGCCCCTGGGAGCGCAGCGAGCTGCGGGTCTCGGTCGGCAAGCGGGTCATCATGGCGACCACCCCGAAATACGCGTCGCGGCTGGGCACCCTGCTCTCGGCGGCGGAGAAGGCCGCCGAGCTGGCCGACCGCTACGCGAAGTGGAGCCCGCCGCCGTCCCGGTACGTCGTGTACCTCGCCGGGCCGGAGGAGTGGTCCACCTGGTACGGCATCAAACAGGAGAGCTGGGTCGCCGGCTTCGCGCTGCCGCTGACCGCCGACGCCACCGAGATCGTGCTCAACGCCAACCGGGTCGACACGAAGGAGACCCTGGACGTGCTGCGGCACGAGTTCACGCACGTGGTGACCCTCGCCACCGTGCAGCGCGCCTACGACCAGACGTGGTGGCTCGTCGAGGGCATCGCCGAGTACGTGCGCGTGCAGGGCCTCGGCGGCCGCTTCGACGACGTCGCCTCGGTGCGCAAGTACGTGCAGAGCGGCCGCTGGCAGAACGAGATCGCGATGGACGACCCGCCGGAGGGCAGCACGGCCGCCGACGTCAGTGGCCGGTACGGCATCGCCTACCTGGCGGTCAACCGGATGGCGGAGCGCTTCGGCGAGCAGAAGATGCTCGAGTTCTTCGACCGGACCGCCCGGCAGGGTGACGCCCTGCAGGACGCCGCCATGAAGGTCTACGGCGTGTCCTGGGACGGCGTCGCCACCGACTGCGTGAAGTACGTGCGCAGCCACGCCTGATCGACGCCCGTGCACGGCGTGGCAGACTTGCGGGCGTGCATCGCGTCCCCCCGCGTGTCCAGCTGCTTGTCGCCGTCCTCACCGTCTTCTCGCTCACCGGCGCGTCCTGCGGCGACGAGCAGGACGACATCGGGCTCGGCACCGCCGGCCGCGGCGACGTGGTCGAGGTCGTCGACGCCCCCGCCACCGTCACCGCGCGGGCCGCGGCGACCCTGACGGCCGCCGCCGACGGCACCCTCGCTGCCCTCGCCGTGCGCCCCGGCGACACGGTGCAGGCCGGGCAGGTCCTCGCCGTCGTCGACTCCCCGTCCGCGCAGCAGCGGCTGCGCAGCGCCGAGGAGGCCCTCGACGCGCTCAGGAGCGCCGGCGGCGGGGGAGGCGGCGTCAAGAACCTCTCGGCGACGCAGCAGAAGACCGACGCCGCCGCCGCGAAAGCGTTCGGCGAGGCCCGTAAGGCCGCCCAGGTCATCGCCGACGCCGGGGTACGGGCCGGGCTCCTCGCCCAGATCGACTTCGCCGAGAAGTCCTACCAGGAGGCCGCCGCGTCCGCCCGGGCGGTCATCGCCGCCGTCCAGCGCGGCCTGGCCAGCGTCACGAAGGCGATGGCTGCGCTGACCGCCGCCCAGCGCAGCCAGGCACAGGCCGCGTACGACCTGGCGAAGTCGACCGTCGACGCGCTGACGCTGCGCGCCCCCGTCGCCGGCATCGTGCAGCTCGGCGGCACCTCCGCCGCCGCGGCACCGTCGATCACGGACCTGCTCGGCGCCGCGGCCGGCGGCCAGGCGCCCGCCGCGGCCGGCGCCGCCACCGCCGCCGGGGGCGCCGCCGGTCCGGGCGTCGACCCGGCCGTGCCCGTCGGCGGGCAGGTCACCGCCGGCACCGCCATCCTCACCGTCGTCGACGTGTCCGAGCTGGGGCTGATGGCCGAGGTCGACGAGACCGACGTCCTGCTCGTCCAGCCCGGCGTCACCGCCAGGGTCGAGCTCGACGCCGCACCCGGCGCCACCTACGAGGCGACCGTCACCTCCGCCGACGTGCTGCCGTCGACGTCGGCGCGCGGCGGCGTGTCGTACCGGTCGCGGCTCACGCTGGGCAAGGGCACCTTCGCCGACGGCCGCCCCGCCCCGGCGCCGCGCCCCGGCATGAACGCGGTCGCACACCTGCAGGTCCGCCAGATCCGCGACGCCGTGACCGTGCCCGCCGCGGCCGTGTTCAACGTCGGCGGCAAGGACGTCGTGTGGCTCGTCCGCGACGGCAAGGCCGTCCAGGCCACCGTCAGCATCGGCGTCGCCGGCCAGGACCGGGTCGAGGTCCTCAGCGGCGTCGCCGACGGCGACCGGGTCGTGGTCCGCGGCACCGACAAGGTCACCCAGGGCATGGACCTGCCCCGATGACCGCGGCCCTCGTCGCGCGGGACGTCACCCGGGAGTACGCCCTCGACGGCGTCACCGTCCCGGCGCTGCGCGGGGTCAGCTTCACCATCGACGCCGGCGACTACGTGGCGATCATCGGCCCGTCCGGGTCGGGCAAGTCGACGCTCATGCACCTGCTCGGCGGCCTGGACCGCCCGACCGCCGGCTCGCTGCGCATCGGCGGCCGCGAGATCGCCGACCTCGACCCGCAGGCCCTCGCGAAGCTGCGCAACGAGACGATCGGGTTCGTCTTCCAGTCCTTCCACCTGCTCGCCCGCACCAGCGCCGTCGACAACGTGGCGCTGCCGCTGGTGTACCGGGGCGTGCGGGCCGGCGAGCGGCGCCGCCGCGCGGCGGCCATGCTGGAGCGGGTCGGCCTCGCCCACCGCCTCGACCACCGGCCCAACCAGCTGTCCGGCGGCGAGCAGCAGCGGGTCGCGATCGCCCGGGCCCTCGTCACCGACCCGCAGGTGCTCCTCGCCGACGAGCCGACCGGCAACCTCGACACCCGCAACGGCCAGGCGGTCCTCGCCCTGCTCGAGGCGCTCAACCGGGAGCAGGGCGTCGCCCTCGTCATCGTCACCCACGACAACGAGGTCGCCGACCGCGCCCACCGCAAGATCGTCATGCGCGACGGCGAGATCGTGTCGTGAGGTTCGCCGAGGCCTGGCGGGTCGCCATCGACGCGCTGCGCGCGAACCGGCTCCGCTCCACGCTGACCATGCTCGGCGTGATCATCGGCGTGGCCGCGGTCGTCGTGCTCGTCGCCATCGGCACCGGTACCAAACAACAGATCGAACGGCAGGTCGAGGGCCTCGGCTCGAACCTGCTCATCGTCCTGCCCGGGCAGGTGAGCCTCGGCTCGGCACCGTCGGTGTCGCGGATGGACCTCGACGACGTCGACGCCGTGGCGAAGATCGTCGGGGACCGCAACCGGGTCGCCGTCACCGTCGCCTCCGGCGAGACCGTCGCCGCGGGCACCGTCGACACGTTCGCCACGATCAACGGCGTCATCGAGACCACCCCGCAGGTGTTCGTGCGCAGCCTGGCCCGCGGCACGTACCTGAGCCGCAGCGACGTCGACACGCAACGCCGCGTCGCCGTGCTCGGCTGGAGCGTCGCCAAGACCCTCTTCGGCGACCGCGACGCCGTCGGCCAGCAGATCACCATCGCCGGCGTCCGCTTCCGCGTCATCGGCGTCTTCGCCCAGCTCGGGCAGAGCCTCGGCGTCGACCGCGACAACGAGGTCCACGTCCCGATCACCACCGCACAGCGCCTCCTCGGCACCAACCGCGTCGACGGGATCGCGATCAAGGCCCCGAACCGGGCGGAGATCGACGATCTCAGCGGCCGCATCATCGCCGAGCTCGCCCGCCGCCACCCCGGCACCGAGTTCAGCGCCGTCACCCAGGAGCAGATCCTCGGCGTGCTCGGCGACATCCTCGGCGTGCTCACCGGCGTCCTCGCCGCGATCGCCGGCATCTCCCTGCTCGTCGGCGGTGTCGGCGTCTCCAACATCATGCTCGTCTCCGTCCGCGAACGGACCAAGGAGATCGGGCTGCGCAAGGCCGTCGGCGCCCGGCCCCGCGACATCGGCGTGCAGTTCCTGCTCGAGGCGGTGCTGCTCACCACCCTCGGCGGGTGCGTCGGCATGGCCCTCGGCATCGGCGCCGCCCTCGTCGTGGCCGCCCTGTCCCCGGTGCCGGCCGCGATCACCTGGTGGTCCCTCGCGCTCGCCTTCGGCGTCTCCGCGGCCGTCGGCATCATCTTCGGCGTCGTCCCCGCGCAGCGCGCCGGGCGCCTGGACCCCGTCGTCGCGCTGCGCACGGAGTGATCCGGCTCCGGCGGGGCGCCGACTTGACCTTGGGGAGGAAAGAATCCGACGAAGCCAGGGCGCAAGTCACAGCAGTACCGTTACCGTACTGATAACACGCTGATTCATCAGTTCGGCGCGCACGCTGGTCGGAGGTCGCGATGTCTAGCACGCCACATACCACCGAAGGCCGGTTGGGCGAGGTCAGGTTTCTCACGGTCGCCGAGGTGGCAACCCTGATGCGGGTGTCCAAGATGACCGTGTACCGCCTGGTCCACGCCGGGGACCTGACCGCCGTCCGGGTGGGCCGGTCGTTCCGGGTGCCGGAGCACGCGGTCGACGCATACCTACGCGAAGCGTTCCGCGAGACGGCCTGATCACCACCACCGGTGGGCCCGCTTTTCCGATCACGCGGGGGTGCGGCTACGCTGGAGCCGCTAACCATGTCTTCGGCGTGCCAGCGATGGCACGCGTTCCGCTGTTTCGAGGAGATACCCGTATGGGCTCGGTGGTCAAGAAGCGCCGCAAGCGTATGGCCAAGAAGAAGCACCGCAAGCTGCTGCGCAAGACCCGCGTCCAGCGTCGTCGTCTCGGCAAGTAGCAGCGCGTCGGCGATCCACCCCGGTTCGCTCGCACTCGCATCCACAGCAGCGCAACGCTGCGGTCGCTCACCACGAGTCCGGGCCGGCACCACAGGTGCGGGCCCGCTCGGGGGCGGCGCCGCGGATGTGATGGCGTGAGCGGGCCGGAGCGCAGCGGAGGAGCCGCGAACCATGGGCGCAGTTCGGCTCGCGGTGGCACCGGAGCGCAGCGGAGGTGACGGCGTGAACACGCCACGGGTCGTCCTGGTCACCGGGGTCGGCCGGTATCTCGGCGCACATCTGGCCGCCCGGCTCGCCGCCGATCCCCGGATCGAGCGGGTCGTCGGCATCGACAGCACGGCACCGTCCGGCGAGCTCGCCGCGGTGCTCAACGACGTCGACGTGCACCAGATCGACCTGCGCACCCCCGGGGTGCTGCGGGTGCTCGTCGACGCCCGTGTCGAGGCGGTCGCGCACCTCGCCGTGACCACTGCCGCCGACCAGCACGGCGGCCGCGCCGCGATGAAGGAACTCAACGTCATCGGCACGATGCAGCTGCTCGCCGCCTGCCAGCAGGCGTCCCGGCTGCGCAAGCTGGTGGTCCGCTCCTCCACCGCGGCCTACGGTGCGTCGTTCCGCGACCCGGCGATCTTCACCGAGGACACCGAGCCGCGCGAGATCCCGCGCGGCGGCTTCGCCAAGGACGTCCTGGACATCGAGGGCTACGTCCGCGGGTTCCGCCGGCGCCGCCCCGACGTCGCCGCCACCGTGCTGCGCTTCGCGCCGTTCATCGGCTCGACCGTCGACACCAGCCTCACCAGGTACTTCGCCGCGCCCGTCGTGCCGACCGTCTTCGGTCGCGACCCGCGGCTGCAGTTCCTGCACGTCGACGACGCGTTCGAGGTCCTGCACCGCTCCGTGGCCGAGTCGCACCCAGGCACGTTCAACGTCGCCGGCGGCGGCACCCTCACGCTGTCCCAGGCCGTCCGCCGCGCCGGCCGGATCACGTTCCCCGTCGTCGAGCCCGGCCTCGGCGCCGCCGCCGGCCTCGGCCGGGGCAACGTGTCGTTCGACCAGCTCGACCTGTTCGTCCACGGCCGGGTCGTCGACACGAGCAGGCTCATCCGCGAGTTCGGCTTCACCCCGCGCACCACCGCTGAAGCCTTCGACGAGTTCGTCCGCAGCCGCCGCTCCGGCGAGGCACTCCCGGCCGAGCGCATCCGCGCCCTCGAACAGACCCTGCTCGAAGGCTTCCGACGGACCCGTGCGGCACGCGCCGCGTTGGAGGCGGGCAAATGACCGACCCTGGTCGCTTCGACCCTGGTCTGCCTGATCCTGGTCTTCCCGAGCCGGCCCCGTCCGCGCCGTCCGGCGACGCCGACCGTTCCGGCGACGCCGACCGTTCCGGCGGCGCTTCCCGCGACGCCGGTGCTTCCGGCGAGGCCGGCGGCGGTGCTTCCCGCGACGCCGGCGGCGGCGCTTCCGCCGAGGCCGGTCTCCCTGACGAGTGGGACGACCGGGTGGCCGGGGCGCTCGCCTTCGTGCGCGAGCGGCTCACCGGCGACTACGAGGTCGACAACTTCGGCTTCGACCGCCACCTCACCGACGGCGTGTTCCTGCCGCTGCTGCGCCCCCTGTACCGGCAGTGGTTCCGCACCGAGGTCTTCGGCGTCGAGCACCTGCCCAAGGAGGGCCCCGCCCTCGTCGTCGCGAACCACTCCGGCACCGTCGCCCTCGACGCCCTGATGCTCTCCGTCGCCGTCCACGACGAGACCGCCGCCCGCCGCCACCTGCGCCTGCTCGGCGCCGACCTGGTCTTCCGCCTGCCCGTGCTGTCGGAGATGGCCCGCAAGTCCGGCGCCACCCTCGCCTGCAACCCCGACGCCGAACGCCTCCTCGGCGAGGGCGAGCTCGTCGGCGTCTTCCCCGAGGGCTTCAAGGGCATCGGCAAGCCCTTCGCCGAGCGGTACAAGCTGCAACGCTTCGGCCGGGGCGGCTTCGTCTCCGCCGCCGTGCGCACCGGCACCCCCATCGTCCCGGTCTCCATCGTCGGCGCGGAGGAGATCTACCCCCTGATCGGCAACCTGCGGCCGCTCGCCCGCCTGCTGGGCGCTCCGTACTTCCCGGTCACCCCGACGTTCCCCTGGCTCGGCCCGCTCGGCATGGTCCCCCTGCCGAGCAAGTGGCTCATCGAGTTCGGCGAACCCATCCCGACCGCCGACTTCGTCGACTCCGCCGACGACCCGATGGTCGTGTTCAACCTCGCCGACCAGGTCCGCGAGACGATCCAGCAGACCCTGTACAAACTCCTCGACCGCCGGCCGGACGCCTTCTCCAGCTGATGCGCTGACCACGAACGCGCACGGTGTCGGTCAGGCCGCCGTCCGGGTGGGCCCGGCGGATCGATGTGAGGGCGGTGAGGGTGTTCCGTCGCGGTCGCGACTGGCTCACTTGTGACCTTGCCCGGTTGATCGAAGTCGCGTCGTGGTCGTCCAGATGACCAGGACACGACTGGACCACCACGGTGGTCCGGCTGGCGCGCACGCACCGAAGCGCCAGCCCACCGCCGGCAGTGATCAGGTGGTCGGCACGCGGCGCCGGCGGCGCAGGGCGGCGGCCGTCGCGACCCCGCCCATGAGCACGCCGGTCGCGAGCGCCGCCGGCACGGCGATCTTCGCGGCCTTGCGGCCGGTGCGGAAGTCGCGGATCTCCCAGCCACGCTTGCGGGCCTCGCGCCGCAGGGCGGGGTCGGGGTTGACGGCGACGGCGTAGCCGACGGTGGACAGCATGGGGGTGTCGTTGACCGAGTCGCTGTAGGCGGCGCAGCGCTGCAGGTCCAGGCGCTCGACCTCGGCGAGGGCGGTGATCGCGGCCGCCTTCTCGGGGCCGTGCATGAGGTCGCCGACGAGGCGGCCGGTGTAGACGCCGTCGCAGATCTCGGCGACGGTGCCGATGGCGCCGGTCAGGCCGAGGCGCTGCGCGATGATGCGGCCGAGCTCGACGGGGGCGGCGGTGACGAGCCAGACGCGCTGGCCGGCGTCGAGGTGCAGCTGGGCGAGGGCGCGCGTGCCGGACCAGATCCGGTCGGCCATCAGCTCGTCGAAGATCTCCTCGCAGAGGCGCTCCATGTCCTCGACCTGCCAGCCGGCGATGAACGCGAGCGCCGTGGACTTGGCGCCTGCGACGGTGCCGGCGTGTTCGGAGGCGAGGAGGCGGAAGCGGGCCTGCTGGTAGGCGAAGCGGACCAGGTCGCCGCTGGTGAAGTACTTGCGCTTGGCGAGGCCGCGGGCGAAGTAGTAGATCGACGCGCCCTGCATCATCGTGTTGTCGACGTCGAAGAAGGCGGCGGCGGACGGGTCGGCGGGGACCTCGAGGGCGGCTTCGACCTCGGCGACGGCCCAGCCGGCTGAGGACGCCATGATGCGGCCGGACTGCCGGCGGCGCCGCAGTGCGAGCGCGGCGGTCGAAGGTCGGATCGGCATGCGCGAAACCCCCTCTGCTTTCCCCCGGACTGACCAACCGTACCGGCATGAACAACGAGAAAGGCCCGGTGTCCGACACCGGGCCTTTCGCATGATGTGCAGCTCAGTCGAACAGCCAGTCGAGCAGACCTTGGTTCTTCGTGGGGGAAGGCGTGGGCCCCTCGCTGGGTGCCGCCGGTGCGGACTCGGTCGCACCGGCGTCGGCCGAGCCGCTGGGGACGGGACGCTGGCCGGCCGGGGCGCCGGTCTGGCCCGGGTTGTTCTGCTGCTGGGTGTTGCCCGGCTGCTGCGTGGTGGACCCCGAGGTCTTCTGACCGGCCGGCTTGCACGCGGTGCTGTTGGGCACCGGCCCGAGCTGGTCGGCGGCGGAGACCGCGGCGGAGCCGCACTTGATCAGCGGGCGGATCGCCTTGGACCGCCGGTCGATCTCGTCGAGCAGGGTCACGGACTGGGCGGCGCGGGCCTTGGCGTCGCCGTTGACGCCGGCCCGGAGCTTCTCGGCACCGGCGCGCTGGGTGCTGGTGAACGCGTCGATGGCGTCCAGTGCGGCGGGGTCCTTGCGGCTGACGGCGGTCGAGGTCAGCAGGCGCACGCCTTCGAGCGTCTCGCTGTCCATGTCGTCGAGGACCGCGGTCAGACCGCCCGGGTCCTTCACCGCCTGGGCCTCGTCGAGCCGGGTCCGGGCGAACTCCAGGTACAGCTGGCCCCGGCTGATGTCCGAGCCGGCGAGCGCCAGCTGGGCCTTCTCCGTGGACCGTTTCACCGTGTAGAGGGCGTCGCCGGGGATGGCGTCGCCGCTCGCCGCGGACATGCCCGACAGCGCGAGGGTGCCGGCGGCGAGGCCGACGACGATCGCGCCGCGGGTGCGGGTCCGGCGGCTGACCGCGGGCCTGCTGCCCGCCGGGCGGCGCAGGGAGCTCAGCCCTCTGCGGGTCACCTCGGGCTCAGGGTCCTTGGCGGTGATGCCGATGCCTTCGCGTTCTGCTGTGGCCAGGAGCATGGCCCGCAGTCCGTCCTTGAACTCCTGCTGCGTCTCCACCTTGACCGGCAGGTCAGTCAGCCGTTGGCTGACTGAGACCAGGTCGGTCAGGGAGTCGTCGAGCGTGGACCTCATGCGGTGCCTGCGGGCTCCTGCCGCCTCGTCCACGAGCTGCGCGAAACGCTCAGCCCGGCGACGGTGGAAGACGGAGCCGATCACCTGAGGCACCCCCCTTCGCTGATCGCGTCACTCAGGCGCGGCAGGGTAGCGGGATGGTGTGCCACCGCGTCCGCCGTGCGCCAAGCCGACGGTCGCACCCGGACCAACGGTGCAGAGCGGAGGCTGGTTACGGCGCCGGAGGGGGCACTGCAACGGAAGGTGACAGCGGTCACGGCTGGAATCCGTCGGGGAGCAGGCGCGCGAGGGCGCGGACCGCGCGGTACTGCAACGCCTTGATCGCGCCCTCGTTCTTGTTCATGGCCTGGGCGGTCTCGGCGACGGAGAACCCGTGCAGGAAGCGCAGCACGATGCACTCCTGCTGCTCGGGGTTGAGCTGCTTGACCGCTTTGAGCAGATCCACGTTCGTGATGTGGTCGATGACCGCCGCCTCAGGGCTGCCTTCCGGGCCCCGGTCCGGGCGGTCCGCGTCCAGGACATCACCGGTGGTGACCTCCAGGCGGTACCGGCCGGACTTGAAGTGGTCGGCGACCAGGTTCCGGGCGATCGTCACCAGCCAGGCGCCGAGGTCGCGGCCCTGCCAGGTGAAGCTGCCGATCCGCTTGAGCGCCCGCAGGAACGTGTCGGCGGTCAGGTCCTCGGCCAGCTGCCGGTTGCCGACCCGGAAGTACACGAACCGGAAGACGGTGTCGAAGTACCGGTCGTACAGCAGGCCGAACGCCGCGCCGTCGCCGGCCTGGGCACGCTCGATGAGCGCCCACACCTCCGACGCCGGGTCGCTGCGGTCCGGCCGGGCCGGTTTCGCCGGCTCCTGCGCGCTGGGCTGGCCAGGCTCGCCAGGCTGGCCGGTCCCGCCGGGCGGGCAGGCGTCGACGAGCGTGCCGGTCACGGCGACCTTCGAGATCGGGACGGTGTCCTCTTCGATGAGGCCGGTGCCGGGCACGGGCTTGCCGTTGGTGCCCGCATTCGGTCTGACGTTTGTGCCGGAACCTTGGCCGGCACCCTGACGGGTGGGTGCCTCGTTGGTGTGGGGGCGGCCTCGGGTACGTGGGACGCTGCCGCCCTCACCGCGGATCACCGTGCTGAACATGTCGCGCATCGAGTCGCGCAGCATCGACAGCCCATCGGCGAGTGCGTGCTCGGCGTCGAACACGTGCTGGATCGCGGTCATGCGTCGCAATCCAGACCACACGGCTTATTCGGCGCGATCACGGGCACTTCGGCCTCCTCGGGGTGAGGGGTGTCAACTCGCAACAAATGGGGTGAGCTGACTTGGGTGATGATAGGTCCGGCGTCACCCGCATGTGGGCAGTCTCTGGCGTGAGGGCACAATTCTTCCCACAGATCGGGGACGTCCCGGCGCACATGCTGTCCGTCACTTGCTCACAACACGCCGTGCAACACGCCGATTATCTGGGCAAACGGGACGTACACGCGCCGGTCTTACTCGGGCACGACACGCCGGACCCACACGAACGGGTGGACCTTTACTCAGTGGGCGTGTCGGATGCGTAAGCACCCTGGCACAAGGCCAGGTGACCCGAGGGTGATTGGTGACGGGTGATCTCTCTGTTGACGGCAACTCACCCTCGGCGTGGCAGACTGATCGATCGTGCAGGACGTCACGAATTTCGCCGATCTGGTCCGGCGCGCCGCCGCCTCCCATGGCGCCCGACCGGCCCTGCGATCACACGCCACCCTGATCACCTGGTCCGAGCTCGACCGGCAGGTCGACGCGGTCGCCGCCCAGCTCACCGGGCTTGGCCTGCCCGCCGACGACCTCGGCCCGGCCCGGGTCGCGGTCGCGTTGCCCAACGTGCCCGAGTTCGCCGCTGTGTTCTTCGGCATCCTGCGCGCCGGGCTCGTCGCGGTCCCCGTCAACCCCGCCTACACCCCGCGCGAGCTCGCCCACGTCTTCGCCGACTCGGGCGCCGCCGTCCTCGTCGGCACCCAGGCCGTCATCAGCGCCGTCGGCGCCGGCGGCCCGGCCCGGCAGTACACCCTCGGCGGCAACCTCCAGGAGCTGCTCACCCCGCCCGCCGCCGGCCCCGCCGGCCCCGACGGTCGCGGCGGTGACCTGGCCATCCTGCTCTACACGTCCGGCACCGCCGGCGCCCCGAAGGGCGCGATGCTGTCGCACCGGGCCCTGCTCGCCAACCACGAGCAGCTCGCCGCCATCGACCCGCCGCCCGTCGGCCCCGAGGACGTGCTGCTGCTCGCCGTGCCGCTCTTCCACGCGTACGGGCTCAACAGCGGCCTCGGCGCAGTTGCCTACCACGGCGCGTGCGGCGTGCTCGTCGAGCGCTTCGACCCCGCCGACGCCCTCGAGGTCATCGAGCGGCACGGCGTCACCGGCATCGTCGGTGTCCCGCCGATGTTCGTCGCCTGGTCGCTGATGGGTGAGCGGCTCGCCGCCGCCTGGGCCGGGGTCCGCCTCGCCGTCTGCGGCGCGTCGCCGCTCGACCCCGCCGCCGAGCGCCGCTTCGCCGAGGCGACCGGCAAGCCGGTGCATCAGGGGTACGGGCTGACGGAGGCCGCGCCCGTCCTCACCAGCACCCTCGCCGGCGGCGCCGTGAAACCGGGCTCGATCGGCCGCCCGATCCCCGGCGTGGAGCTCAAGCTCGTCGACGCCGGCGGCGAGGAGGTCCTGCTCGACGAGGACGACGAGGTCCGCACCGACCCGGGTGAGATCGTCGTGCGCGGTCCGAACCTCTTCGACGGGTACTGGCCCGACCGGTCCGGCGCGCCCGACCCCGACGGGTGGTGGGCGACCGGCGACGTCGCCTACGCCGACGAGGACGGAGACCTGTTCATCGTCGACCGGCTCGGCGAGCTGATCCTGGTCAGCGGGTTCAACGTGTACCCGCACGAGGTCGAGCTCGTCCTCGCCGGGCACCCCGCGGTCGTGGAGGCGGCGGCGGTCGGCGTGCCGCACCCGTACACCGGCCAGACCGTCAAGGCGATCGTCGTGCGCCGCCCCGGGTCGCAGGTGACCGCGGAGGAGCTGATCGCGCACTGCGAACGCAACCTCGCCCGCTTCAAGTGCCCGACCGCGGTCGAGTTCGTCGACGAGCTGCCCCACTCCGCCACCGGCAAGATCCGTAAGGCGGCGCTGCAATGAGGCTCACCCTGTACACCCGGCCCGGCTGCCACCTGTGCGACGTCGCGAAGGAGGCGATCGCGCGGGTCGCGGCCGCCACCGGTGAGGACTGGACCGAGATCGACATCACCGGCGACGAGGCCCTCGAGGACGAGTACGGCTTCCGCATCCCCGTGGTCATGCTCGACGGCAAGGAGCACGGCTACTGGCGGGTGGAGGAGGACCGGCTGCTGCGCGACATACGGCTATCCTCACCCGGGTGAAGCACCTCGTTTGGGACTGGAACGGCACCCTCCTCGACGACCTGAAGCTCGTCGTCGACGCCACCAACGTCTGCCTGGCCATCGTCGGCGGGCCGGTGATCACCGCCGAGGACCACCGGCGCGACTTCCGCCGCCCGATCCTCGACTACTACGCCCACGTGCTGGCCCGCCCGGTCGACGAGGTCGAGTTCCAGCTGCTCGACGACGCGTTCCACGACGCGTACCGGCTGGGCATGGCCGACGTGCGGCTCGCCCCCGACGCCATGGCGGCGATCGGCCGCTGGGCCGGCACGCAGTCGCTGCTGTCCATGTTCTTCCACGACGAGCTGCTCATCGAGGTCGAGCGGCACGGCCTCGGCGCCCACCTGGTCCGCGTCGACGGCCTGCCCGGCACGGTCGGCGGCCACCGCAAGGCCGCGTACCTGGAGCGGCATCTGCAGGCCCTCCAGCTCGACCCCGCCGACGTCGTCCTCGTCGGCGACTCCGTCGACGACGGCGAGGCCGCCTCGTCCCTCGGCGCCTCCTGCGTCCTGTACGCGGGCGGCTTCACCGACGTGTCCCTGCTCAAGGCGACCGGCCTGCCGGTGGCGTCCACGCTGCTCGAAGCCATCAAGCTGGCGGCATGAGCGGTCCGGAGCGCAGCGGAGGGCTGCGAATCAGCAGCTCAGGGTGGGGCTCAGGTCGGCGCCGGAGCGCAGCGGAGGTGGCGGCATGAGCGGCCTCCGGGTGGTTGTCGCGGATGACGCGGTGCTGCTGCGGGAGGGGCTGGTGCGGCTGCTCACCGAGAGCGGCCACACGGTCGTCGCCGCCGTCGGTGACGGCCCGAGCCTCGTAGAGGCCGTCGTCGAGCACCGGCCCGACGTCGCGATCGTCGACGTGCGGATGCCGCCGTCGCACACCGACGAGGGGCTGCGCGCCGCCGTCGAGGCCCGCCGCCGGGTGCCGGGCACCCCGATCCTCGTGCTGTCCCAGTACGTCGAGGTCTCCTACGCCGACGACCTGCTCGCCGACCGGGCCGGCGCCGTCGGCTACCTGCTCAAGGACCGGGTGTCGGAGGTCGCGGACTTCCTCGACGGGATGCAGCGGGTCGCGACCGGCGCGACCGTCCTGGACCCGGAGGTGGTCGGGCAGCTGCTGGTCCGCCGCCGCCGCGACGACCCGCTGCGCAGCCTCACCCCGCGCGAGCGGGAGGTGCTCGGGCTCATGGCGGAGGGCCGGTCCAACACGGCGATCGCCCGCAAGCTCGTCGTCACCGACGGCGCCGTGGAGAAGCACGTCAAGAACATCTTCACGAAGCTCGACCTGCCCCCGGACGACGAGCAGCACCGCCGGGTGCTGGCGGTGCTGACGTACCTGCAGAGCTAGGGCTGTGTCGGTGGCTCCCCGCGCCGGCCGGACCACCGTGAACGTGCGTGGTCAGAGCGCTAAGCGGGCAGGATCGCGGTGAGGCGGGTGCCGCCGCCGGCGGGGCTGGTGACGGTCATCTCGCCGCCGGCGGCCTTGACCCGGTCCATGAGGCCGGTCAGGCCGTGGCCCTTGGCGAGGCTCGCCCCGCCGGTCCCGTCGTCCTCGACGGTGATGAGCAGCCCGTACGCGGAGCGCTGCAGCCGCACCCGGCACTCCTGGGCGCCGCTGTGCTTCGCCACGTTCGTCAGCGCTTCGGCGACGACGAAGTAGGTCGTGGTCTCCACGTGCTCGGCGAGCCGGTCGTCGGCCTTCGGCAGGTCCAGGTCCACGGGGACCGGTGAGCGGCCGGCGAGCGCGGTCAGCGCGGCCCGCAGCCCCCGGTCGACCAGGATCGGTGGCGCGATGCCCCGCGACAGGGCGCGCAGCTCGTCGAGCGTCTCCCGGGTCTGGGCGAGGGCCTCGGCAACCGTCGCCCGCGCCGCCTGCGGGTCGGACTCGAACTGCAGGTCGGCCCGGCCGAGGTCCATCGCGAGCCGCACCAGGCGCTGCTGCGGGCCGTCGTGGATGTCGCGTTCGAGCCGGCGCAGCGCGGTCGCCTCGGCGGACACGGCGGCCTCCCGCTGGGCGCGGGCGGCGTCGCGGCCGGCCTCGGCCTCCGCGACCCGCTCCCGCAGCTCGTTGACGCCGCTGAGCAGCGCCCGGGCGAACTGCGCCTCCAGCTGCGCCGCGCCGCGCACCACCGGCAGCAGGGTCAGCGCGAAGACCACACCGATCCCCGTGTACAGCAGGATCCGCACGTCGTCACCGCTGCCCAGGCCGATGAGCTCGTTGAGGTCCGTGTTGTCCGGGGGGCGGGGGATCGACCAGTCCCATAGGATGGTGGTGACCCCGCCGAGGGCGCCGGCCCACCAGGTGATGACGAACGCGAAGGCGATCGTGCTCGGGATGAAGCGCAGGATCCCGTGCAGCAGGTCCATCCACGACTGCCCGTCGCTGAGCGGCACCAGCATCTTGCGCCAGAAGCCGTCGTCCGGGTCGGGTTTCTTGTAGTACGGATGTGGTAGCCGGGTGCGCAGGACGGGCCCGATGCGGGCGCGTTCGACCGTGGCGAAGCCACGGGCCTGGAACAGGGTGGCGACCAGGATCGGGAAGCCGAGCACGGTCACGAGCAGCCCCACGCCGAGGCTGAAGCCGACGAGGAACAGCACCACGGTCACGAGGCCCAGGGGGAAGCCGAGCAGCACGTACTGGGTGTCTACGGCGAGCTGACGGAAGATGCCGCTGCGGCGGGGGGTGATGGTCGTTGTCATGTCATCGACGCTATGCACGACGCTGCTCCCGTCCCATCCCGCCGCCCGGCCACTCGGCGGTAGGGGCAACCCTACCGGCACGTGTAGTTTGCCTACCGGTGGAGAAAACGACTCCAGCGTGTCGGCGGCGTTATGCCCGGTTTTGTGGCGATACTCAATCGAGCGCCCGCCCGCTGCCGGTCTGGTCCGGGGAGAGGGGCACACAGGTGCCGCGGGGGCATTTCACGGGTACGTGGGCCGCACGGGCGGGCGCTGACCTCTGCATGGTTGGCGTGGACCCATCAAGATCGCGATTTGTGCACGGCTTCACAAGCGCCTACTCTGTTGCAACGACGAACCCCGCTAGCACAGGCGGTCACAGCCATCGCGAGCGGCCTCGCATACCGTCGTCGTCACGGAGACTCATGAGCCAGCAGCGCACCGGCCCCACCGACGGACCGGACTTTCCGGACCTTCCGGAGGCGACCGTCGCCCGGCTTCCGGAGTACCTACGTGCCCTGCACCACCTCGCGGAGGACGGGCACGACACGGTCTCCTCGGAGGGCCTCGCAGCGGCCGCCGGCGTCAACTCCGCCAAGCTCCGCAAGGACCTTTCCCACCTCGGCCGCACCGGCACCCGCGGCGTCGGCTACGACGTGACGTTGCTCATCGACCAGATCGAGCAGGTCCTCGGCCTCACCCACCGCAGGGCCGTCGCCCTCGTCGGCGTGGGTAATCTCGGTCACGCCCTCGCCGGGTACGCCGGCTTCGGCACCCGCGGCTTCCGCATCGCCGCGCTCTTCGACGCCGACCACGGCCGCGTCGGCGAGCACATCAACGGCCTCATCGTGCGCCACGTCGACGACCTGCCCGAAGTCGTCGAGCAGGAGTCCATCTCCATCGCCGTCATCGCCACCCCGGCGCACGCCGCGCAGCACGTGGCGGACCGCCTCGTCGCCGCCGGCGTCACCAGTGTCCTGAACTTCGCACCATGTGTGTTGAACGTTCCCGAGGGCGTCGACGTGCGTAAGGTCGATCTGGCCATCGAACTGCAAATCCTGTCCTTCCACGAGCACCGCAAGTCAGCGCTGACCGCGCTGCCGGCCGCGGTGCAGAAACCCGGGCGGGTCGGCATGGCCAACCGGCTCGGCGGGGAGGCGGTGGCCACGTGAACGGTTCGAGGCGGAGCGGAGAAGCCGTTCACCAGCGGCTCAGTGCTGGTTCAGGCCGGCGCCGGAGCGCAGCGAAGGTGACGGCATGAGCGGTCCGGAGCGCAGCGGAGGGGCCGCGATTCATGGGCGCAGTGTCGGTTCAGGCCGGCGCCGGAGCGCAGCGGAGGTGACGGCGTGAACCTTCTTGTCGTCGGGATCTCGCACCGGACTGCGGGGGTGCCGCTGCTCGAACGCGTCGCCGTCCCCGGCGACCAGCTCGCCGCCGTCGTCGCCGACCTCGTCGCCCAGCCGTACGTCGACGAGGCCGTCATGCTGTCCACCTGCAACCGGGTGGAGATCTACGCGTCCGTCACGGCCTTCCACGGCGCCCTCGCCGACATCGGCGGCATCCTCGCCGCCCGCGCCGGCACCTCCGTCGGCGAGCTCGCCCCGCAGCTGTACGTGCACTACGAGGTCGACGCCGTCCGCCACGCCTTCCGCGTCGCCGCCGGCCTCGACTCGATGGTCGTCGGCGAGGCGCAGATCCTCGGCCAGCTCCGCGACGCCTACGGCACCGCCGCCGAGCAGGGCACCGCCGGCCGCGTCCTGCACGAGCTGCTGCAGCAGGCGCTGCGGGTCGGCAAGCGGGTCCACGCCGAGACCGAGATCGACCGCGCCGGGCAGAGCGTCGTCAGCGCCGCCCTCGCCTACGGCCAGGGTGCCACCGGCACCGTCGAGGGCCGCCCCGCCCTCGTCATCGGCGCCGGCGCGATGGGCGCGCTGTCCCTCGCCACGCTGCGCCGGGCCGGCGCGTCCCCGCTGTACGTCACCAACCGCAGCGCCGAACGCGCCGAACGCCTCGCCGAGCTGCACGGCGCCGTCGCCGTGCCGTACGCCACCCTGCCGACCGCCATCGAGCAGGCCGACGTCGTCGTCAGCGCCACCGCCTCGCCGGAGCCCGTCCTCGACGCGGCCCTCGTCGGCGCCGCCGGACACCCGCTGCTCATCCTCGATCTCGCCCTCCCGCGCGACGTCGCACCCGGCGTCGGTGACCTGCCCGGCGTCACCCTGGTCGACATCGAGCTACTATCGGAGTCGCTGTCGACCACCGCCGACGCCGAGCAGCGCGCCGCCGAGGACATCGTCGCCGGCGAGGTCGAGGCGTTCCTCACCTGGTTGCGCGGCGCAGACGTGGCACCCACCGTCGCCGCCCTGCGTGCCCGCGCCGACGAGGTCGTGGAGGCCGAGCTCGGCCGTCTCGCCCAGCGTTGCCCCGAGCTCACCGACGGCCACCGCGCCGAGGTCGCCCACAGCGTCCACCGCATCGTCCAGCGCCTGCTCCACCAGCCGACCGTCCGGGTCCGGCAGCTGGCCGCCGAGCCAGGCGGCGAAGCCTACGCTCAGGCGCTCCGCGAACTGTTCGACCTACAGATCCCGACCACCGACATCGACCCGGCCGCCGCAGGCGAGGTGCACCCGTGACATTGAGACTTGGCACCAGAGGCAGCGCCCTGGCCATGGCGCAGTCCGGCACCGTCGCCCAGGCCGTCCGCGACCGCACCGGCCGTGACGTCGAGCTCGTCGAGATCGTCACCACGGGCGACCGCTCCAACGCGCCCATCCAGACCCTCGGCGTCGGGGTCTTCGTCTCCGCCCTGCGCGACGCGCTGCTGGCCAAGGAGATCGACTTCGCGGTCCACTCGTACAAGGACCTGCCGACCGCACCCGCCGACGGGCTCGTCATCGCGGCCGTCCCGCTGCGCCACGACCCCCGCGACGCCCTTGTCGCCCGGGGCGGCCTCACCCTCAACGAGCTGCCGGCCGGCGCCCGCATCGGCACCGGCGCCCTGCGCCGCATCGCCCAGC
Organism: Dactylosporangium sp. NPDC050688; assembly: GCF_040654515.1. NCBI lineage: Bacteria > Bacillati > Actinomycetota > Actinomycetes > Micromonosporales > Micromonosporaceae > Dactylosporangium > Dactylosporangium sp. NPDC050688. The sequence goes on from NZ_JBFAIC010000064.1 coordinate 55,931, forward strand.
TCAACGCGCTCGGCCGCCGGTTCGAGCCGCTGCCGCTGCGCGGCAACGTCGACACCCGCCTGCGCAAGCTCGCCGAGGGCGAGTTCGACGCGATCGTCCTCGCCCACGCCGGCATGGCCCGGCTCGGCCGCGCCGGCGAAGCCACCGAGGTCCTCGACCCGCTGCTGATGCTGCCCGCCCCCGCGCAGGGCGCACTCGCGGTCGAGTGCCGGGAAGACGATGCCGAGCTGCGCGACCTCCTCGCCGCGCTCGACGACGAATACACCCGCGCGGCGGTCACCGCCGAGCGGGCGCTGTTGGCCGAGCTCGAGGCGGGCTGTTCCGCTCCGATCGCGGCACTGGCCGAGGTCGCAGAAGGCGACGACGGACCGGAGATTTATCTGCGCGGTGCGGTCTTCAGCCCGGACGGCGGATTCGCCCTCCGGCTGTCACGCACCGGAACGCTCGCCGACGCCGCGGAGGTGGGCCGAGCTCTGGCCCGCGACCTGCGTGAAGAAGGCGCCGACAACGCACTGGGAGTGCAGCATGACCCGCACCCGTAAGGGCAGCACCGGCCGGATCGCCTTCGTCGGGGCCGGCCCCGGCGATCCAGGCCTGCTGACGCGTCGCGCCCATGAGGCGCTGGTGTCCGCCGACCACATCGTCTACGACCGCAACGTCCCCGAGTCGCTGCTCAGCGTGATCCGCGCCGACGCCGACCCGGAGGCGCAGTTCTCCCCGGCCGAGGGAGCGCCCGGCGACGTCGCCAAGGTGCTGCTGTCCGCGGCCCGATCCGGCCTGCGCGCCATCCACCTCGTCGGCGGCGACCCGCTCGCCCACGACACCGTCCTCAAGGAGGTGCAGGCCGTCGCCCGCACCGCCGTCCCCTTCGAGGTCGTCCCCGGCATCGGACAGGCCGCGGGGGTCGCCACGTACGCCGGTGTGCCACTGCCCGGCGTCCGTGTCACCGCCGACGTCGACGACGTCCAGTCCCTCGACTTCGAGTCGATCGCCGCCGCCGTCAGCCGGGGCTCGTCCGCCCTCGCCGTCGACGCCGGTGACCTCGCCGCCGTCCGCGACGGGCTCCTCGCCGCCGGCGTCGACCCGTCCACCCCCGTCTCCGTCACCGGCGACGGCACCGGCGAGACCCAGTACAGCTCCGCCACCAGCGTCGACAGCATGGTCGCCGCCGCCCTCGGCTTCGCCGGCCGGGTCGTGCTGTGCCTCGGCTCCGGCGTCAGCCAGCGCGAGAAGCTCGGCTGGTGGGAGAACCGCCCCCTGTACGGGTGGAAGGTTCTCGTCCCGCGGACCAAGGAGCAGGCCGGCGCGATGAGCGAGCGGCTGCGTGCCTACGGGGCCATCCCGTGCGAGGTGCCGACGATCGCCGTCGAGCCGCCCCGCACGCCCGCCCAGATGGAACGCGCCATCAAGGGCCTCGTCGACGGCCGGTACGCCTGGACCGTCTTCACCTCCGTCAACGCCGTGCGCGCCGTCTGGGAGAAGTTCGCCGAGCACGGCCTCGACGCCCGCCACTTCGGCGGCGTCAAGGTCGCCTGCATCGGCGAGGCGACCGCCGAGGCCGTCCGCGGCTTCGGCATCGTCCCCGAGCTCATCCCCGCCGGCGACCAGTCCTCTGAAGGGCTCCTCGCCGAGTTCTCGCCGCACGACGAGGTCCTCGACCCCGTCGGCCGGGTCCTGCTGCCACGTGCCGACATCGCCACCGAGACCCTCGCCGCCGGCCTCACCGAGCTCGGCTGGGAGGTCGACGACGTCACCGCGTACCGGACCGTCCGCGCCGCCCCGCCGCCGGCCGACATCCGCGACGCCATCAAGTCCGGTGGCTTCGACGCCGTCCTGTTCACCTCGTCCTCCACCGTGCGCAACCTCGTCGGCATCGCCGGCAAGCCGCACGCCCGCACCGTCGTCGCCGTCATCGGCCCCAAGACCGCCGACACCGCGGTCGAGTTCGGCCTGCGCGTCGACGTCCAGCCGACGCACGCGTCCGTCCCCGACCTCGTCGAGGCGCTCGCCGGCTACGCGGTGGAGCTGCGGGAGAAGCTCGCCGCGATGCCCGCGAAGCAGCGCCGCGGCTCCAAGGTCCAGGGTCCGACCGCTCTCAGGTTCCGTTAGGGGTACGTCATGGCTGGTTACCCGACCGTCCGCCCGCGCCGGCTGCGTCGTACCCCAGCGATGCGACGGCTCGTCGCCGAGACGCACGTCGAGCCGTCGAACCTCATCCTGCCCATGTTCGTCAAGGAGGGCCTCACCGAGCCGCGGCCCATCTCGTCGCTGCCCGGTGTCGTCCAGCACTCGCGTGAGTCCCTGCGGAAGGCCGCCGCCGAAGCGGCCCAGGCAGAGATCGGCGGCATCATGCTCTTCGGCGTCCCCGCCGCCCGCGACGAGACCGGCTCCGCCGGCACCGACCCCGACGGCATCCTCAACGTCGCCATCCGCGACGTCGTCGCCGAGATCGGCGACGCCACCGTCATCATGAGCGACCTGTGCCTCGACGAGTTCACCTCGCACGGGCACTGCGGCCTGCTCGCCGCCGACGGCACCGTCGACAACGACGCCACCCTCGCCGCGTACGCGTCGATGGCCGTCGCCCAGGCCACCGCCGGCGCCCACGTCCTCGGCCCCTCCGGCATGATGGACGGCCAGGTCGGCGTCGTGCGCCGGGCCCTGGACGAGGCCGGCTTCACCGACGTGGCGCTGCTCGCCTACGCCGCCAAGTACGCCAGCGCCTTCTACGGCCCCTTCCGGGAGGCCGTCGAGTCCGCCCTCGTCGGCGACCGCAAGACCTACCAGCAGGACCCCGGCAACGTCCGCGAGGCCCTGCGCGAGGTCGCCCTCGACGTCGCCGAGGGCGCCGACATGGTCATGGTCAAGCCGGCGCTGCCGTACCTGGACGTGCTCACCAAGGTCGCCGAGTCGGTCGACGTGCCGGTCGCCGCCTATCAGGTCTCCGGCGAGTACGCGATGGTCGAGGCCGCCGTCGCCAACGGCTGGCTCGACCGCGACCGCGTCGTGCTGGAGACCCTGACCTCCATCCGCCGCGCCGGCGCCCAGCTCATCCTGACGTACTGGGCCATGGACGCCGCCCGCCTCCTGCGAGGCTGACCTACCAGGCTGTCCCGGCCGGCCGGGGATTCAGGCGGCGACGCGGTCGCGGCCGCTGCGTTTGGCGACGTACAGGTTGCGGTCGGCCAGGTCGTACAGCTGGCGGCCGTCCATGCCGTTGCCGAGAGCGGCGACGCCGATGCTCAGGGTGACGCGGAGGCCGAACGCGACCTGGTTCCAGTCGCGGGCGGTGACGACGTCACGGATGCGTTCGCCGATGCGGGCTGCGGCCGGCAGGTCGGTGCGCAGGAAGAGGGCGAACTCGTCGCCGCCGAGGCGGACGGCGACGTCCTCGGGGCGGCAGTGGGCGCGCAGGATCGCGGCGATCTCGCGCAGGACCCGGTCGCCGACGATGTGGGAGAAATGGTCGTTGATGCCCTTGAACCGGTCGATGTCGACGAGGAGCAGCACGGCCGAGCCGGCCGAGTCCCCGATCTGGTCGAGCTGGCGGTCGAACTGGCGGCGGTTGCCGAGGCCGGTCAGGGCGTCCTGAGCCGCGTCGCGGTCGGCGCTGGCGCGGGTGGCCTCCAGGTCGACGCGCCGGCGGGCCTGCTGCAGCATCGAGCGGCGTTCCAGGCGCAGCCGCCACAGGTGCCGGGCGTGCGCGCGGACCGCGTTGAGCAGGGCGCCCGTCGAGTCGCCCGGCTGTTCGGCGGCGGCGAGCAGGGCGAGCTCGTACTGGAAGATCAGCCGCTGCGGGCTCAGCGGGGCGAGCTCGTCGGCGGCGAGGAACTCGCGCCGGGCCTCGCGGAGGCGGCCGGTGCAGCGCAGGGCGATGCCGTACGCGAGGTGGGCGAGCCGCGCCTCGTGCTCGTGGCCGTTGTCGCGCAGCGGCACGACCAGCGAGTCGGCGAGCGTGAGGGCCTGCTCGACGGCGCCGATCTTCACCAGGCCGAGGGCGTACAGGACGGTGGCCAGCGGGGCGTCGTGGAAGTGGTTCTGCACCCAGTACCGGACCAGATCGACGCTCTTGGCGAAGCGGACGTTCGCCTCCTCGGTCAGCCCGATGTGCTCCAGGCGCAGCCCCCATTCCAGGAGCAGCTCGGCGCGCTGCAGCTCGGCGGCGGCGCGCTGGTCGGTGCCGGGGGTGAACGACTCGACGGCGAACGCGGACACCTCGTCGGCGAGCTCGTACAGCTCGGCGGCCCGGGCGGCCTCGCTGACCGACGACATCGCCGAGATGTACCGGACGTTGCCGCGCGGGATGCTCTCCAGCAGGCGGGTGGCGTTCGCGAGGCGGTGCAGGCCCTCGTCGAGGAGCCCGAGCTTGATCAGGATCTCGGCGGTGTCGGCGAGGATTTTGGCCTCACCGGTGCGGGCGCCGCTGGTGCGGTGCATCTGCAGCAGGCGCTCGCCCTCCTCGAGGGCCTCGTGGAGCCGGCCGAGGCTGATGAGGGCGTACAGGCGGCCCTGCCGGATCATGCCGACGGAGCGGGTGTCGCCGAGCAGGTCGACGACGTGTTCGAGCCGGTCGGCGAGGGCGAGCGCCTCGGAGTTGCGGCCGTGCACCGTCAGCTCGTGCACCTGGAGGGAGAGCGCCTGGTACGGCCCGAACGGCCACAACGGGATCGGCAGCCGGTTGGCAGGCACGGGCCATGGCTGAGCGTCGGGCATCTGCCTTCCCCGTCCGAGTCGTGGTGGTCGCTTCGCCCCTTGTTGTCGGCAGCCGCCCGGCCCGGATGAGCGTTGCGACGCGTCTCACTCACCGCAGGGCATACATTTCGGGCATTTTGGGCGTGTTTGCAAACGTGCTGGTCGAGTCGCTGGCCACACTGGGTTACGGGACCGGCGGAGGGACTTCCGTCGGACTTTCGGGTGCTCGTTCTGTCAGGAACACGACAGTTGCCCGATGCGCTGGGACAGACCCTCGTTGCCTCCACCGTGAGATGGCTCGTCACTGGAGGCGCCGGATACATCGGCGCGCACGTCGTCGCCGCCCTCGGCGCGGCCGGCGTCGACCCGGTCGTCGTCGACGACCTGTCGACCGGTCACGCGGGGCGCCTGCCGGCCGGCGTGCCGCTGGTCCGCGCCGACGTGCGCGACGGCACCGCGCTGGCCGGGCTGTTTCGCCGGCACCGGTTCGACGGCGTCATCCACCTGGCCGCGCGCAAGGACGTCGCCGAGTCGACCGCGCACCCGCTGCGCTACTACGGGGAGAACCTCGACGGTCTCCGGTCCATCCTCGCCGCCGTCACCAGCAGCGGCACCTCGTCGGTCCTGTTCTCCTCCAGCGCCGCCGTGTACGGCACACCGTCGCGCTGCCCGGTCCGAGAGTCGGACCCGACGGCACCCGAGAACGTGTACGGCCGCACCAAGCTGATCGGCGAGTGGATGCTGCGCGACGCGGCCGGCAGCGCCGGGTTCGGCTGGTGCGCGCTGCGGTACTTCAACGTCGCCGGCGCCGGCGCGCCGCACCTGCGCGACCACGGCGGGACCAACCTCGTGCCGCGGCTGCTGCGGGCGGCCGCCGAAGGCCGGCCCGCGACGGTGTACGGCACCGACTACCCGACACCGGACGGCACCGCGGTGCGCGACTACGTCCACGTCGCCGACATCGCCGACGCGCACGTGCGGGCGGCCGTCGCGCTGCGCCACGGCGAGGTCCGCGACGAGATCCTCAACGTCGGCCGCGGCGAGGGCGCCTCGGTGCTGCAGATGATCGCCGCCGTCGCCGCGGCGCTCGGACGGCCCCTGCCGTACTCGGCGCAGCACCGCCGGGCGGGCGACCCGGCCGACGTCGTCGCCTCGCCCGCCCGCATCCGCGACCTGCTCGGCTGGCGGGCCCGCCACGACCTCCACGCCATCGTCACCAGCGCCGCAGCCGAGGACCGAGCCGGCCCGGCCCAGAAGGACGTGCCCAGGACGGCCGTGCCCGAGCAGCACCCAGGACCGAGATCGAAGAACCAGATCAAGAACGCCCAACGCTGAGCCCCGCCCCGAAGGAGCAGCACGTTGAAGTTTCAGATCCGCCGGCCGATCCGCCGTCGCAGCATCGCCGGTGCCTGCGCGCTCGTCGCTCTCACCGGTCTCCTCGTCGCCTCGCCGGCCCTCGCCGCCGAACCCCGGCAGCGCGTCGACCTGCAGGTCCTCGTGCTCGACGACGGCAGCACCGGCATCGACATGCTCCGCGCCCAGCTCGACCGGGAAGGTGTCCCCTACGAGACGCTCGCCCTCGGTGACAGCGGCCGCCCGGCGATCACCCCCGCGTTCCTCGCCGACTCGGTCAGCGGCGTGCGGCGGGCCAAGTTCCAGGGCGTGATCGTGCCGAACGAGACCGCGGTCACCGGCGCCGAGGCGACCGCCCTCGCCAACTTCGAACGCGAGTTCAAGATCCGCCAGCTCGACGCGTACACGTGGGCCAACCCCGGCGTCGGGCAGAACCTCACGTGGAGCGGCGTCCTCGACGGCGCCACGATGAACGTCACCGACGCGGGCAAGGCCGCCGGCTTCGGCTACCTCAACGGCACCCTCCGCATCGACGACCGAGACCCCGGCGTCATCGAGTCCTACGGCTACCTCGGCGCCCCGGCCGCCGGCGCGACGTTCACCCCGCTCGTCACCGGCACCGCCCCGGGCGGCGGCCCGAGCGGCTCCCTCATGGGCGTCTACACCCACGACGGCCGCGAGGAGCTCGTCGTCACGCTCGCCGCCAACCGGTACCAGACGCACGCCATGGAACTCGGCCACGGCCTCGTCACGTGGCTGACGAAGGGCGTCCACCTCGGCATGACACGCAACTTCTTCAGCGTCCACATCGACGACGTGTTCCTGCCCGACGACCGGTGGGACACCACGCACAACTGCACCGTCGGCGACGACTGCAACCCGGGCCGCGACCCGGGTGTGACCCCGTACAACACCCCGATCCGGATGACCCCGGCCGACGTGCAGGCACTCGTCACCTGGCAGCAGGCCAAGGGCCTCAAGCTCGACATCGTCTTCAACGCCGGCGGCAGCGTCGAGGCCGGCGCCTGCGACCCGCTCACCACCGCGATGCTGAACAGCAAGGCACAGTTCCGCTGGATCAACCACACGTACGAGCACCCGTACCTCGGCTGCGTCCAGGACTTCACGGTCTCGCCGTGGCGGTGCGGCACCGACGGCTACGGTGCCACGAAATGGATGTCGCAGGCCGACATCACCGCCCAGATCAAGCGCAACGTCGACTGGGCGAAGTCCAAGGGCGTCACCGTCGACGCCGCCGAACTGGTCACCGGCGAGCACTCCGGGCTCAAGACGCTGCCGCAGATGCCGGCCGACAACCCCAACCTGGCGCCCGCGCTGAACGCCACCGGCGTCAAGTACATCGCCTCCGACGCGTCCCGCGAGCAGACCACGCGAGCCGTCGGCAAGGCTGCCACCGTGCCCCGGTACCCGATGAACATCTACTACAACGTGGCCACCAAGGCCGAAGAGGTCGACGAGTACAACTGGATCTACACCAGCCGGGCGCACGGCGGCAGCGGGATCTGCGAGAACAACCCCGCCTCCACCTGCATCACCCCGCTCGGCCCCGACGGGTTCGACACGTACATCGTGCCGCTGGAGGCGCGCATCGCCTACGACCACCTCGTCTCCGCCAGCCCGGCGCCGCACTACGCGCACCAGTCGAACCTCGCCGAGGACCGCATCCTGTACCCGGTGCTCGACGCCGTGCTCGCCCGCTACGCGGCCACGTACACCAGCGCCACCCCGATCGTGAACCCGAGGTTCGCCGACACCGCCCTGCAGAACAAGCGGCAGGCGGCGTGGGCGGCGGCGCTGCGCGCGGGGTCCGTGACCGCCTACACCCTCGACGGGAAGGTCACCGTCGTGAACAAGGGCACCGGCACCGTCGACGTGCCGGTCACGGTGCCCGCCAACACGAAGGTCATCACCATGTCGGTGCTCGGCATCGAGATCACGGGCGGCAACCACGGCGACGCCTACGGCGGGGAACGCTCCGCCTGGCGGACCCTGACCCGTGGCGCGAGCCAGCTGCTCCGCCTGCCGAGCTGAGGTCGGCGCATGCGTGTCGTGCTCGTCAACGAAGGCACCTACCCGTACGTCACCGGCGGGGTCTCCACACCGGCGTGTACGCGCTGTGCCTCGTCCTCGCCGCGCACGGCCGGGCCGGCACCGCCGCCCTCGTCGTGTGGTGGCCGACGCTGCTCGTCGCGGGCGTCGGGCACTGGGCGCCCGCCCTGGTGCACGTGGCGCCCACGTTCACCGAAACCCTCGCCGTCGCGACCCTGCTCGGCGCCGGCCTGCCCGGCCTCGCCGTCGCGGCGCTCGTCCTGCGTGACCCGGAGAGTTACCGATGATGCTCCTGCCGCTGTACGTCCACCCGCTCGTCGACCCCGACGCGTGGGACGCGCTGTGCCGCAGCACCGAACGCCCCACGACGATCGTCAACGTCCACAACGGACCCGGCGGTGAGGCCCGCGACGAGGTGTACGCGGTCGCCACCGCCCGCCTGCACCGCAGCGGGGTCCGGATGCTCGGCTACGTCGACCTCGACTACGGCAACCGCGCCAACGGCGAGGTGTGGTGCGACATCGTCGGCTGGGCGCGGTACCCGGTCGGGGGTATCTTCTTCGATCAGGTGCCGGCGGACGCGGCCGGCCTGGCCTACGTGACCCAGGTGGTGCGGGCGGTGCGAGGTTCGGTGGTGCTCAACCCGGGGACCCGGTGCCTGCCCGGGTACGCGGCGCTCGCCGACGTGGTGTGCACGTTCGAGGGCTCCTGGGAGTCCTATGTGGATGCCCCACCGGCGTACGGGCTGCCCGACGGCCGCGACTGGCCCAACGCGGCGCACCTCGTCTACGGCGTGCCGCCCGAGCGGATCGGCGCCGCGACCGCGCTGCTGCTGTCCCGCGCGGCGCACGGCCTGGTCACCGACCTCGTCGCGCCGCTGCCCTACGAGGGCATCCCGTCGGTCGTGCGCGAGCGGGCGGCGGCCCGGTGACCGACCGCCGGCTCCGGTTCGCGCTGTGCGGGCTCGTCCTGCTGACCGTCCTGTACGCGGCCGCCTGCACGAGTCCCGGCGACGACCCGGACGCCGGCCGGGGCACCCCGCGCACGGCCGCGGTGCCGCTGTCGGGGTTCGGCGGCCTGGGCTCAGCGTCGCCGGCGCTGTCACCGTCGAGGTCCGGTGCACCGTCGCAGGCCGGCTGGTGGCGGCCGCCGGTCGGGGCCACCTGGCAGTGGCAGCTGACCGGCGCCCTCGACACATCCGTCGCCGTCGACGTGTACGACGTCGACGCCGTCACCACCTCCGCCGCCGAGGTCGCCCGCCTGAAGGCCGCGGGCCGCCGGGTCATCTGCTACGTCAACGTCGGCGCCCACGAGGACTTCCGCGCCGACGCCGGCAACTTCCCCGAGTCCGTGCGCGGCAAGGGCCTGGAGGGCTGGCCGGGGGAGAAGTGGCTCGACATCCGTCGCTGGGACACCCTCGAGCCGCTGCTCGCCGCCCGGTTCAAGGTGTGCAAGGACAAGGGTTTCGACGCCGTCGAGCCCGACAACGTCGACGGGTACGCCAACAACAGCGGCTTCCCGCTCACCGCCGAGGACCAGCTGACGTTCAACCGGCGCGTCGCCGACCTCGCGCACCGCCACGGCCTCGGCGTCGGCCTGAAGAACGACGTCGAGCAGGCCCGCGCCCTGGAGCCGGCGTTCGACTTCGCGGTCAACGAGGAGTGTGCCCACTACGACGAGTGCGACACGCTGAAGGTGTTCATCGCCGCGGGCAAGCCCGTCTTCCACGTCGAGTACGACGTCGACCCGGCCAAGTTCTGCCCGAAGACGACCGCCCTGCGCTTTTCCTCGATGAAGAAGAAGCAGGACCTCGACGCGTGGCGCGCTCCCTGCTGACCGCGGCCCGCTCGTAGTCCACCACCCGACCTGTAGCGCACGGTCACTTTTGGTTCATCCAGCAAAAGTTCGTGCCAAGGCGTCGGAAAGTGTGGACAGGTTGGTTCGAAGCTCCTAGTGTGTCCCCCACGACACCGGAGTGTTTCATCAATGTATCCGTCGGCAGTGGATGCATTGATGGTCATTCCGGGGTTGCGGAGGCACACGGCATCCGGCGCGGCGGCGCGCGCCCTGCCTGGCACGTTCAGTCAGGAAGGGACACAGTGAACCTACGACCCTCACGTCATCGATGGCGGCCGATGGGTGCCGCCCTGCTTCTTGTCAGCGCGAGCGTCGGCGCCCTGGTCGTCCAGGCCGCCCCGGCCGCGGCGGCCATCAACCCGGCCGACTTCCAGCAGGTCACCCTCGCCAAGGGCGAGCCCGAGGTCGGCGAGCCGCTGACCATCTCGGTGCTGCCGGACCGTTCGGTGCTGCACACCGCCCGCAACGGCACGCTGCGGCGCACCGACGCCGCCGGCACCACGACCGTGATCGCCAACATCCCGGTCTACACGCATGACGAGGAAGGCCTGCAGGGCGTCGCGGCCGACCCGAACTTCGCCACCAACCGCTACATCTACCTGTACTACGCGCCGCCGCTGAACACCCCCGCCGGTGACGCGCCGGCCACCGGCACCGCCACCGACTGGGCCACCTGGACCGGGGTCAACCGCCTCTCCCGGTTCACGCTTAACGCGAACTTCACCGTCAACATGAGCAGCCAGGTCAACATCCTGGACGTGCCGGCGAACCGGGGCATCTGCTGTCACGTCGGTGGTGACATCGA
>NZ_JBFAIC010000065.1:0-65653 GCF_040654515.1 Dactylosporangium sp. NPDC050688
GTGCTGGCGGCGCGGCGGTTGTTCCGCTCGACGATCCTGGCCGCGACGGCGGGGTTGCTGATGTCGCTGGACGGTATGCATTTCGTGCTGTCGCGTGCGGCGCTGCTGGACATCTTCCTGATGTTCTGGATCGTGGTCGCGTTCTACTTCCTGGTTCTGGACCGCGAGCAGCGCCGCGCCCGGTGGCTCGCGCTGCTGGAGACCGGCGGCGACCCGGACCGCCCCAGGCTCGGCATCCCGTGGTACCGCCTTGCCTGCGCCGTCTCGCTCGGCCTCGCCTGCGGCGTCAAGTGGAGCGCCCTGTGGTACGTGCTGCTCTTCGCCGCCCTCACCGTCGTGTTCGAGGCCAGCGCCCGCCGCTCGGCCGGCGCCACCCACCCCCTGCGCGACGCCCTCGTCGGGGACGGCCGCTGGGTGCTCGCCTTCGGCGCCCTGATCGTGGCCACCTACCTGGCCACCTGGACGGGCTGGTTCGCCTCCGACGACGGCTACTTCCGCCACTGGTACGCCCAGACCAACGGCCTGGCGAACGACCGCCTCCTCGACCCGCTGGTCAACCTGTGGCACTACCACAAGGAGGCGTACAACTTCCATACCGGACTGAGCACGAAGCACCCGTACCAGTCCTGGCCGTGGATGTGGCTGCTGCTGGGCCGCCCCGTCAGCATGTACGTCAACACCGACGGCCCCTGCGACGCGACCAGCTGCGTGTCGCAGATCCTGATGCTCGGCACCCCGGTGCTGTGGTGGTCGTTCCTGCCCGCCCTGATCGCCCTCGGCTGGCTGGCGATCGCCCGCCGCGACGGCCGCGCCTGGCTCATCATGGCCTGCGCCCTCGCCGGCATCCTGCCCTGGTTCCAGTCCATGCCGGGGCACCGGACGATGTTCGCCTTCTACGCCCTGCCCGCCGAGCCGTTCCTCATCCTCGCCGTGGTGTACGTCCTGGGCGCCATCATCGGCCCACCCCGCCACGTCGCCCCCGACAGCGACCGCCGCCTCATCGGCTCCATCATCGCCGGCGCTTACGTTTCCCTGGTCGCTGTCTGCTTCGCGTACTTCTACCCCATCTACAGCGCCACCGTGATCACGAACGCTGAGTGGCTCTCCAGGATGTGGCTGGGCTCCCGCTGGATATGACCCCGCCCTCGACACCTCGCCGGCCGACGTGTCTCCGTGGAATCTCTGGGGCAGGCCGACCCGCCGGGCAGGGGCTGGATCGGCTCGCTCGCGGATCTCACGCTGCGCTACCCGGCGGATCCCTGCTGCCCCGGCGACAGGGATCCACCGGGTAGGCGTCGACCCAAGCGCCGATCAATGCGGAGGCGGCCGGCCAGGGCGTGCGGCGTGTACGCGCGTGAGGCTGCCGCCTCCACCGGAGCCCGCCCGACCCCGGCCGATCCTGCCCGACCCCGGTCGACCTCGCCTGCCGCCCGCCTGCTCGCCGATTTCGCCGCGTCTGCTCGGTGGATCGCGGCTACCCGGTGGATCCCTGGTGTTCCAGCGACAGGGATCCACCGCGTTGCAGGAATCCACCGGGTAGGCGTCGACCCAAGCGCCGATCAATGCGGAGGCGGTCAGCCAGGGCGTGCGGCGCGTACGCGCGTGAGGCTGCCGCCTCCACCGGAGCCCGCCCGACCCCGGCCGATCCTGCCCGACCTCGCCCGGCCGACCTTGCCGCTCGTCGATCTCGCCGATTTCGCCGCGTCTGCTCGGTGGATCGCGGCTACCCGGTGGATCCCTGCTGTTCCAGCGACAGGGATCCACCACGTTGGAGGAATCCACCGGGTTGGCACCGACCCAACCGTCGATCAATTGGGGCGGCGGCCGGCCACCGGGATGCCGCGCGCACGCGCATCAGGCTGCCACGCGCGCGCAGGCGGTGCGAGCGCAGCGAGCATGGGGGTAACGAGGGCTCCGGGCCGGGAACCCCGCCGCCGACCGTTCGAGTCGGCCTGCGATCGCCTGTGGCCCCGCCGGTGGTTGGCCAGGAGCCGGCCCGCGGCCGCCCGTGTCCCGCCGGTGGTTGGCGGCGAGCCGGCCAGACACCGCCCGTGCCCACGCCGGTGGTCAATGAGGTCGCGGGCGCGGAGTGCGGAACCGGAGGACGCGTCAGGCGGCGGTGCCCGTCGTGTCCGGGGCGCTCAGGATCTCGAGCAGCCCGAGCAGGCTGAGCACCCGGCGGACCCCCGGGCTCGGATTGACGATCCACAGGTCGCTGTTGTTGCCGCGGGCATGTGCCCGGGCGCCGACGAGCTTGCCGATGCCGGTCGAATCGATGAACGACACCAGGCTGAGGTCGACCTCGACGGCGGTGGCGTGCACGTCGTCGATGGCGCGGTGCAGCACAGCGCGCAGTTGGGCGACGTTGTCCAGGGTGACCTCGCCGGCGACCCTGACGCGGATCGCCTGGTTGGGCAAGGGGTCGACCGTGATGTGCAACTCCGGGAACACCGCGAAACGATCGCCCTGATGCATCTGGCTCACCTTCTCACAATTCGAGCCGCTCTCACGATACGGGTTGCGCGGCGGTCCCGCATCCATCGAGGGATCGAACCCGATCAGGCGACTCCGGTGGGCCGGAACTGCACGCTGACGCGGGGGCCGACGGGACGGGCGGTCTTGGGGATGGCGTGCTCCCAGGTGCGCTGGCAGGAGCCGCCCATGACGACGAGGTCGCCGTGGCCGAGGGGGAAGCGGATGCTGTCGCCGCCGCCGCGGGGGCGCAGCAGCAGCGAGCGCGGGGAGCCGAACGAGACGATCGCGACCATCGTGTCGAAGCGGGCGCCGCGGCCGATCGTGTCGCCGTGCCAGGCGACGCTGTCGCGGCCGTCGCGATACAGGCACATGCCGGCGGTGACGAAGGGCTCGCCGAGCTCCTCGATGTAGTGCCGGGTCAGCTGGCGGCGGGCCTCGGTGAGCAGCGGATGCGGCAGCTCGTCGCGCTCGCCATACCACCGCAGGAGGCGGGGCACGTCGACGACGCCGTCATACATCTTGCGGCGCTCGGCGCGCCAGTCGACGTCGTGCAGCAGGGTCTGCAGGACCGCGTCGGAGCCGAGGACCCAGCCGGGGAGGTGGTCGATCCAGGCGCCGCGGCTGAGCTCGTGGCGCACCATCCCGCCGGTGAGCGGCCCCACCGAGGGCGTGACCGTGTCCAGCATCGAGGGCTGGTACGCGAGGTCCATCATGCGACCGAGTCTACACCCGCTTTCGAACGTACGTACGAGCAACGCGCCGGGCTTGCAGTGACGAGACGAGCCGCGCGACCGCACCGTCAGCGGGCGGCCGCCAGGGTGCGGGCGGGCGCGAGGGACACCGCGGTCGGGTCCTCGATCATCCGCTCGACCACGACGCCGGCACCGCCGCGGGCGGCCGCGGTGAAGCCCAGGTGGTCCGTTGGTGCGGATGTGCCGCAGGGTCCGGCTCAGGTTGGCCCGGCGCAGAGCGAGCTGGTCCGTGGGCTCATCGACGGAGCCGGCGCCGGCCCGCTCCTTGCTCACCATCGACCGCTCGCCATCGACCGCTCACCATCGACCGCACTCCCATCGCACGTCGAGCCTCACCGCCGGGCACCCCGCGTCTGCATCGACGCAGCTCATTCGCCGGTCGGTGCGACGAATCAACCACGAAACATCCCGGCAACACCAGACCTGCGGACAACGAATCCAGAACGTTTCGAAACTCTTTTCAAGATCTGTGTCGAGGTGCCCACGATCCAACGCAAGAACCCCACGGGATGCCACAGAACCGCGCGCTGCCGTTTCCAATGACACCCGTTGACTTCTCCGTAGCATGTCTGCAACATTTGGGCCAACGCATGCAAGATTCCAACAAGCAGACGTCAGACTCACGCTACTCTCCGCAACTCGCGCTGCGGCCGGTCCGCCAGCAGGTTCGCAGCGCACCGCCCTCGTCCACGGAGAGGCACCGTCGTGCCCGTTCGCGCCCCACCCGCACCCGGTCGGCAGACCGGGTCAGCCGCCGTTGACCGCAGATCGCACCGCCACTGCACGAGGGACCTGCCCGCCAGCGCGCGGTCCCTCGCGGAGCCGCCAACTCCCCGCACCGCATCACACCCCCGAACGAAGGATCGCGATGAGTAAGAGGCACGTGACGCGAAGGGTGCTCTCGGCGTTCGCCGTGGCAGCCCTGGTCGCGGTTACGGCTCAGACCCTGCCGGCGAACGCCGCCGGCGGACCCAACCTCGCCAGCGGCCGGCCCGCCACGTCGAGCAGCACCAACGGCGCCAACGGCATCGGCAACATCAACGACGGCAACCAGGCCAGCTACTGGGAGAGCGCCAACAACGCCTTCCCGCAATGGGCGCAGATCGACCTGGGCAGCGCGAAGAACATCGACCAGATCAAGCTGAAGCTGCCCAACGACACCACCTGGGCCACGCGGACGCAGACGCTGTCGGTGACCGGCAGCACGGACGGTGGCTCGTTCAGCACGATCGTCGGCTCCGCCGGGTACAGCTTCAACCCGGCCCAGCAGAACATCGTGACCATCGACTTCACGGCCGTGAACACCCGCTACGTGCGGCTGAACTTCACCGCCAACACCGGCTGGCCCGCCGCGCAGGTCTCCGAGTTCGAGATCTACGGCGTGGCGTCCTCGACGACCAACCTCGCCGCCGGCAAGACGTTCTCCTCCAGCAGCACCAACGCCCAGTACACCGCCGCCAACGCCGGTGACGGCAACCAGGCCTCCTACTGGGAGAGCAACGGGGCCTTCCCGCAGTGGGTGCAGGTCGACCTGGGCTCGGCCGTGCCGGTCAGCTCGGTCGTGCTGAAGCTGCCCACCAACTGGGGCACCCGCCGCCAGACGCTGACCCTGCAGAGCAGCACCACGGGCAGCTCGTTCACCAACTTCGTCGGCTCCGCCGAGTACGAGTTCAACCAGAGCACCGGCAACACGGTGACCATCCCGTTCACTTCTCTGACCACCCGCTACATCCGGGTGAGCATCTCGGCGAACACAGGCTGGCCCGCGGCGCAGGTCTCCGAGCTCGAGGTGTACGGCCCGGCCAGCGGTGACACGCAGGCGCCGACCGCGCCGGGCAACCTCGCGTACACCCAGCCGGCCAGCGGCCAGATCCGCCTGACGTGGAACGCCTCCACCGACAACAGCGGCTCGATCGCGGGCTACGACGTGTACGCCAACGGCACGCTGCGCACCAGCGTGGCGGGCAACGTGCTCACCTACACCGACACGCAGCCCGACACGGCGACCGTGCAGTACTTCGTGAAGGCCCGCGACGCGGCCGGCAACCAGTCGCCGAGCAGCAACACGGTGACCCGCACCGGCACCGTGGCCGACACGTCTCCGCCGACGGCCCCGTCGAACCTCGCCTACACCCAGCCGGCCAGCGGCCAGATCCGCCTGACGTGGGGGGCCTCCACCGACAACAGCGGCAGCATCGCCCGCTACGACATCTACGCCAACGGCTCGTACCGGGCCAACGTGGCCGGCAACGTGCTGACCTACACCGACAACCAGCCCGACACGGCCACGGTGTCCTACCAGGTGAGGGCGGTCGACGCGGCCGGCAACAACTCCGCGGCCAGCAACACCGTGACCCGCACCGGCACCGGCAACCCGTCCGGCACCAACCTGGCGCTGGGCAAGCCGATCACCGCCAACGGCTCGGTGTTCACGTTCGTACCGGCCAACGCCAACGACAACAGCGTCAACACCTACTGGGAGGGCGCGGCCGGCTTCCCGGCGACCCTCACCTCGACGCTGGGCGCCAACGCCGACGTCAGCAAGCTCACGCTGAAGCTCGACCCGAGCAGCGCGTGGGGCGCCCGGACCCAGAACATCGAGGTCCTCGGCCGTGAGCAGAGCGCGACCGGGTACACCAGCCTGGTGCCGGCCCGCGACTACCGCTTCGACCCGGCCACCGGCAACACCGTCGACATCACGCTCACCGCGCGCGTCGCCGACGTACAGCTGAAAATCAACTCCAACACCGGCGCGCCGTCCGGGCAGATCGCCGAGTTCCAGGTCTACGGCGTCGCGGCGCCGAACCCGGACCTCGTCGTCACCGGCATCTCCAGCTCGCCGGCGAACCCGGTCGAGACCGACGCGGTCAGCCTCACCGCCACGGTGAAGAACCAGGGCAGCGCGGCGTCGGGCGCCACCACCGTCAGGTTCTACTTCGGCACCACGCTCGCCGGCACCGCCAACGTGGGTGCGCTCGCGGCCAACGCGACCGCCAACGTGACCGCGAGCATCGGCGCGCGGGACGCCGGCTCGTACACGCCGATCGCGAAGGTCGACGAGGGCAACGCCGTCGTCGAGCAGGACGAGTCGAACAACACCTTCACCGGCTCCGCGTTCACCGTCGCGCCGGTGCAGACGTCCGACCTGGTGGCCTCGCCGTCGGCCTGGTCGCCGAGCAACCCGTCGGCGGGCAACACGGTCACGTTCTCCGTGGCGATCAAGAACCAGGGCACGCAGGCCTCCGCCGGCGGCGCCCACGGCATCACCGTCACCGTCAAGGACGCCAACGGCACCACCGTCAGGACGCTGACCGGCTCCTACACCGGCGTCATCAACGCCGGCGCGACCACCGCCCCGGTGAACCTGGGCACGTGGACCGCGGCCAACGGCAAGTACACGGTGACCACGGTGCTCGCCGCGGACACCAACGAGCTGTCGGTGAAGCAGGCCAACAACACCTCCAGCGCGCAGCTGTTCGTCGGTCGCGGCGCGAACATGCCGTACGACATGTACGAGGCGGAGGACGGCAGCGTCGGCGGCGGCGCGTCGGTCGTCGGGCCGAACCGCACCATCGGCGACCTCGCCGGTGAGGCGTCGGGCCGCCGCGCGGTCACGCTCAACGCCAACGGCCAGTACGTGCAGTGGACCACCCGGGCCAGCACCAACACGCTCGTGGTGCGGGCGTCCATCCCGGACGGCACCACCTCGTCGCTGAACATCTACGTCAACGGCACCTTCCACAAGGCGATCAACCTGACGTCGCGGTACTCGTGGCTCTACGGCAACGAGTCCGAGCCGACGAACTCGCCCGGCGCCGGGCCCCGTCACATCTACGACGAGGCCAACGTGATGCTCAACAGCACGGTGCCCGCCGGCAGCACGATCAGGCTGCAGAAGGACGCCGCCAACAGCGGCACGTTCGCGGTCGACTTCATCAACCTCGAGCAGGTCTCGCCGATCGCGAACCCGGACCCGACGAAGTACCTCGTCCCGGCCGGCTTCACCCACCAGGACGTGCAGAACGCGCTGGACCAGGCCCGCCAGAGCAGCACCGCGCTCGGCGTGTACCTGCCCGCCGGCACGTACGACACGGCGCAGAAGTTCCAGATCTACGGCAAGACCGTGAAGGTCGTCGGCGCCGGCCCCTGGTACACGAGGTTCCAGACGCCGCAGAGCCAGGAGAACACCGACGCCGGCTTCCGGCTGGAGACCTCCGCGAACGGCTCGACCTTCTCGGGGCTGGCGTTCTTCGGCAACTACACCTCGCGCATCAACGGTCCCGGCAAGGTGTGGGGCGAGCTCAAGGACAACCAGAACCTGAGCATCGACAACGTCTGGGTCGAGCACACGGTCTGCATGTACTGGGGCGTGAAGAACAACAACATCAGCATCACCAACAGCCGGATCCGCGACCTGTGGGCGGACGGCATCAACTTCACCAACGACACCACCAACACCCACCTGAACAACATCGACGCCCGCTCCACCGGTGACGACTCGTTCGCGCTGTTCTCCGCCACCGACGGCGGCGGCTCGGTGGGCAACCACGACAACGTGTGGGAGAACCTGTCGGCCACGCTGACCTGGCGCGCGGCGGGCCTCGCGGTGTACGGCGGCTACAACAACACCTTCCGCAACCTGTACATCGCGGACATGCTGACGTACTCCGGCGTCACGATCAGCTCGCTGGACTTCGGGTACCCGTTCGTCGGCTTCGGCACCCAGCCCACGGTGTTCCAGAACATCTCGCTGGTGCGTGCCGGCGGACACTTCTGGGGCAACCAGGTCTTCGGCGCCATCTGGGTCTTCTCGGCCTCGAAGGAGTTCCGCGGCATCCGGGTGTCCGATGTGGACATCGTCGACCCGACCTACTCGGGCATCATGTTCCAGACGAAGTACAACGGTGGCCCGGAGTTCCCGATCACCGACACCATCTTCACGAACATCAACATCAGTGGTGCGCAGCGCAGCGGTGACGTCTACAACGCCAAGTCCGGCATCGGCATCTGGGCCAACGAGATGCCCGAGACCGGTCAGGGCCCGGCGGTCGGATCCGTGACCTTCAACCACCTGACGTTGTCGAACAACGCCGAGAACATCCGCAACACGACCAGCACGTTCCAGATCATCATCAACCCGTAGCACCCGCACGCAGGACGGGGCCGCCGGTTCGCCGGCGGCCCTGTTCCGCGTCGGGCCCTACAGTGCGGCGGCCAGCCGGCGGGCGCCCTCGGCCAGCTGGTCCGGCGCGGCGGCGGCGAACGTCAGCCGCAGATACGCCCCGTCGGGCTCGGCCGCGAACCACGGCCGGCCGGGGAACACCACCACCTGCCGGGCCGCGGCGGCGTTGGTCACGGCGACGTCGTCGGCGCCCTCGGGCAGCCGCGCCCACACGTGCAGCCCTCCCGCAGGGACAAGTGCCAGCCGCAGCGCCGGTACGTGCACCGCCAGCGCCCCGGTGAGCGCTTCGCGGCGGACCCGCAACTCCGCCCGCAGCGCCTTCAGGTGCCGGGGCCACGCCGGCGACGTCACCAGGTCCAGCGCCGCCTGCTGCAGCGGCCCGGAGACGAAGAAGTCGTCCAGGACCCGGGCGGCGCGCAGCCGGGCGCCGGCCGCGCCGCGGGCCCCGATCGCCGCCACCCGCAGCCCGGGCGCGGCGGACTTCGTCAGCGACCGCAGGTAGACCACGTGCCCGTGCGGGTCGTCGGCGACGAGCGGCCGGGGTGGGTCGTCGTCGATCGCGAGGTCCCGGGCGTAGTCGTCCTCGAGCAGGAACGCCCCCGCCGCGCGCACCGCGGCCATCACGTCCGGCCGGCGCGCCGCGGACAGCGTCGCGCCGTGCGGGTTGGCATACAGCGGCTGGCAGTAGAACAGTCTGGCGCCGGTGCGCAGGAACGCGGCGCGCAGCAGGTCGGGGCGCACGCCCTCGGCGTCGGTGGGCACCGGCACCACCCGCAGGCCGGCGGCCCGGGCGGCGGCGAGCGCGCCGAGGTAGGTCGGCGCCTCCACCAGCACCGCGTCGCCGGGCGCGCACAGCGCCCGGAACGCCGTCGACAGCGCCGACTGCCCGCCCGGGCAGATGTTCATGTCCTCGGCCCGCAGCGCGCCGCCGGAGGCGCGGGCGAACCAGGCCCGCAGGTCCTCGCGGCCCTCGACCGGCCCGCGCTGCCACGCCGCGGGCTGCCGGGCCGCCCGCGACAGCGCCGCGCCGAGCGCCGCGGCCGGCTGCAGATCGGCGTCGAGATAGCCGCTGGACAGCGGGATCATGCCGGGCCGCGGCATGGCCAGCAGCGCCTGCATCGCGTCCTCGCCCGGCGGGCGGGCGCCGAGCGCGATCGACTGCCAGCTGAGGTCCTGCGCCTCGGCGGGGCGGGCGCGGCGCAGCACGAATGTGCCGCGGCCGGGCTGCGCGTCCAGGACACCCTCCGCGGTCAGCGCGCGGATCGCCCGGGTCACGGTCACCGGCGACGCCTGGTGGCGGGCGCTGAGCTCGCGCACCGTCGGCAGCCGCGTCCCCGGCGCCGCCGCGCTCGCCGCGGCCCGGAGATCTTGGATAACGCGGGTCGCTGCGTTATCGTCATTCATGAGAGCAGAGAATAGCGTTACCCGGTCGGACACGGTAACGGGCGTGGTGCTGGGCCTGCTGGGCGTCCTGTCGTTTAGCATGTCGCTGCCGGCCACCAGGGCCGCCGTGGGCGACCTCGACGCCTGGTTCGTCGCGTTCGGCCGGGCCGTCGGTGCCGGGCTGCTCGCCCTGGCGTATCTCGCCGTGACCCGCGCGCCGCGCCCGACCGCCGCGCAGTGGCGGCGCCTCGCGGTCGTCGCGCTCGGCGTGGTCGTCGGCTTCCCGCTCTTCACCTCGCTCGCCCTCGTCACCAGCACCGCGTCGCACGGCGCCGTCGTCATTGCGCTGCTGCCCGCCATCACCGCCGGCTTCGCGGTGCTGCGCAGCGGGGAGCGGCCCCCACCAGCGTTCTGGGTCGCCGGAGGCGCCGGGCTCGCCGCCGTCCTGGTGTTCCTGGTGGCCAGCGGGGCGGTCAGCGGCTCCGTCGGCCCGGCCGACCTGTTCCTGCTCGCCGCCGTCACGCTGTGCGGTCTGGGCTACGCCGAGGGCGGCGCCCTCGCCCGTGACCTCGGCGGTGCCCGCACGATCTGCTGGGCCCTGGTGCTGTCGCTGCCGGTCTCGGCGGCCGTGACCGCGGTCGCGGCGGTGCGGCAGCCGCCCCACGCCTCGGCGCAGGCCTGGGCCGGCTTCGCGTATCTCACCGTGGTCTCGATGTTCCTGGGGTTCTTCGCCTGGTACGGAGGGCTCGCGCGCGGCGGTGTGGCGAAGATCGGGCAGCTGCAGTTGTCCCAGCCGGTGCTGACCCTGGCGTGGTCGGCGCTGCTGCTGGGCGAGGCGGTGCCGCCCGGCGCCGTCGTGGCCGCGGTCGCCGTGCTCGGCTGCGTCGCGCTCACCCAGCGGCTGCGCGCGCAGCGCCCGATTGACGACATTGCCCGCTACGCGACTGATTTTCGCTGAGCCCGGCACCAGCATCAGCGCGTGAAGAAAGTCTTCCTCATCCTCGGAATCATCGCGGGTGCGCTGCTGCTGCTGTGTTGCGGCGGCGGCGTGGCCCTGTACTTCCTTGCTGACACCACCACCTACACCAAGCCCGCCGACGCCTGTACCACCGTCACCGCGGCCGAGGGCTCCTCCGCCTTCGGCACGGTCAAGGACACGCAGAACAAGGACACCACCGCGTTCGGCCGCACCTACGGCGGCTGCGTGCTCACGTACGAGGAGACCGGCACCCTCACCGTCGCCATCGACGTGCCGTCCTCGGCCTCCGACGTGCGCACCCACTACGACGCGGTGAAGAAGATCGCCGAGGCGAGCACCGCGGCCGGCGCCACCGTCACCGACGTCGACGGCATCGGCACGAAGGCGTTCGCCATGTACACCACCGCCGGCGGCGCCCTCATGTACGAGCTGGACTTCTACGACGGCAACCTCTACCTCAGCCTCAACCTGACCACCCCGGCCGGCACCACGCTCACCCCCGACAAGGTGCACGCCGACTTCCTCGTCATCGGCAAGTCGATCATGACGTCGCTGGAGGACTCCTCGTCCGGCGGCGACTCGGACGACTGAACGGGTACGTTTGGACGCGTGCGTATCGCGTTCGCGGCAGACGACTCCAACGAGACCACCGCGGCCGTCGTCCAGCACCTCGCCGAGCAGCACGAGGTGCTGGACGTCGCCGTGCCCGGCACCCCGTGGCCGGATCTCGGCACGCTGGTCGGCCGGGCGGTCGTCGAGGGCCGCGCCGACCTCGGCGTGGTGATGTGCTGGACCGGCACCGGCACGGCGATCGCCGCCAACAAGGTGCCCGGCGTGCGGGCCGCCCTCGCGTGGGACCCGTGGATCGCCCGCGGCGCCCGGCTGTGGAACGACGCCAACGTGCTGGCGATGAGCCTCAAGCGCCTCGCGCCCGATGTGGCCGTCGAGGTGCTCGCCGCGTTCCTGGCCGTCGACGGCCCGGACCCGTCGGAGGCCCCGAACATCGAGTCCCTCGGATGAGATGACGGTCACCGTGCTTGACCAAAGCGTGACCTGAACGATCGCAACCGCTTCGCGGTGCCCGAGGTCTTTGCTCATTGAACGGCGACGCACATCGCCGTGACGCGAGCGGCTCTGCCGACCGACACCGACAGACGACTTCGACGACCCACACGGTGGGCGCGGTGCATGCCCGTGCCTGTCCACAGTAGAGGGTCCATCGTGGACGCCTGGCGATGTGTGCTGCCCGTGTGCCGAAACACCGTCCACGACCACACAGTCGTGGCATCCGGGAAGGTGCTCTACACGTGAATATCAGAACGAGTGCGCTGGTGGCTGGAGCGGTCACCGCGACGCTTGTGCTGTCCGCCTGTGGCGGCAGCTCAAGCAGCGACAATACCAGCAAGGACAGCGGTCAGAAAGGTGCCGGCGGGTTCAATGCGGCATTGACCGGCGTGGTCAACCCGTCCGACAAGAAGGGCGGCACGCTCAAGCTCACCAACCACGACAACCCCGACTCCTACGACCCGGTGCGCGCGTACTACGCGAACATCTGGAACTTCATGAAGGGCTACTACGTCCGGACCCTGGTGACCAACCAGGCCAAGCCCGGCGAGGACGGCCTGGCGCTCACCGCCGACCTGGCCACGGACCTGCCGAAGGTCGAGGACGGCGGCAAGAAGTACACCTTCACGCTGCGGACCGGGCTGAAGTTCGAGGACGGCACGCCGATCACCTCGAAGGACGTCAAGTACGGCATCGAGCGCGTCTTCGCCTCCGACGTGCTGTCCGGCGGCCCGAGCTACCTCATCGACGTGCTCGACCAGGGCCAGAAGTACCCGGGCCCGTACAAGGACACCGACCCCGACAAGCTGGGCCTGAAGTCGGTGCAGACGCCCGACGACAGCACGATCGTGTTCACGCTCAAGGAGCCGCTGAGCGACTTCCCGTACCTGCTCGCGATGCCGGGCGCCGGCCCCGTGCCGAAGGCGAAGGACACCGGCGAGCGGTACTCCAACCACCCGGTCTCCTCCGGCCCGTACAAGTTCGAGTCGTACGACGAGGGCAAGAAGGCCGTGCTGGTCCGCAACGACCAGTGGGACCCGAAGACCGACACGGTGCGTAAGGCGCTGCCGGACCGCATCGAGGTCACCTTCGGCACGGCCGTCGAGGAGATCGACAACCAGCTCATCTCCGGCGAGGTCGACCTGGACCTGGCACAGACCGGCGTCCAGCAGGGCTCGCAGGCCAAGGTGCTGCTCAACCCGGACGTGAAGAAGAACGCGGACGCGCCGACCACCGGCTTCATCCGCTACTTCGCGATGAACACCAAGGTCGCGCCGTTCGACAACATCCACTGCCGCAAGGCCGTGCAGTACGCGACCGACAAGATCGCGATGCAGACGGCCCGCGGTGGCCCGGACGCCGGCGGTGACATCGCCACCAACATGCTGCCGCCGAACATCGCCGGCCACGACCCGAACCTCGACCCGTACAACACGAAGTCGGGCAAGCCGCAGGTCGACAAGGCCCGTGAGGAGCTCGCCGCGTGCGGCAAGCCCAACGGCTTCGACACCGTCATCGCGACCCGCAACTCGGGCAAGGAGCCGAAGACCGCCGAGGCGCTGCAGGCCGCGCTGAAGAACGTCGGCATCAACGCCCGGCTCGACCCGAGTGACGCGTCGCTGTACTTCCGCTCCACCATCGGTGCACCGTCCAACACCCTGTCCAAGGGCTACGGCATCATGATGGCCGGCTGGGGCGCGGACTTCCCGACCGCGTCGGGCTTCCTGGCGGTGCTCGTCGACGGCCGGCAGATCCTGCCCAGCGGCAACAACAACTACTCCGAGCTGAACAACGCCGAGGTCAACAGCCTCATCGACCAGGCGAAGGCCGAGTCGGACCCGAAGAAGGCCGCGGCCATCTGGGGTCAGATCAACAAGATCGTCATGGACGAGGCCGTGATGGTGCCGTTCACGTACGACAAGGCGCTCAACTACCGCAACCCGCGACTCACCAACGTCTTCGTCAGCCAGTACTACGGCATGGTCGACTTCGGCAGCCTCGGCGTCAGCTGAGCCGGGACGACGGCGCGAGTGCCCGGGTCGACGAGGGACTTCCCGGGTGTGCGGGTGACCGCCGCGGCCGCCTTGCCTCCTTGGGGCGGCCTCGGCTGTCCGGCCCGGATCCGGTGTACGCCGGATCCGGGCCTCGGCCTGCGCCTGCGCCGGGCGTCCCCGGGGCTTCCGCCGGCTCGGCCGGGCTTCAGTAGGCGATGCTGACCCGGCGGTGGATGTGGCCGGCATCGGTGATCGACCTGAGCATCGCGTGGGCGACGTCGGCGCGGGACAGGGTCCGTCCACCGTGGACGCTCAGGTCGAGGACCGTCCGGTATGGACGGTGCCCGCCGCCGGTGAGGCGGGGCGGGCAGATGAGCGTCCAGTCCAGGCCGCTGGCGCGCAGCACCCGCTCGGCCTCGGCCAGGTCCTCGAAGTTGGTCTTCAGCACCCGCTGCACGACGGGCTTCGCCACCGCGCGCATGAGCAGGCTGTCGCCGCGGTCGCGGAACCGGCCGGCGGCGTCGACGGCGAGGATGCGCCGCACGCCGGTGGCCCGCATCGCCGCGACCGCGGCCCGGGCGCCGTCGGCCTGCACGGTGGTGGGGCCGCCCCGGCGGTGCCCGAGCGCGGACAGCACCGCGTCGCGCCCGGCGACCGCGCCCTCCAGCGCGGCCGCGTCGTCCAGCGTCGCGCGCACCACCGTCACGCCCGGCACGTCGAAGTCCCTGCGGGCGACGGCCGTCATCTCGTACCCCAGCCGCAGTCCCTGCTCGATCAGTTGCCGCCCGATCCCGCCGGTCGCCCCCAGCACGGTCACCTTCACGGCCGCCCCCAAGTTGTCGGTGAGTGAGCACTTACTAACCTCTATGATGGTGGGTGAGTGTTCACTAACTTGTCAAGGGAGCCCGGTTTGGCCACGCGCGACGTGATCCTGGACGCGGCTGCCTCGGTGCTGCGGAGCCGGGGCCTGGCCAACGCCACGACCAAGGAGATCGCCCGCGCCGCCGGCTACTCGGAGGCGACGCTCTACAAGCACTTCCGCGACAAGATCGAGCTGCTGGTGGCGGTGCTGCACGAGCGCGGCCCGCAGTTCATCCCGATGATGCAGACGCTGCCCGAGCGCGCCGGCACCGGCACTGTCCGCGGCGTCCTCACCGAGCTGGCCACCGTCGCCATCGGCTTCTACCGCGACAACTTCCCGATGTTCGCCTCCATCTTCGCCGACCCGGCGATCCTCAACGCCCACCGCGACCAGCTGCGCGCCCAGAACCTCGGCCCGCACCGGGCCAACGACGGCCTGGTGGACTACCTGCGCGCCGAGCAGCGCCTCGGCCGCGTCTCCCCGGACGCCGACCTGCAGGCCGTCGCCGGGCTGCTGCTGGGCGCCTGCTTCCAGCTCGCGTTCATCGGCCACTTCACCGACCGCCGCGGCGACCTGGAGTCCGCCACCGCCTTCGTGGCGCAGCTGCGCCTCTGAGCGCCGCCCGAGGCTCAGTAGCGGACGATCAGGGCGATCCTGCCGTCCGTGGCGAGGCTGCCGTCGCCGACGAAGGTGACCTCGCCGCCCTGGCGGGCCACCAGCTCCACCACGTCGTCCACGGCGTCGTCCACGAGGGTGCCGGCGGGCTCGCCGGTCGGCGGCTGCTCGGCGGGGTGCAGGTGGTCCTCGTGGGTCCAGGCGGGGGTGTGGTAGTTCTCCTCGACCAGCAGGTGGGCGCCGCGGCCCTGGTGTGCCAGCTGCCACACCTCGGGCAGGCCTGCGGCGAAGCGGTTGGCGCCGCGGGCCACGTCGAGCTGCTCCAGGGCGGCGATCTGCTCGGACGACTGGTGCGCGGCGAGGTGCGGGGCCAGGACGCGGTACAGGTCGTGCGGGCCGGACCGGTCGTAGTTGCCGGAGATGGTGCCGGCGATGGGCGCGGTCCACTCGGCGGCGAAGAAGGCCAGGTACCGCTCGACGCCCAGCACGAACACGGGCCGGGTGTCCAGGGCGTCGACCCGGCGCAGGGCGTTGGCGATGTCGCGGAAGAACTGGCGGTGCCGCTCGTCGCGGTGGGCGCTGGGGTTCTGGCCGTAGTCGCGGGGCAGGCCCTGCGCGCCGCCGGGGCCCTCGTGCGTGAACGGGAAGCCGTGCGTGGTCACCTCGACCAGATGGGCGCCGTCGCCGCTCCAGAGACGGGTCGGCTGCTCGGAGAGGACCAGCGCCCAGTACCGGTGCCGGCGGGCCGCGTCGGCGACGACGTCGCGGATCTCGTACGTGTCGGCGACGACGACGCGCTCGTTGACGGGGGAGTCCAGGAGGCGGACGTGCACCTGCCCCGGCGACGCGAACAGCGCCAGCCCCTCGCCGACCTGCCGCAGGTCGACGTGCGCGGCGGCCTCGGCGATCTCGTCGTACACGGCGGCGGCGACGTCGGCGGGGACCGACTCGTCGGCCTCGAGGCGGCGGCGGGTCTCGGTGAGGAGGTTCCGCAGCCGGATCGGGTCCTGCTGGTTGGCGGGCGGCGTGCGGTGGGTCGGCATCAGCAGGGAGACCGCCGGGTAGCCGCTCGGCGTGAGGGTGGCCAGGTCCTTCACCGTCATGCGCCCACGGTCGCCCCGCATCCCGCCGGCGTGCTCGCCCACCGCAGGTGAAAGCCCGACCCGTGGACCGGATCGGCGGAGTTGGAGGCGGAGGCGGAAGGTGGACCGGGCGGCCGGCTCAGTGGAAGGTGGACCGCCGGCCGGCTCAGCGGAAGGTGAACAGGCGGCCGGTGAGCGAGTGCCGGACCGGGCCGGCGAGGCGGTGCATGCCGACGCGGAAGCGGGCGTCGTCCGGGCTGGTGAACGACAGCTCCGTGAAGCCGTGCTCGGCGAACAGCGCCCGCACCCGCAGGCTCAGGTCGGTGTCGCCGTCGCCGCGGGCGCGGGTCCAGATGACGATGCCGCCGGGGGCGAGCAGCGCCGGCAGCGCGGCCACCGTGCGCCGGACGTCGCCGGCGTCGATGTTGCCGAAGACGCCGCAGGCCAGCAGCACGTGCGCGGGCCGCACGCCGACATAGGTGGCGGCGTCGCCGGCGTCGGCGACCCGGACCTCGACGGCGGGCAGGCCGAGGTCGTCGGCGGTCTCCCGGGCCCGGCGGGCCAGGACCGGGTCGAGCTCCACGAGCAGCGCCCGGACCCGGCGGTCGTGCTCGGCGATGACCGGCAGCGCGTCGCGGCCGTCGCCGGCGCAGATGCTGACCAGCCGCCGCGTCCCCCCGGGCTCGCTGGGGGAGGTGCCCAGCGCCCGGCGCAGGTCGCGCCGCACGACCTCCAGGCGGCGCGACAGCGGCGAGGTGGGCGAGTCGTAGCCGCGGTGCCATTCGACCCAGTCGGTGTCCACCGGGTCATTCAACAGCTACCGGTAGCTTCGCGGCGCCCCACGCGCGGAAGCCCCGGCCCGGTGCCGCCGTGTCCACTGTGGATGGGCCGCCGGTGCCGGGCCGATGGTCAGAATGGCCATATATTGACTGCAGTTGATTGTGGCGCTTGGATTCCAAGATGACGGAGCGGACGCTGGTCGAGTTCAGCGGCAGCCGGGGCGGCACCTGCGCGCTGAGCTGGGGACAGGTCGCGATCTGGCGGGCCATCCAGCGGATGGTGCCCGACGACGCGGCGCTCAACATGAGCTGGGTGACCGACCTGGAGGGCGAGGGGATCTCGTTCGGCACGCCGCTGTCGCGGATCACCGACACCGTGCGCACCGTCGTGGAGCGGCACGAGTCGCTGCGCACCAGGGTCCGCGCCGACGCCGGCGGCGAGCCGCGGCAGGTGCTCGCCGCCACCGGCGCGATCGAGGTCCACGTCGTCGAGGCGACCGCGGGGACCGCCGCCGCGGAGGCGAGGGCGTTGCAGGCGCGCCTGACGGATCCGGCGTACGACTATCCCCACGAGTGGCCGCTGCGGGCCGGCGCGGTGCGGGTCGGCGACGTCGTCACCCACGCGGTGTTCGGCATCTGCCACCTGGTCACCGACCGCGGCGGGCTGACCGCGCTCGTGCGCGACGTCGTGCTGTGCCTGCGCGGCGAGCCGCTCGCCGGGACGGCCGACCGGCAGCCGTACGACCAGGCCCTGCACCAGCAGTCCGAGGCGGGCCGCAAACAGAGCGGCAAGGCGCTGCGGTACTGGTCCCGGCACCTGCACGCCGTGCCGCTGGGCCGGTTCCCGGAGGGCGGGGTGCGGCCGGAGGGCGAGCCGCCCTTCTGGTCCGTCACCCTCAGCTCGCCCGCCGGGGACCTCGCCGTCACCCGGCTCGCCGGTCGGGAGCAGGTCAGCACCTCGGCGGTGATCCTCGCCGCGGCGGCCGTCCAACTGGCCCGGCAGACCGGCGCCCGGGAGGCGGTGCTCCAGGTGATCGTCAGCAACCGGTTCCGGCCCGGGCTCGCCGGGTCGGTCGGGCCGGCGTCGCAGGACGGGCTGTGCGTCGTGGACGTGGGTGACCCGGACCGGCCGGACGACCTGCCGGTGGTCATCCAGCGGGCGATGCGGGCGTCGCTGCAGGCGTACCTGCACGCCCAGTACGACCCGGCCGCCCTCGACGACCTCGTGGCGGCGGTCGGCGCGGCCCGCGGCGGCGAGGTGGACCTGTCCGCGTCGTTCAACGACCGCCGCTTCGACGCGCAGACCCCGGTCGTGGCGGGGGAGGCCGTGACGGCCGCCGCGATCGAGGCGCTGCTGCCCGCCACGCGGCTGCGCCGCGAGCGCGTCGAGCACTACGGCGCCCGCTACTTCCTGCACGTCAACGCGGTGCCCGGTAGTTTGGACCTGACGCTGTTCGCCGATTCGTCGGTGCTGCCCGCCGCCGCGGTCGAGGCGCACCTGCGCGGCATCGAGGCGCTGGTGGTGGAGGCCGCCACCACGGCCGGCGCGCCGGCTCCGGTCGCCGTGTGACGGCCCACGAGCCGGACGCTAAGTCAAGTTACCGGCGCGTGCCGTGAGGTTGATCACCCGCTGTTGGTTGATCTTGCCGAATGTGCAAGTTTCAACTCTTGAGCACCTGGAATGTGCAAGGTCACGGGGACCTTCACAGGAAAGGAGGTGATCGAGTGAGACGGATCAACCCTAAGGGGAGACCGGAGCACGACCGGGCGGTGGCGGTGCTGCGGGCCTCGTACGAGGCGGTGCCGGACGGCAGCCCGGTCCGCTTGGCGAAGAAGACATCCAACCTGTTCCGCCCGAGATCCGCGGCCGGATCCTCCGGCCTGGACGTGAGCGGCCTCGACGGCGTCATCGAGGTCGACCCGCTGGCCCGCACCGCCGACGTGCAGGGCATGTGCACCTACGAGGACCTGGTCGACGCGACCCTGCCGCACGGACTGATGCCACTGGTGGTGCCGCAGCTGCGCACCATCACCCTCGGCGGTGCGGTCACCGGCCTCGGCATCGAGGCCACCTCGTGGCGGCACGGGCTGCCGCACGAGTCGGTGATCGAGCTCGACATCCTCACCGGCGCCGGGGAGATCGTGACCGCCCGCCCGGACAACGAGCACGCCGAGCTGTTCGCCGCGTTCCCCAACTCGCTGGGCAGCCTGGGGTACGCCACCCGCCTGCGCATCGAGCTGCAGCCGATCGCCCCTCAGGTCACGCTGCGCAACATCCGTTTCGACGACGTCGAGGACCTCCTGGAGGCCGTCGGCGAGGTGATGCGCACCGGGCAGTGGGACGGCGTGGACGTCGACGTCATGGACGGCGTGATGTTCCGGCCGCAGGAGTCCTATCTGGTCCTGGGCCGCTTCGGCGGCACCGGCCCGGCCAGCGACTACACCGGCCAGTCGATCTACTACCAGTCGCTGCGGTCCAAGGCGACCGACCACCTCACCGCCTACGACTACCTGTGGCGGTGGGACACCGACTGGTTCTGGTGCTCGGCCGCGTTCGGCGCGCAGCAGCTGCTCGTGCGGCGGCTGTGGCCGTCCCGGTTGCGCCGCAGCGACGTCTACCACCGCATCGTGCGGCTGGAGAACCGGTACGGTGTCGCCGCGCGGATCGACCGCTGGCGGGGCAACCCCGACCGGGAGCGGGTGGTGCAGGACGTCGAGCTGCCCCTCGCGCTGACCGGCAAGTTCCTGCACTGGTTCGCCGAGCACGTGCCGATGGCGCCGATCTGGCTCTGCCCGCTGCGGCTGCGCTCCGGCACGACCTGGCCCCTGTACCCGATGCACGCGGGTGAGCCGTACGTCAACGTCGGCTTCTGGGGCACCGTCCCGATCGTGCCCGGCGCCGCCGACGGTGACGTCAACCGGGCGATCGAAGCCAAGGTGTCCGAGCTCGGCGGCCACAAGTCGCTGTACTCCGACGCGTACTACGACCGGGAGACCTTCGACCGGCTCTACGGTGCCGCCGCGTACCGCGCCGTGAAGGACCGCTACGACCCGGAGCACCGACTGACCGACCTCTACGACAAGGTTGTGGGGCGACGATGACCATCACCAACAAACGTTCCTCGGCGCCGCGGCAGCGGCCGCCGGTGCCCACCGTCACGGACATCGTCCGTGCCGTCACCAACGGCGAGCCGGCCGTGCGCATCACCGCGTACGACGGCAGCGCGATCGGCCCCGAGACGGCGGCGATCGGCCTGCACGTCGCCTCTGAGCGCGGGCTGTCCTACCTGCTCACCGCCCCCGGTGACCTCGGCATGGCGCGCGCGTACGTGACCGGCGACCTCGAGCTGCGCGGCGTGCACCCGGGAGACCCGTACGAGGCGCTCCAGGTCCTCGGCGACGGCGGCCTGCAACTGCGGCTGCCGTCGCCGGCCGACGCGCTGCGGCTGGTCCGCGGCCTAGGCTGGGAGCGGCTGCGCCCGCCGCCGCCACCGCCCCAGGAGCACCTGCCCAACTGGAAGCGGACCCTGCAGGGCCTGCGGCACGGCCGCGGCCGGGACGCCGAGGCGATCCACCACCACTACGACGTCTCCAACGCCTTCTACGAGAAGGTCCTCGGCCCGTCGATGACCTACACCTGCGCGGTGTTCCGCTCCCCGAGCGACACCCTTGAGCAGGCCCAGGCCAACAAGTACGACCTGGTCGCCGGCAAGCTCGCCCTCAAGCCCGGCATGCGGCTGCTGGACGTCGGCTGCGGCTGGGGCGGTATGGTCCGGCACGCGGCCCGCGAGTACGGCGTCAAGGCCCTCGGCGTGACCCTGTCCCGCGAGCAGGCCGCGTGGGCGCGGGCGGCGATCGAGCGGGAGGGCCTGTCCCACCTCGCCGAGGTCCGCCACCTGGACTACCGCGATGCGCCGCTGGAGCACTTCGACGCGGTCAGCTCCATCGGCCTGACCGAGCACATCGGGCTGCGCAACTACCCGCGGTACTTCAAGACGCTCCGCGACCGGCTCAAGCCCGGCGGCCGGCTGCTCAACCACTGCATCACCCGCGCCGACAACCGCACGTCCCACCGCACCGGTGCGTTCATCGACCGGTACGTCTTCCCCGACGGCGAACTGGCCAGCCCCGGCAAGCTCGTCAGCGCGGTGCACGACGCGGCGTTCGAGGTGCAGCACGAGGAGAACCTGCGGATGCACTACACGCACACCCTGGCCGGGTGGAACCGCAACCTCGTCGAGCACTGGGACGCGTGCGTCGACGAGGTCGGCGTCGGCACCGCCCGCGTGTGGGGGCTGTACATGGCGGGCTCCCGGTACGCCTTCGAACGCAACCAGATCCAGCTGCACCAGATCCTCGCCACGAAGACCACCCGCCTCGGCGAGTCCTCGTTCCCCCTGCGCCCGGACTGGACCGCGTAACCACCCGGGTGGACACGCGCGACCGCCCCGCCGGCCACCCCCGGCGGGGCGCCCGTCCGACGTGCACGGCGGGGTGAGCCGCACCACGCGGGCCCGGACCTGCGGCCAGTCGATCGGCACCGGCACAGCCTACGGCGGGGCACACTGTGTGATGGGACGCGGATCGGGTGTGGTCCGCGGCTCACGGGGAGTTCCCAGGATAAGTCCAGTTTGGGCGGAGGTGCGCTGTGCAAGGTGGACATCATGAGTGACGAGGATCGCCAGTGGAGCGCACCGCCCACCGCCGCACGACCCGCGACGCCTGGCCAGCCGCCGGGTGAGCAGGGTTCGCCGGGGGCGCACGGCTCGCCGGGGACTTCCGAGCTTCCAGTTCCGTCGCCCGCCGGCGCGCCGGCCGAGCCATCGGAGAGTCCTGCCTGGGCGCGTCCGGCGGGGGAGCCGCGGCCGGGTGCGGGCTCGACCGCGCAGGTGCCGGCCGGGCCGTTCCCGCCCGCGCCGGGGACACCGACCTGGCCCGCCACGCAGCGGACCGGCGGCTTCCCGGCCTCGGGAGCGCCCGCGGCCGGCCCGACCACCGGCATCCCCGGCACCGGCGCGCACGGCCCGGTCACGGGAGCGCACGGCCCGGCCACCGGCGCGCCGGGGTCGGGGTCGGGGTCGACCACGGCGGCCTTCCCGGCGGTCACCGCGCCCGGGCCGGTGAGCGGGCAGCCCGGGTACACCGGCCAGCACAGCACCAACGGCCACCCGTACACCGGACACCACGCCTACCACGGCGCATACGGCAACGCGCCCGCCCAGCCCGGCTACGGGCCGACGCCACAGCCCGGCTACGGGCCGACGCCACAGCCCGGCTACGGCCAGGCGCAGCCGGTGCGTGGCGGCAGGGTCGCGGGGCTCATCGTGGCGGCGGTCGCCATCGCGGTCGTTTCGGCGTTCGGCGGCGGGCTGGTCGCGACCAACTTCGCCAAGTCCGGGGACGGCCCGACGACGGTCATCACCCGCAACGCCGCGCCGAACCTCGAGCGGTCGTCGGTCGGTGCGGTCGCCGAGGCGGTCCTGCCCAGCGTCGTGGACATCACGACCGGGGAGGGTGAGGGCTCCGGCGTCATCATGACCGCCGACGGCACCATCATCACCAACAACCACGTGGTGGCGGGCGCGACGAAGCTGACCGTGACGTTCAGCAACGGCAAGACGGCCAGCGCCACGCTCGTCGGCGCCGACCCCGCCGGCGACATCGCGGTCATCAAGGCGCAGAACGTGTCGGGGCTGACCGCGGCGAAGTTCGGCGACAGCGACGCGCTGCGGGTCGGCGACACCGTGCTGGCCGTCGGCAGCCCGCTGGGCCTGCAGGGCTCGGTGACGGCCGGCATCGTCAGCGCGCTGCACCGCACGATCAGCTCGGGGGAGCAGGGCGGGAAGTCGATCGCCGACGCGATCCAGACCGACGCGGCGATCAACCCCGGCAACTCCGGCGGCGCGCTGGTGAACCTGGCCGGCGAGGTCGTCGGCATCAACACCGCGATCCTCACCGCCGGGCAGGACAGCAACGGCAACATCGGCGTCGGGTTCGCCATCTCCGCGAACCGGGCCCGGTCCGCCGCCGACCAGCTGGCGAAGGGCGGGAAGGTCAGCCACCCGTACCTGGGCGTGCAGCTGGGCGACGGGCAGAACGGCGCCCTGATCGGCGGGGTGGTGGCCGCCGGGCCGGCCGACAAGGCGGGCATCAAGACCGGCGACCTGGTGACGAAGATCGGCAACACGCCGATCAACGGCGCGACCGACCTCATCAACGCGGTCCAGGCCGCGAAGGTCGGCGACCGGCTCACGATGACCATCCAGCGCAACGGGGCCGAGCAGCAGGTCACCGTGACGCTGGGTGAGTCTCCCTGACAGCGGTTTTCCCTTTCGCCGCAACGGCCCGCGCTCGCCACAGCGCGGGCCGTTGCGTTGCTCAGGCCCGCGCCGCTCCGAGGGTCTCGACGCCGACCCGCCCGAAGCGCCGGCAACCGGCCGCTAGGCCGAGGGGACCAGGCTCGCCGGCAGGTCGAACAGCGGGAACAGGTCGTCGCGGCCCAGGAACACCACCGACGACGTGATCAGGGGTCCGCCGGTGAGCAGCAGCAGCGCGAAGGGCCGGCCGTCGCGGTACTGGCCGAACGCCGGACCGCCGTTGGCCCGAACCTGCAGCAGCACGTCGCCGCGGCAGGCGTCGGAGGCGCGCATGGTCGCGGCGATCGCGTCCCGGCCGGACAGCCACCACGAGAACGGCGGCATCGACATCGTCGCGTCCTGGTGCAGCAGCGACACCAGCGTGTCGACGTCGTGGCTGGTGAACGCCTGGACGTACCGGTCCAGCAGCGCCTGGTCCAGCTCCGCGGCGCCCCGGGGTCGCGGGACCCGGGCGCCGGACGGCAGGGCGGCGCGGGCGCGCTGCAGGGCGCTGTTCACCGACGCGACCGTCGTCTCCAGCAACGTGGCGACCTCCGCCGCGGACCATGCCAGGACGTCGCGCAGGATCAGCACCGCGCGCTGCCGCGCCGGCAGCACCTGCAGCGCCGCGACGAACGCCAGCCGGATCGTCTCGCGCCGCACCGCCAGCTCCGCCGGGTCGCCGCCGGCGGGCAGGACCAGCGCGTCGGGGACCGGCCCGACGAACGCGGACTCCGGCAGCGGCGGGCCGAAGCCGCCGCCGACCGTGCCGGCGGGCGCGAGGTCGACGGCGAGGGCGCGGCGGCCGGCGGCGCGCAGCGCGTCCAGGCACACGTTGGTGGCGATCGAGAACAGCCAGGTGCGCAGGCTCGCGCGGCGTTCGTCGTACCGGCCGGCGGCGCGCCACGCCCGCAGCATGGTCTCCTGCACCGCGTCCTCGGCGTCGGCGGCGGAGCCCAGCATGCGGTAGCAGTACCCGGTGAGCTCCACCCGGTGCGCGTCGAGCTCCGGCCCGGAGATCACGTCCGGACGCCGACCGCGGCCAGGCCGGCATAGGTGTCGGGGTCCTCGACCGGCGGGTCCCCGGGGTCGGGGCGCCACAGCGGCAGCTGGACCAGCCCTGGATCGAGCAGCTCCCAGCCGTCGAACAGGGCGAGGATCGCGGCCCGGTCGCGCAGCACCAGCGGCGTGCCGGTGCGCACGTACAGGGTGGCGAGGTCCTCCAGCTGCCCGGTGCGGGACCCGGCGGTGCCGTGCGAGATCGCCAGCAGGCTGCCCGGGGCGGCCGCGTCACGGTACCGGCGCAGGGCGGCGTGCAGGTCCGTCGACTCCGGGATGAAGTGCAGCATCGCGACCAACAATAGGCAGACCGGCTGGTTGAAGTCGACCAGGGCGCGCACCGACGGGTCCTGCAGGATCCGGTCGGCCTGGTGCAGGTCGGCCTGCATGACCAGGGTCTTCGGGTCGTCGCCGAGGATCTGCCGGGAGTGGATGACCGCGGTCGGGTCGACGTCCACGTACACGACGCGGGCGTCGGGGTCGGCGGCGAGGGCTGCGTCGTGGACGTTGCCCTCGGTCGGGATCCCGGAGCCGATGTCGATGAACTGGCGCACCCCGCGGGACGCGGCCAGCCGCACGGCGCGGCGCAGGAACGCGCGGTTGTCGCGGGCCACCTGCGGCAGGTCCGGCACCAGCGTGAACGCCCGCTCGGCGACCTCCCGGTCCACGGCGAAGTTGTGCGTGCCGCCGAGGAAGTAGTCGTAGATCCGGGCGGCGCTCGGGCGGTTCGGGTCGACGCTCATCACACCGCTTTCCGAAACTTGGCAACTGTCCGTTTTTGTCACATTACTCTAAGTATAGGCGCAGACGTGCGGGGGCGGTCAGGTGCGGTGGACGGAGACGCTCGCGATCGGGCTGCTCGAGGTGGCGCCGGACGCGATCGTGGTGAGCGACGGCGACGGGGTGATCGTGTTCGCCAACGCCGCGGCGCGGGCGATGTTCGGCGACGACGAGCTCGTCGGCGCCTCCGTCGACGTGCTCGTGCCGCCGGTGAACCCGCCGATGGTGGAGCGGGTCCGCGCGTACCTGAGCGCCAGCCACCCCGACCGGCGGCAGGGGCAGCCGCTGCGTGCGATCCGCCGCGACGGGACCCTGTTCTCGGTCGAGATCACGCTGTCGGTCGTCGAGGGGCACCTCGTCGCCGTCCTGCACGACCTGAGCGCGCAGAGCGGGGTGGACCGGGCCCGGTCGCTGCTCGCCTCGATCGTGCAGTCCTCGCACGACGCGATCATCTCCACCGACCTCGACGGGATGGTGCTGTCCTGGAACCCGGGCGCCGAGCGCCTCTACGGCTACACCGCGGGGGAGATGCTCGGCCGGTCGAAGGACCTCATCATCCCGCCGTCGCGCCGCTCCGACGAGGCGGAGATCCGGGCGATCGTCGCGGCCGGTGGCCGGGTGGACCCGTACCGGACGGTCCGGCTGCGCGCCGACGGCACCGTCTTCACCGTGTCGATCCTGGTGTCGCCCCTCGCCGCGCCCGATGGCAGCACGATCGGGGTCACCACCACCACCCGCGACATCAGCGAGCGGGAGCGCGCCGAGGCGCAGATGCAGGCGGTCATCGACGCCGCGCCCGACGCGCTCATCGGGATCGACGAGACCGGCCGGGTCGCGCTGGTCAACACCCAGGCGGAGCGGCTGTTCGGCTACCCCCGCTACGACCTGCTGGACATGCCGGTGCGGCGGCTGCTGCCGGACGGCGCGCAGGCCGAGGGCTGGTCCGGCCCGGCGGCCCGGCACCGTGACGGCACCCTTGTCCCGGTCGACATCACCCACAGCGTCCTGCGCACCGACGAGGGCGTCATCGAGCTGGCCGGCATCCGCGACGTCACCGAACGCATCGCGGCCCGCGCCGAGCAGGAGCGGCTGCGCGCCGAGGCGCAGCGGCAGATGGACGAGGTCCGCCTGCAGCGCACCCAGCGCCTGGAGAGCCTCGGCCAGCTCGCCGGCGGGGTCGCGCACGACTTCAACAACCTGCTCGCCGTCATCCTCAACTACGCCGAGTTCATCGTGGAGGACGGCGCCGGCACCCCGTTCGAGGAGGACGCCAGGCAGATCCTGCGGGCCGGGCAGCGCGGCAGCGACCTCACCCACCAGCTGCTGGCCTTCGCCCGGCGGGAGGTGATCCGGCCGGTGCCGCTGGACGTCAACCGGGTCATCGCCGAGGTCGAGCAGATGCTGACCCGGTCCATCGGCGAGCACATCGAGCTGAACACGGCCCTCGCCGAGCGGCTGCCGTCGGTGGTCGCCGACCCGGGCCAGCTCGAGCAGGTCCTGGTCAACCTCGCCGTCAACGCCCGCGACGCGATGCCGGAGGGCGGCCGGCTCACCGTCGACACCGGCACCGTCACCGTCGACGAGGACCATCCGCTGACCCGTGACGGGTTCAAGCCCGGCCTGTACGTGCGGCTGCGCGTCTCCGACACCGGCACCGGCATGCCCCGCGACGTGCAGGACAAGGCGTTCGAGCCGTTCTTCACGACCAAGCCCAGCGGCGCGGGCACCGGCCTGGGCCTGGCCACCGTCTACGGCATCGTCGTGCAGGCGGGCGGCACCGTGAAGCTGTACTCCGAGCCCGGCCTCGGCACCACCATCACGATCCTGCTGCCCGCCTCCGACGCCGAGCCGCAGGCCGTGGCCGGCAGCACCGGCCCGGAGCCGGCGGCCGGCCGCGGCCAGACGGTGCTCGTCGCCGAGGACGAGGAGGCGCTGCGCGAGGTGACCACCCGCATCCTCGGCCGCGGCGGGTACACCGTGCTCGCTGCCTCCGACGGCGCCGACGCGCTGGAGGTCGCGGCCGCCCACGAGGGCCCGATCGACCTGCTGCTCAGCGACGTTGTCATGCCCGGGATGCTCGGCCGGGTGCTGGCCGAACGGCTCCGGCAGGCCCGGCCGGACACCAGGGTCCTGTTCATGTCCGGCTACGCCCAGCCGGTCCTGACCAGCAACGGCATCCTCGACCCGGGCGTCCACCTGGTCGAGAAGCCCTTCACCGGGGCCGACCTGCTCGCGGCGGTCGCTGAGCAGCTGACGCCGTGACGCCCGGGGCGGCGCTCAGCGGACGCCGCGAGCAGGCCGGCCCCGGCGTCAGCGGTCCAGCAGCCGGTCGATGACGTCGCCGGCCGGGTCGTCGCCGGCGTCCTGCGCCGTGGCCTCGATGCCGATCGCCCGGCTGCGCGCCTCGGCGATCGCCCGGGCGTCCCGGCCCCGGTCCAGCAGCGCCGCGTGGCCCGGCGTGAGGTGCAGCAGGACGCTGTCGTCGCTCCAGTCGGCGCTCACGGTCACCAGACCCTGGTCGTCGCCCGCCATGAACGCGGCGAGCCCGCGGAACACCGTGACCGCCCAGACCAGCGCCGGCAGCCGGAAGTCCGCGCGGGCGGCGACGCCGGCGGCGAGGGAGCCGGTGGCCTCGTCGTACCGCAGCGTCAGCTCGTCGTTGCGGGCCAGCTCCCGCAGCACCGTCGCGGCGTCGCCGTCGAGCCACCGGTCGGCCTCCGCGACGGCGGCGGGCAGCTCGCCGGGGTCCGCGCCGGGCAGACCGGCCCACTGCCCCGGGGTCCAGCCCGCCGCCCGCGCCGCCGGCGCGTGCAGGTACGCCCGCAGGCGCGGCAGCGTCACCGAGACCGCCGCGGTCACGGACACCGACTCCGACACGTCCACCTCCAGCCGTGGCAGCGTACAACCGGCCGGGCACGGCGATCGGGCGCCTGCCGGACCCGGCGCCGCCGGGGCGCTCGCCGCGCCGCGATGCCCGGGGCCCGGCTGCCCGCGGCGGGTCAGCGGGCGGTGAGGGCGGGTTCGCGGCCCGCCGCGCGCCGGGCGGTCCGGTCCTCCAGGCCGAAGCTCACCGCGGCCAGGGCCAGCCCGACCACGCCGAGCGCGACCCCGACCCAGGTGGGCGCCACGTACCCCCAGCCGCTCGCGATGACCAGGCCGCCGAGGGCGGCGCCGAGGCCGTTGGCGAGGTTCATCGCCGACTGGTTGACCGCGGCGCCCATGAGCTGGGCGGTGGGGGCGACGCCGATCAGGCGGGACTGCATGGCGGGGGCGAGGAACAGGCCGCTGGCGCCGATGAGGAACGCGCCGGCGAACAGGCCGACCGGGGTGCCGGACACCAGCGCGAAGACCACCATGGCCAGGATGAACCCGCCGAAGCCGCCGAGGATGCTGCGGCGCAGGTTGCGGTCGGAGAAGTAGCCGCCGGCGGCGTTGCCGACGGTCATGCCGAGGCCGACGGCGACGAGGACCCACGGCACGGCGCCGGTGGACAGGCCGGCGACGTGGGTGGTGACCGGGGCGATGTAGCTGTCGATGGCGAAGAACCCGGCGAAGCCGAGCGCCGCGACGGCCGCGACCAGCCAGACCTGCGGCGCGCGGAAGGCGGCCAGCTCGGCGCGCGGCGAGCCGTCGACGGCCGCGGCGACCGCCGGGACGGTGGCCGCGACGGCCAGGAGGGTGAGCCCGAACATGAGGGCGATCACCAGGTACGCGCTGCGCCAGCCCGCGGCCTGGCCGAGCCTGGTGATGGCCGGGACGCCGACGAGGTTGGCCGCGGTGAGGCCGCCGAGGACGACCGCGAAGCCCTTGGCGTGGTTGCCGGGGCCCATGATCGCGGCGGCGAGCAGGCCGGCGGCGCCGAAGTAGGCGCCGTGGGGCAGGGCCGCGACGAACCGGGCGACGAGGACCAGCTCGAACGTGGGCGCGAGCGCGGAGGCGACAGTGCCGGCGGCGAAGAGGGCGAGCAGGCCCACGACCAGCCGCTTGCGGGGCACCCGGGCGGTGAGCGCGGCGATCGTGGGGGCGCCGGCGACGACGCCGAGGGCGTACACCGTGATCATCCAGCCGCCGCGGGCGACGGCCCTGGCGCTGGACTGCTCGTAGAGCGACGGCAGCAGGTTGCGGGCGATGTCGGGGAGCAGCCCCATCGCGACGAACTCCGTGAGCCCGATGGCGAAGCCGCCCAGCGACAGGGCGAGCAGCGCCGTCCAGCGCCGGGACGCGGTGAGGTGGTCCATGCCGAGCAGTTTAGCAACGCTGTTGCGTAATAGAATTTGGGCATGGACACGCCCGGCGCCCACCTGGAGCACCTGCGGGACTACAACGAGTCCCTCGTCGTCGCGCTCGCCCGGACCAGGGCCGAGTTCGACCGGGCCGGGGTCGCCGAGGCGACCGGCCTCACGCCGCAGGCCGTGTCGAAGGTGCTCGGCCGCCTCACCGGGCAGGGCCTCGTCGAGATCTGCGGGGTGCGCCGGCAGGGCGTCGGCAAGCCGGCCAGCATCTACCGGCTCGTGCCCGGCAGCCGGCACGCGGTCGGGATCCACGCCGCCCGCCGGACGCTGCGCACCGTCCTGACCGACCTGGCCGGCACGGTGCTCGCCTCGACCGTCACACCGTTGCCGCCGGACTTCACCCCCGGCCAGCTGCTCGACGCGATCCGGCGGGACACGGACCGCACCGGCGGCGACCCCGTCGGCGTCGGCATCGGCATGGTCGGGCCGCTCGACCACGCCGCCGGCATCGTCCACGACGCGCACCGGCTGCGGCACTGGCACGACGTGCCGCTGCGGCAGCTCGCCCAGGAGGCGCTGGCGGTGCCCGTACACCTGGACAAGGACGTCACGGCCGGCGTGACGGCGGAGGCGTGGCGGCGCGGGCCCACGTTCCGTGACGGCGCCCTGATCATGGTCGAGTCGGGGATCGGCGCGGGGCTGTGGCTCGGCGGCGCGGCGTACCGTGGCGCCCACACCAACGCGGGCGAGTTCGGCCACACGGTCGTGCAGCTCGACGGCCCGCGCTGCGTCTGCGGGCGGTCGGGGTGCCTGGAGATCCTGCACGACACCGCCGTGGCGGCCGGTCGCCTCGGCACCGCCGCGGAGGTGCTCGCCACCGGCATCGTCAACCTCCTGCGGACCACCGACGTCAACCACGTCGTGCTCGCCGGCGCCGACCTGCTGCGCCATCCCGAGGTGTACGAGCACGCCACCCGCGCCGCGATCCCCCGCTCGCACTGGCAGGACGTGTCGGTCACGCTCGCCGAGCTCGGCGCCGACGTGATCGCCGCGGGCGCCGCCATGCAGGTCCTCGACGCCGCGTACGGCATCCCGTCGACGATGGGTGTCCGGGCATCGTTCTGAGGCTCGGTCCAGGACCGCGCCGTCGCACCCGTCCCGCGCGGTCGGCCGGGGCGCTACCGCCCGGCCGGCACCGGCAGCACCGGCGCGGCGGGCTCCGGCGGCGCGGCGGGTTTCGGCGGCGCGGCCGGGACCGCCGGGGTGCGGGTGCCGACGGCGACGGCGGCGAGGATCGCGGCGGCGCCGAGGAGCTGGCCGGGCGACAGGGACTGGCCCAGGGCGAGCCAGCCGAGCGCGGCGGCCACGACCGGGCTGAGCAGGCTGAGCAGGCTGACCCTGGCCGGGGCGAGCGCCGTCACCCCGCGGAACCACAGGAAGTACGCCCCGGCGGTGCCGACCAGCGACAGGTACCCGAACCCGGCGGCGTTCGTCCAGGTCAGCACCGGCGGCAGGCCCTCGACGGCGAGCATCACCGGGGCGAGGAGCAGGCCGCCGACGGTCAGCTGCCAGCCGGTCAGCGCCAGCAGGGCGGTGCGGCGGTCGGGCAGGCCGGGCGGCGTGCCCCAGCGGCGGCCCAGGACGGTGCCGAGCGACATCGACACCATGCCGGCGGCCGCGGCGGCGAGGCCGAGCGGGTCGAGGGCGGCGCCGGAGCGCAGCACCAGCAGGGCGACCCCGGCCAGGCCGGCCGTGCCGGCCGCCAGGACGCGGGCGCCGGGGCGCTGGCCGAGCAGCGCGAACGCCAGCGCCGCCACCACGAACGGGCCGAGCGCGCCGAGCACGGCCGCGATGCCGCCGGGCAGCCGGAACGCCGCGACGAACAGCAGCGCGAAGAACAGGCCGATGTTGAGGAAGCCGAGCACGGCCGCGCGCCACCACCAGACGCCCGAGGGCAGGGCGCGGCGGCCGGCGAGCGCGGCGACGACCCCGACCAGCAGCAGGCCGGCGGGCAGGGCGCGCAGCGTCCCGGCCAGCAGCGGGCGGCCGTCGGGCAGCAGCTCGGTGGTGACGAGGTACGTGGTGCCCCACAGGGCCGGTGCCGCGGCGGTGGCCAGCGCAAGGTTCCTCATGACTAAGTAGCTTAGCAGTAAGCTACTTAGATGCAAGATGTGAGAGGATGCGCTCATGGCGGACGACGTCGACAGGATCGTCGAGCAGTGGGGGCGTGAGCGGCCCGACCTGGAGACCGACGCGATGGCCGTGTTCGGCCGGGTGTACCGGCTGGCCCGCATCGTCGGCGACCGGCAGGAGCGGGTCTACGGCGCGCTGGGCATCAACCGGGGCGAGTTCGACGTGCTCGCGACGCTGCGCCGGGCGGGTGCGCCGTTCCAGCTGTCGCCCAAGGCGCTCGCCGCGTCGCTGATGCTCACCTCCGGCGGGATGACCGGCCGCCTCGACCGCCTCGAGCGGGCCGGGCTCGTGGCCCGCTCGCCCGACCCCGTCGACCGGCGCGGCCTGGTCGTCACGCTCACCGACGCCGGCCGCACCCTCATCGACGAGGCCGTCACCGTGGGCCTGGCCGCGCAGCGGGAGGTCCTCGAGCGGATCCCCGAGCCGCGCCGCCGCCAGCTCGCCGCCCTTTTGCGGGAGCTGCTGGCCGCCGCCGAGGAGGCCTGACCCCCGCCCGCCTGGGATCGGTGTCCACAGTGGACAAAATAAGTCGGGCCGTGGATGTTTGAACGGCCGCCGGGCGAGGCACCCAGTGAGGAGAAGCCCTTCGCCCCCGTACCGCCCTATCGACTGCGGAGGCAAGCGGCGCCACAGTCGGCGGGCCCTGGCTCACGAAGCCGGGGCCCGCTGTCGTGGGCACCGCCGCCGCTGACCGTCGCCGGCACCGACCGCGCGGTTGCCAGGCCAGGCGCACGACGCCGCGCTCACGTGCCTGGGGCGTCGGGGAGGCGGGACAGCAGGGCCTCGCCCCACGGGTACTCGGTGTCGCCGATGAGCGCGTCCGCGGTGGCGCGTTCGGCCACGGCGGCGGTGCCGTCGCCCTGGGTGTTGAGGACGGCGGCGACGCGCAGCCGGGCCTCGCCCTCGCGGACGCGGTCGCCGAGGCGGGCGTAGCGGTCGGCGGCCTCGCGGTACCGCTGCAGGGCCGTACCGAGGTCGGCGCGGCGTTCGGCGACGAGGCCGAGGCCGAGCAGCGCACCGCCGGCGGCGGCGCCGTTGCCGGCGCGTTCGGCGAGGGTGCGCATCTGCGTGAAGCCGCGCTCGGCGTCGTCCCAGCGGCCGTCGCTCTCGGCGGTCCAGGCGAGCTCCTGGTGGTAGTACGCCAGCAGGTGGTCGTCGCCGGCGCGGGTGGCGATGGCGGGGACCTCGGCGACGACCGCGTCGGACTCGGCCCGGCGGCCGGCGAACCGGTACGCCAGGCCCAGCACCAGGCGCACCCAGCCGGCCTGCGGCGACTGCGCCCCGTCCGGCAGCAGCTCGCGGGCGCGTTCCATCATCGGCACGCTGAACTCGTGGCGGCGGAAGTTGTTGTACAGGGTGCCCAGCGCGGTGCGTACCTCCACCTCCTCGTCGGCGCGGCCCAGCTCGACGAACAGGTCCAGCGCCCGCAGCAGCGCCGCCTCGGACCCGGTGAAGCGGTGCAGGTCCCGCAG
This sequence comes from Dactylosporangium sp. NPDC050688, assembly GCF_040654515.1. NCBI lineage: Bacteria > Bacillati > Actinomycetota > Actinomycetes > Micromonosporales > Micromonosporaceae > Dactylosporangium > Dactylosporangium sp. NPDC050688. The sequence continues at coordinate 33,261 of NZ_JBFAIC010000065.1, forward strand.
CGCCTCGCCGCGCCGGCGCAGGGTCTGGGCGGTCTCCCACCGGTCGCCGGCCGCCTCGGCGAGGGCGAGGGCCTCGTCCGCCGGCGGCAGGGCCCGCTGGACCTCCCCGGCGATGGTCAGCGAGTGCGACACCCAGCGCAGCGCCCTGGCCCGCTCGACCCGGTCGGCGCCGGCGGCGTCCGCGGCGGCCGTCCACATCGCGACGCGGTCGAACGGGTCGGTGACGTCCTGGTGTACGGCGTCGACGAGCGCCAGCACGGCACCGTGGCGGCCCGTGGCGACGCCCTCGGCCAGCACCGCGGGCAACCCGGCGGCGTCGATCGCGGCGGGCCGGCCCAGCAGCCAGGCGAGCAGGCGCTGCGAGGTGTCCGCATGCTCGTGCGCGGTCAGCGTCTCGGTGGCGAACAGCCGCAGCAGGTCGTGCGGGTGGAAGCGGTCCGGGCCGGGCGACTCGACCAGGAACGCGTCGACGAGCCGGTCCATCGACTGCTGCGCCGCCGCCTCGTCGACGCCCGCGCGGGCGGCCGCGGCGGCGAGCGTGAAGACCTGCCCCGGGTGCGACCCGGCCCGGCGGAACACCATCCGGTCCACTTCGGACAGTTCGGCGTACGCGGCCTGGAACGTCGAGCGCACCGCCAGATCCCCCTGGCGCAGCTCGTCGAGGCGCCGATGCTCGCCGGCGAGCCGCTCCGCCAGCGCCGACGGCGTCCACTGCGGACGGGCCCGCAGCCGGCCGGCGACGATGAGCACGGCGAGCGGCAGCCCCGCGCAGGCGGCGACGAGCGCCCGCGCGCCGTCGGGGTCGCGGCGCACCGTGCCGGCCCCGGCGACGCGTTCGAGCAGTTCGACGGCGGCGTCCTCGGGCAGCGCCGCGAGGGGTACCGCGTGCGCGTTGGCGACCCCGGTCAGCTGCCGCCGGCTGGTGACGATCGTGGCGCACCGGGCCCCGCCCGGCAGCAGCGCGGCCACGTGCGCGGCGTCGCGGGCGTCGTCGAGCAGGACCAGCACGGCCCGGTCGGCCACGGCGGAGCGGAACCGTGCGGCGAGCTCCTCGGTGCCGCCGCGCCGCTCGTCCTCGGGCACGCCGAGCGCGGTCAGGAACCGGCCCAGCACCGCCTCGGGCGCGACCGGCTCCGCGGACGCGCCGCGCAGCGTCGCGAACAGCTGCCCGTCGGGGAACCGCGGCCGCAGCGCGTGGGCGGCGCCGAGCGCCAGCGACGTCTTGCCCGTGCCGGGGGCGGCGGCCAGGGTCACCACCGGGGACTCGCCGCTGAGCACCCGGACGATCTCGGCGACCTCGGCCTCCCGGCCGAACAGCGGGGTCGCCGCGGGCAGCTCCGCGGGCGCGGGGGCGGGGGCCGGCCCGGGCGGCGGCGGGCCGGGCTCGGGCCCGCGCACCGGCGGCGGCGCCGACTGCTGCCAGAACGCCAGCCCGGCACCGGCCAGGCCGAGGATCCCGACCGCGGGCCAGGCCAGCCACGACACCTCGTCCAGCGGGGCCGGCAGCGTGCCGCCGGTGGCGACATTGACGGCCACCGCCAGCAGGACGGAGAACAGGCCGGACACGACCGCCAGCAGTATCCCCGACCGACTCCACATGCAGCGATCTTCGCCGATCCTGCGCCGCGTCACCAACCCCGGGCGAGCGGCACGGACCCGGCGAGGCGGATCAGGTCGTCGGCGGTCAGCGCGGCGACCGCCGGGATCCTGCGGGCCGAGCGCTCGACGAAGGCCACGGAGCGCGCCGCGGTCCGGCCGTGCGACGTCACGGGCGCAGGAGGTGGGCGACGTCCAGGGCGCGGTCCGGGTCGCCGCCGGCGTCGGCGGTCCAGACCGAGGACAGGACCGCCTTGACGAAGCCCCAGGCGGCGAGGCGGTCGACCGGCTCGCCGAGCGCCGCGGACAGCTGCCGCAGGCGGGCCGGGACGAGGGCGGTCAGCGCCGGGTCGCGGTTGCCCGGGTCGGGGTTGAACAAGATGGAGCTGGCCTCGTAGCCGGGGTCGCCGACCAGGCCGTGCGGGTCGATGGCCAGCCACGGCTCGCGGGTGCCGCGCAGCACGTTGTCGTGGTGCAGGTCGCCGTGCAGGACCGCCTCGCGGTGCGCGGACGCGCACAGGTGGCGCATGACCGCGGCGGCCGCGGCGACCAGGTCGGCCGGGACCGCGCCGCGGTGCCGGTCCAGAGCCCCGACCTGGGACAGGACGGTGGGCAGGCCCGGCACCGGCGGCACGTGCAGCCGGCGCATCAGGCCGGCGAGGACCGCCGTGGCCGCGGCGTCGCCGGCCGCGTCGCCGGTGAGGACGAGGTCGCGCAGCCGGTCGCCGGGGGAGACCTGCTCCAGCAGCAGGGCGCCGCGGGCCGGGTCGGCGCGCAGCAGCCGGGCGGCGCCGTGGCCGTCGAACGCGGCGAGGGCGGCCGCCTCGGCCGACAGCTCGAAGCCGGCCTTGAGCACCGCCGGGGTGCCGTCGGCGCGGCGGACCGCGGCGACGTAGTGGTACGTCAGGTCGTACGGCTCGCCGAGCGTGAGGTCCCAGTCGGCGGCCAGGCCGGCGAGCAGGCCGGGCAGGTCCGCGAGCCAGCGCTCGCCGGCGGCGCCCCACGTGCCGGCCACGTTGCGCCGCAGGGTGGTCAGGATGCGAACCACGCCCGCAGCTGCGCGGCGGCCTGGGCAAGGGCAACGCGGCTCTCGTCGACGATGCCGGCCATGGCGAAGAAGCCGTGGGACATGCCGTCGTAGCGGGCGAGGGTGACGGGGACGGCGTCGTCGGCGAGGCGCTTGGCGTAACGCTCGCCCTGGTCGCGCAGCGGGTCGTACTCGGCGGTGATGACCAGCGCCGGGGGCAGACCCTTGAGCGACTCGGCGCGCAGCGGCGAGGCGAGGGGGTTCTCGGCGTCGTCGGGGTCGATCAGGTAGTGCTTGCGGTACCACGCGACGGAGTGGTGGTTGAACAGGTACGGGTCGTCGTTGGTGCGCATCGAATCGTCGTCGGCGAGCTGGTCGGTGTTCGGGTACACGAGGAGCTGCCCGACGAGCGTGAGGTCGCCGGCCTCCTGGGCGATGAGGGTGGTCGCGGCGGCCAGGTTGCCGCCGGCGCTGTCGCCACCGACCGCGATGCGGTCCGGGTCGGCGCCGAGCTCGGCGGCGTGGTCGGCGACCCAGCGCACCGCGGCGTAGCAGTCCTCGATCGAGGCGGGGAACGGGTGCTCGGGCGCCAGCCGGTAGCCGGGCACGACGACGAGGCAGCCGGCGCTGTTGGCGAGGGTGCGGCAGATGCCGTCGGCGGTGTCGATGGTACCCAGCACCCAGCCGCCGCCGAAGAAGTAGACCAGCACCGGCAGCGGCCGGTCACCGGACGGCCGGTAGACGCGCACCTGCAGCTCGCCGCCGGGCCCGTCGATCCAGTGGTCGGTGACCTCGTGGACCGGCTCCGGGGTGCCGCCGCCGGCCTTGATGGCGGCCAGGTCGGCCTCGCGGGCCGCCTCGAGGGTCATCGAGTACAGCGGGGTGGCCCCGTCGCGCTCGCGCTGGTCGCGCATCGCCTGCAGCTGCGGGTCGAGTGGCATCGTCAGGCTCCCTGGATCTCTCGGGACAGGCGGCGGATCAGCTCCGCCGCGGCGATGGCGTGGCTGCGACCGTTGCCGTGCAGCCCGTCGGCGCCGGTGAGGACGTCACCGGTGGCGATGGCGGGGTGCGTGGCGAGGTCGACGTGGACGGTGCCGAGGGCCTCGGCGAGGGCGGTGGTGCGGCGGCCGAGCAGGGTCATCCGGCGGGAGAACGCCGGGCCGAGCCAGTCCGGCATCTGCGGGTACCGCGGCATGACGAACAGCGACACGGTGACCACGGTGGCGCCGGCGTCCTGCAGCGGGCGGATCAGCGCGGTGAGCGTCGCGTCGACGGCGTCGGCGCGGGCCTCGTAGCCGGGGCGCATCGCGTCGTTGGCGCCGCAGACGACCAGCGCGAGGTCGGGCCGGAAGTCCAGCGCCGGGCCGAGCTGGGTGGCGAGGACCTCGGCGGCACGCAGGTTGCGCCGGCCGAGGTTGCGGTGCGTGAGCGCGGGCCGGTGCCGTGCCAGCTCCACCCGCACCCGGTCGGGGAACGCCAGGGGGTGGTAGCCGTCGACCGGATCGGTGAGGCCCTCGGCGACGCTGTCGCCGAGGATCGCGAAGCGGTGCCAGGGGTGGTCCCGCAGGAGGCGCTCGGCCTCGCCGTCGCCGAGACAGAACGGGTCGGACATCTCGGCGGTCAGCATGCTATCGATGGGCATATAAGCCTTTCGGCTCATGTCATGTCGTTGCGTGGTCCCGATAGGCTACCGCCTATGGAGCGCCGGTGACACGATCTCAGACCGGGCCGGTCCTGACCGCCTCCGACTATCAACGGCTCGCCCGCGAGCTCGTCGATCCGGACGTGTGGGACTTCATCGAGGGCGGTGCCGAGACCGAGCGCACCCTGCGGGCCAACCTTGCCGCGTTCGACCGGTTCCGGCTGCGGCCGCGGGTGCTGACCGACGTGTCCGCCGTCGACACCGCCGTGTCGGTGTTCGGCACGCGGTACCGCACACCGATCGGCGTCTCGCCCACCGCGTACCACCGCCTGGTGGACGACGAGGGTGAGGTCGCCACGGCGCGGGGGGCGGGCGCGGCCGGCGCGCTGTTCGTGGTGAGCGTGTTCGCCAGCCGCACCCTCGAGGACATCGCCGGGGCGGCCGGCAGCGGGCTGTGGCTGCACCTGTACTGGTTCCGCCGCCGCGAGGTGATGGCGGGGCTGGTCGACCGGGCCGCCGCCGCGGGGTTCGGCGCGCTGGTGCTCACCGTCGACGCGCCCGTCATCGGCCGGCGCTGGCGGGACATGCGCAACGGGTTCGCGATCGGCGGTGACGTCGCCGCGGTCAACATCGACGCGGCGGTCATGGCGCTGACCCACCACAGCGACGAGGGCCGCTCGGCGATCGCCGAGCACGCCGCCCAGTCCTTCGACGCCGCCGTCACCTGGGCGGACCTGGCCTGGCTGCGGGAGCGCACCAGCCTGCCGATCGTGCTCAAGGGCATCCTGACCGCCGAGGACGCGGCCCTAGCCGTGGAGCACGGCGTCGACGGGATCATCGTGTCCAACCACGGCGGCCGCCAGCTCGACGGGGCCGTCGCCAGCCTCGACGCGCTGCCGGAGGTCGTCGACGCCGCCGGCGCCGCGCTGCCGGTGCTGTTCGACGGCGGGGTCCGCCGCGGCACGGACGCCCTCACCGCGCTCGCCCTCGGCGCGCGGATGGTGCTGCTGGGCCGCCCGCCGCTGTGGGGGCTCGCCGCCGGCGGCGCCGACGGGGTCGAGGGCCTGCTGCGCACGACGACCGAGGAGCTGGCGCACGCGATGGCGCTCGCCGGCCGCCCGAGCCTGGCCGGCCTGGACCGGTCGGTGGTGCGGGCCCGACCAGGAGACGAGCGGTGATGGTGGAGCTGCACAGGGAAGCGTTGCACGTGTCGGTCATCGACCCGGTGTCCGCGTCGATGAACTTCCTCAACGAGGTCGCCGGCCGGTTCCCCGACGCGATCTCGCTCGCCGCGGGGCGGCCGTTCGACGAGTTCCACACGGTCGCCGACATCGACAAGCACCTGCAGGCGTACCTGACGCACCTGCGGGAGCGGGGGCTGAGCGACGCGCAGAGCCGGCCACTGCTGACCCAGTACGGGCGGACCAACGGCCACATCGGCGGGCTCATCGCCCGGATGCTCGACGTCGACGAGGACATCCGCGTCCCGGACGAGGCGGTCATGGTGACCGCCGGCTGCCAGGAGGCGATGGTGATCGCCCTGCGCGGCCTGTGCGCGGGCCCGGGCGACGTGGTGCTCGCCGCCGAGCCGTGCTACGTCGGTTTCACCGGCGCGGCCCGGATCCTCGGCATCGAGGTGGTGCCGGTGCCCGAGGCGCCGGACGGGCTGCGCCCCGAGACCGTCGCCGCGGTGGCCGCCGAGGTCAGGGCCGGCGGGCGCACCCCGAAGGCGCTGTACCTGGTGCCGAACTTCGCCAACCCGTCGGGGGTGTCGCTGCCGGTGCCGACCCGCCGCGCGCTGCTGGACGTGGCGGAGGAGGCGGACCTGCTGATCCTGGAGGACGACCCGTACGGGCTGTTCGGCCTCGACGACGAGCCGCGCCCGACGCTGAAGTCCCTGGACACCCAGCAGCGCGTCATCTACCTCGGGTCGTTCGCCAAGTCCTACTTCCCGGGGGTGCGGGTCGGGTTCCTGGTCGCGGACCAGCCGGTCGTGGACGCCGCGGGCCGGCGCACGCTGCTGGCCGAGGAGCTGTCGACGGTGAAGAGCATGCTCACCGTCAACACCTCCGCGCTGTCCCAGGCGGTCGTCGGCGGGATGCTGCTGGACAGCGGGTTCAGCCTCCGCGGCGCCAACCAGGCGAAGATCCGCTTCTACCGGCGCAACCTGCAGACGCTGCTGGGTGCCCTGGAGCGGCACTTCGCCGGGACCGCGGTGCGGTGGAACAGCCCCAGCGGCGGGTTCTTCGTGGTGGTGGACGTGCCGGTCGACGCCTCCGAGGAGCTGCTGGAGGTCTCCGCCCGGGAGCACGGGGTGCTGTGGACGCCGATGCGGTTCTTCTACCACGGCGGCGGCGGCAGCCACGCGATCCGGCTGTCGTGCAGCGCCCTGGAGCCGGCGCAGATCGAGGAGGGTGTGCGCCGCTTCGCGGGTCTCATCGACGCCGCCTCCTGAGCGTGGACCTCGTTGAAGTGTGGCTCGCCGACGCGCGGGTCCCCGACGACGCGCTGCCGGCGATGGCCGCCCTGCTCGACGACGACGAGCGGCGCCGGCACGCCACCATCGTGCACCCGATCGACCGGCGCCGGTTCGTGGTGGCGCACGCGGTCACCCGGGGCCTGGTGGGCGCGGTCCTGGACGCCCCGCCGGACGCGCTGCGGTGGGCGCACAACGCCAACGGCAAGCCGTCGCTGACCGGGCCGTACACCGGCGTCGAGGTCAACCTGTCGCACTCCGGCGACCTGGTCATGGTGGCCGTGTCCGCCCGCCGCCCCGTCGGCGTCGACCTGCAGCGGGTCATGCCGGGCCTGGACTGCGCGGCGATGGCCCGCCGCTTCTACCCGCCCGGCGAGGCGGCCCTGGTCACCGGCGACGGCGGCCACGAGCGCTTCGCGGCGCTGTGGGCCCGCAAGGAGTCCCTGGTGAAGGCCGCCGGCGCCCGCCTCACCCGCGGCCTGGCGACGCCGGTGGCCGGTCCGGCACCGGTGGTGGTGCAGCACGACGGGCCGTTCCGGATCGACGACCTCGTGGCGCCGGACGGGTTCCGGGCCGCGGTCGCGCTGGCCGGCGAGGAGCCGTTCACCGTCACCCAGCACGACCTGGGACGTCAGCCGAAGACGGCCACGCAGAGGTAGCGCAGGGCGGGGTCGTGGTCGGCGACGGCGATCCGGCCGGCGGTGGCCAGGTCGAGGCCGGCGAGGGACGCCCAGACGCCGGTCATCGGCTGCGCGGGGTCGGCCAGGACGACCCGGTCGGCCTTCGCGTCGTCGGCGAACGCGGCGAGCCCGCCGCCGAGCACGACGGTGGCGGCGTCGAGCCCGTCGAGAGCATCCAGGGTGGCATCCAGGGTGGCGTCCGCGTCGGGGGTCACGATGACCGAGGTCAGCGCGGCGGCGGCGGAGGCGTCCAGGTGCAGCGCGACGCCCGCGTGAGCGGCCGGCAGGGTCACCGGCACGCCCGGGTCGTAGGGCAGGTCGGCCTGCTCGACGGCGATGAGCAGCGCCCGCGGGTGGGTGGCCGCGTACGTGCGCATCAGCGACAGGGCCGTGAACGCGGCGGCGCGGCCCTGGTCGGACACGGCGAAGGACATCGGCTCGCCGGGGCACACGTGGGTCAGATACGTGCTGACCGCCCGCCCGGGGGAGATGTCCGGCACGTCGTAGGCGAGCACCAGCAGGTCGACCGGTGAGGACGGCAGGAGCTCCACGGCCATCTCCCCGTAGGACTGCCCCCGCACCGGGTCGAGCGCGCCGGGGGCCAGGGCGAGCCCGTGCGGCGTGAGCAGGTCCGTGAGGTACGTCGACAGGCGGGCGGCGTGCCCGGTGTCGGCGGCGAGGGCGGCCGGGTCGGGGTACCGGCGCGACACTGCGCGCCGGAGTCCCCAGCGGTCTTCGACGGGCATGCTCACTCTTCCGGCAGCAGGTTTCCGGCGACGTAGTCGGCGAGGCTGCCGACCGTCTCGAAGTTGTCGCGGCCCATGTCCTCGACGCTGATCTCGCGCTCCAGCTTGTCCTCCAGCTCGAGGACCAGCTCCAGGCCGGTGGTGGAGCTCATGCCGAGGTCGTCCATGAGCGTGGTGGACTCCGAGGCGCCGGAGACCTCCCGCTTCAGCACGCGCGGCAGCAGCTCGCAGATCGTGTCGACGACCTGCTGGCGCAGCTCCGGGTCGATCGTGGTGGTGGTGTCGCTCATGTGGGGGCTCCTTCAGGACATCTCAGTGCTCGAAGACCATGGCGGAGAACGTCGCGCCGCGGCCGGCGCCCGCGGCGGCGATGACGTAGCGGTCTCCGGGCCGCAGCAGGGCGCGTTCGACGGCGGTGCGGTGGTTGAGGAACGCGTCGGCGCAGAAGACGTGGCCGTAGTCGGCGACGTGGTCGAGCAGGACACGGTCCAGGGGATAGCCGATCCGCTTGCAGACGCGTTGCCAGGCGACCACGTTCACATTGTGCGGCAGGATCAGGGCGATGTCGTCCAGGCTCAGCCCGGCCCGCGCGACGGCGGTGGTGACGGCCTCGCCGAGGGCGTCGTGGTAGACGCGCTGGAACTCCCCGGCGACCTCCTCCAGCTCGCCGTCGAACTCACCGCGCAGCCGGGCCACGTAGCTGAGCTGCCGGTCGCTGGGGCCGGTCGCGGCGACGAGGCAGGCGGCGGCGCCCTCGCCGAACATGGACGTCTCCGGCACGAAGCGGGCCTCGCCGGTGAACGCCTTCTCCCCGGTGAGGACCAGGGCGAGCGCGTCGGGCGGCGCGGTGGCCAGCAGCCGGCCGGCGAGGTCCAGGGCGAGCAGCCCGGAGGCGCAGGCGTGGTGCCCGACGGCGAACGCCTGCGCGTGCTGCAGCCCGAAGGACCGGCACACCTCGTGCAGCGGGTTGTGCGGGTACGGCACGACGCCCGGGAACGTGCGCGCGTACAGCACGTACCGGACCCGCTCGGTCTGCGCGGTGGTGAGCCGCAGGTCGGCGAGGGCGAGGCGGAGCAGCTCGGTGAGGGAGGTGCCCGGGGCCTGCGCGGCGGAGCCGAGCTTGTGGTAGCGCCGGAAAACCCGCAGCTGCATCGGGGTCAGGTCGAACTCGTCCGCGAGGGACTCGATCGGGACACGGCCCGGTGGCACGTGGGTGCCGACGGCGACGAGTGCGGTCACGGAGTCCTCGTTTCCGAAGCGGTTTCCAGTGCGGTGAGCGCCTCGTGGACGGCGATCGTCTCGACCAGCCGGGCGAGGGCCTCGACGCGGGCCGGTGGGGTCCGCCACGCGTCGGTGAACCAGGTCAGCAGGAACCGGCCGGGTTCGTCGTCCACGTCGACGTTCAGCGGGTCGTAGGGGTCGTCCTGGGCGGCGGTCCAGCGGAACTCGCCGGGCGCGGCCGCGCGGACCTGCTCGGCGGTCGGCTTGTCGCCGGGGAACATCTGCCGGCTGACGGTGCGCCGGTCGTTGATCCAGATCCCGGCGTCCAGGTCGAGGTCGAGCTCGCCGGCCAGGGCGGCGGCGCGCTCGCCGACCGCGGCCGGGTCGTGGTAGGCCCACTTGTAGGCGAGCATCGCCGCGATCCCGGTGCGGCGCATCGCCTCGTCGAACGGCAGGCCGGCGACGTCGGCGACGCAGATGCTGTGCTGCGCGACCATCGCCACGACGTCGCCGAGGCCGCGGCGGAACCGGTTGTCCACCATGGGCCGGATGACGGCGGGCCGCCCGTCGCCGGCCTGGCGGGTGAGGGCGATCGCCAGGAAGGTCATCAGCACCTGCGACGTGTCGATGTCGGCGACGACCGACACGGCGTGGGTGGCGTGGTACAGGGCCGCGGAGTGGAACTCGCCGCGGTGGTGGCGGGGCCCGTCGCGCGGGGTGAGCGGGCGCTTCGGCGGCAGCTGCCGCAGCATCCTGTCCCAGTGCCGCAGGGCCTTCTCCCGCTGCTGCTGACCGGCGGGGGAGGCCTGCCACCGGACCTGTTCGAGGGGCTGCATCCCGGTGGTCGGCCCGGCCTCGGCACGGGCGGCGACCTCGCGGAGCATGAGCCGGCCGCCGACGCCGTCGGTGACGAGGTGGCAGGTGACCGTGGACAGGAACGCCGGTCGGCCGCCGACCCGCACGACGCCCATGCGGATCGGCCATTCGGCGACGAAGTCGTAGTCCAGGGCCCGGTAGTGGGCGTCGACGGCGGCGGTGTACGCCTCGGGGTCGGTGCCCTCGGGCACGTCGAACACGTCCAGGCCGATGGTGCCCCAGGCGGCGACCGCCTGCAGCGGGGCGCCGCCGGCGGCGAAGCGCAGCCGGGTGCGGAACGTCGGGTACCGCCGCATCGCCCACTGCAGGTCGGCCACCACGTCCTGGAGGGTGGTCCCGGCCGCGAGCGGTGCCCAGCCGCCGATCGGCAGCCAGGAACGCTGGCGGACCATGGTCTGCCAGATTCCCAGCTGCCCCCAGGACAGCGGGCCGGTGCCGGCGCCATCGCCGGAGAACCGGACCGGGATCCGCGTCGTGGCGCGGATCCCGGTGGTGTCGGCGGGTGCCGGCAGGTACGTGTCAGGCATTTGCCATCTCGGCGAGGTGCCGCTGCCGCATGAGGAACTTGCGGACCTTGCCGGTGGGGCCGGTGACGATGTTCTCGTCGGGGAACACGACGACCTTGCGCAGGGTCGCCGCGGCGGCCGGGGTCAGCGCGGCGCGGACCGCCTCGGTGTGGTCGGCGTCCGGGTCGGCGCTCTCGTGCAGCGACAGCAGCACGTCGGACACCACGCCGGTGTCGGTCTTCACCGACACGATGGTGCAGTCGCGCACGTCGGGTACGGCCCGCAGGATCTGCTCCTCCGACATGGCGGTGTAGAGCCAGTTGCCGCCGCCGAGGTCGACGGAGTCGACGGCCCGGTCGACGTGGTAGTAGTAGCCCTCCTCGTCGCGGAACATCAGGTCGCCGGTGAGGTAGTAGCCGTTGAGGCGGTTGCGGTACGTGTTGACGTGGTCGTTCCAGTACCCGGGCGCGAGCGTGGGCGACTTGAGGCCGAAGTGGCCGACCTGCCCGACCGGTACCTCCTCGCCGGTCTCGGTGTCCAGCAGCGCGACGTCGGCGAAGACGTGCGGCACGCCGACGCACCGGCCGTAGCGCTCGGTGTCGGGGCGGTGGGTGATGTGGAAGGCGGAGTGGCCCATCTCGGTGGAGCCGAGCCCGTCGACGAAGCTGGATCCCTTGACCCGCTTGACAGCTGCGCCTGCTGAAGACCCGGCCTGACGGGTGACGACGTTGCGGCTGCCGACGTTGACGAGGTTGCGGATGTGCGGCTCGTGCGCGCAGTCGCCGGTGTTGAACCACAGCGCGACGGAGTCCATGTCGTGCTGCTCCAGGTCGAAGCGGGCCAGCTCCGACCAGGTGACGGCGAAGCCGAACACGCCGGTCGGCTTCCACTGCTCGATGGCGTCCAGCACCGCGCCGCCGTCGTCCTGCCGCGACAGGAACAGCAGCTCGGAGCGGTTGCTCAGGGCGTGGTTGATGGTCATGATGCCGGCCGCGTGCGGGGCCGGCAGGGCACTGAGGATCCGCTCGGTGCCCTGGGCCCGCGGGCCGCTCAGCCGGATCTTGCGGGTGGCGTGGAACAGGCTGGCGTGCGAGTGCACGACGGCGGTCGGCATGCGGGTGGTGCCGGAGGAGTGGGTGATGGCGATCGGGTCGTCGGCGTGCAGCTTGAACGGCGCCGGGGCCAGCGCCGGGTCGCCGGTGCCGGTGTCGGCGGCGTCCAGCACGGGGATGCCGACGTCCTGCCCGGCGAGCCGTTCGATGTGCGCGGCGTCGGTGATGAGCGCGGTCGCACGCAGCTTGCCGATGTACTGGGCGGCGATGTCGCCGGGGATGTTCGGGTTCATCAGCGCCGGGATCGCGCCGAGCCAGACCAGACCCATCCAGTTGAGGAAGCAGTCCGCGGAGCTGGTCACGTAGATGGCGACCGGGTCGCGGCGGGTGATGCCGTACGCGTGCAGCCACGCCGCCCGGGCCGCGGCCCGCTCGCGCAGCTCGCCGAGGGTGAGGCCCTGCCAGGCGGGGAAGCCGTCGACGGCGACGTCGAAGGCGATGCCCGGCCCGGACAGGTCCGCGCCGTGCTCGATGAGCTTGTGCAGGACGTTGCCCGCACCGACGTCGGGGTCGGCGGCGAGCGCCGCCCGGATGCTCGTGGACGCCATGGGTCTACTCCTCGGTCTGCGTTGAAAATGAGGTCTTCGCGACCTGCTCGATCGCGGTGCGGATCTGCGCACGGGTCGGCTGCAGGGCCAGGTCCAGCTCGCGGGCGAACGGCAGCACCGCGCCGTCGGGGCGGGTGATCCGCTTCGGCGGCGCGACCAGCCGCATCTGCTCGGCGGCGGTGGCCAGGATCTCCCCGCCGATGCCGCAGGAGCGGTTGGAGTCGTCGACGACGACCAGCCGGCCGGTGCGCTCCAGCGAGGCGGCGAGCCCGGTCCAGTCGAAGGGGTACAGGGTGCGCGGGTCGAACACCTCGACCGACACCGTCCCGGCGAGCTCCTCGGCGACGGCGAGGGCGTCGTGCACGAGGTGGCCGACGGCGACGACCGTCACGTCGTCGCCGGGGCGGTGCACCCGGCCGACGCCGAGCGGCACCGGGGCGAGGGTGGCGAAGTCGACGTTGTCGCGCACGCCGATCGCGCCCGCCGGCGCGAACACGATGACGGGGTCGTCGTCGCGGATCGCGGTCAGCAGCAGGCCGTAGGCGTCGGCGGGGGTCGCGGGCACGACGGTCTTCACGCCGACGTGGGCGAAGAGGCTGTACGGGTGGTCGGAGTGCTGCCCGGCCCAGCCGCCGCGGGAGCCGGAGCTCGGCAGCAGGTAGGTGACCGGGACGTTGACCTGCCCGCCGGTCATCAGCGAGAACTTGTGCGCCTGGTTGGCGATCTGCTCGAAGGCCAGGAACAGCAGCGCCGGGATCTGGAACTCGATGACAGGGCGCTGCCCGGCCATCGCGGCGCCGGTGGCGAAGCTGGTGAACGCCTGCTCCGAGATCGGCATGTCGACGACCCGTTCGGGGCCGAACTTCTTGAGCAGGCCGGTGGTGACGTTGCTGACCGCGACGCCGACGTCCTCGCCGAAGACGCACACGCTCGGGTCGGCGTCCATTTCGGTGCTCAGGGCCCGGTTCAGCGCCTTGAGATACGACAGGATCGGCATCAGGAGACCCCCGCCCTGGCCCGCAGGCCGTCCGCGTACAGATGATCCAGCGCGCCGGCCGGGTCGGGCAGCGGGCTGTCGACGGCGAACCGGACCGCCTCGTCGAGCAGCGCCTCGATCTCGGCGTCGATGCGCTCGCGGTCCGCGGCCGGGATGCGGGAGCCCTGCAGCTCCACCGGGTCGCGCCGCATGCCGAGCGCGACCTCCTCGTCGGTGCGGTACCGCGGCCGCGCGGCGTGCTCCCAGGTGTGGTGGGCGTCGAACCGGTAGGCGACGCACTCGATGAACGACGGGCCGCCACCGTCGCGGGCCCGTGCGACGGCCTCCTGCGCGGCGGCGAGGACCGCCTCGGGGTCGCTGCCGTCCACAGTGGACGCCGGGATGCCGAAGGCCTCGGCGCGGCCGGTGATCGAGCCGGCCACCGCCTGCTCGACCCGGGTGGTGGTGGCGAAGCCGTTGTTCTCGCAGACGAGGACGACCGGCACCTTCCACAGCGACGCGAGGTTCATCGTCTCCAGCACCACGCCCTGGCTGACGGCGCCGTCACCGAAGTAGGTGACGGCGACCGTGTCCTTGCCGGCCCGGCGGGCCGCCCACGCGGCGCCGGTGGCGATCGGCACCGCGGCGCCGACGATGGCGTTGGCGCCGAGGATGCCGAGGCTGAAGTCGGCGGCGTGCATCGAGCCGCCGCGGCCGGCGTTGAGGCCGGTCGCCCGGCCCGTGAGTTCGGCGAGCATCCGGGCCGGGTCGGCGCCCTTGGCCAGGACGTGCCCGTGGCCGCGGTGCGTGCTGGTGATGACGTCGCCAGGGCGCAGCGCGCCGCAGGTCCCGGCCGCGATCGCCTCCTGCCCGAGGTACGGGTGGATCCCACCGACGATCGTGCCGTCGCGGACCAGTTCGATCGCGCGTTCCTCGAACCGGCGGATGAGGCGGACCGTCCGGTACAGCCCGGCGGCGTCAGTCACCGTACAACTCCTTACGAGGGCTTGAGTGCGCAGCGCAGCGGAGCATGGGGGGGGGTGGGGTGGGAACCCCCCACGGAACCGCTGGCGAAGCGCACGGAGCTAGGAACAGCCGGTCAGGCGGCGAGGACCTTCTCATCGATCTTGGCGAGGATCCCGCTCCAGAGCTTCGCCCGGGCGGTGAGGGCGAGGTTGATGGTCTCCACGCACTCGTTCCACTTGCTCTCGTCGTCGCCGCACAGGTCGGTGACCATCTGCATAGCCATCGGCGTGTGGAACTCGCCGTCGACCTCGATGTGCCGCTCCAGGTAGTCGACGAACGTGCTGAGCTGCCCGCCCTGCTCGTTGACCTTCACGACCTGCTGGAACATGTCCGGGATCAGGTCCTCCCGGCCGAAGGCGAAGGCGGCCGCCTGGCAGTGGATCGGCGCGGTGTCGATGAGGTGCCAGGTGAGCCCGACGAACTCGGCGGACGCCTCGGGCACGCCCGCGGCGGCCATCGCGGCCGGCACCGGGGTCTTGTCGCGCAGCAGCGAGATGAACGTGTCGATGACGGTGGTGTCGGCGCCGGCCTCCTGCATGCCGAGCAGGTAGAGCTCGAAGTGGCTGATGAAGCCGCCGCGCAGCTCGTCGCTCTCCTCGACCAGCACGATGTCGTTGATGAGCCGCCGGCTGCCGGTCGGCCCGGTCGGGATCCACGGCACCTCGACGCAGGTGAGGTTGCGCTGCAGCGACTTCAGCAGCGACATGAAGTCCCACACCGCGAAGACGTGGTGCTCCAGGAACGTCTGGATCGCCGGCAGGCTGTCCAGACGGGCGTAGATGGGGTGGGACACGACGTCGCTGCGGGCGTCGGCGATCAGCGCCTCCAGCCGGTCGATGCCCGGGTGTCGCTGACCCCAGTCGTAACGGGACATGTGAGCCTCCTGAGGGGTTCGGGTTAGGGCGTACGCCACAACACGGGGCAGTACTCGGGATCTGAGTAGTCGGGACGGCCGTCGTCGGTGCGCCGGACCAGCACGTCGTGGTTGTACGTCACGACGTCACCCGTGCTGAGTTCGAAGCGGCGGTACTCGTTCGCACCGTCCTGGAGGTGGAAGGAGACCGCGCGGCGGGGGCTCCCGCTGCGGTTGGCCCCGCTGCCGTGGTACGTGCGGCAGTGGTGGAAGCTCATGTGCCCCTTGGGGATGATCATCGGGATCTTGACGACCTCGACGTTGTTGTACGCGGCGTTCTCCGCGAGCATGACCTCCAGGTCGTCGCGGTCGCGCTCGGCGAAGTGCTTCGTCGTGGTGTCGTCGGCGAGGATCTCCTCCCACAGGTGGGATCCGTCGACCATCGTGATGGTGCCCATCTCCTCGTCGCAGTCGTGGAAGGGGATGAACGCCGTGAGCATGTTCTCCGAGGTGCAGGACGACCAGTAGTGCCGGTCGAAGTGCCACGGCACCACGTTGCTGGGCTCGCCGACGATCGGCGGCTTGTAGATGAGCGTGGACTGGAACACCCGGATCTCGTCGGCCTTCGCCAGCCGCGCGGCGACCGCGCCGATGAGCGGCTTGCGCAGGATCCGCGCGATCGGGTCGCTCTCGTAGTGCACGTAGTCGTTGTGGCGTTGCACGGCGCCGTGCGCCGGCTCCCAGTACGCCAGCCGAGGCGGGCGCAACGGCAGCGTGCGGGAGCGCTCACCGGCGTAGAAGCGTTCGCTGGCCTCGACGAGCTGGTCGACCTCGTCGTCGGTGAACAGCTTCTGCGTCAGGTACCAGCCGTGCCGGGCGTAGTGCTCGACATCGTCGTCAGACGGCAGCAGGGCCTGCTCTTCGTCGGTCAACGAGAAGGTCTCGGTCACTGAGATGGTCAAGGATCATGTCCTTTCAGCAGTCGTGGTGAGAGGGTTCAGCTGCGCAGGCCGTCGGTGGTGTCGCGCACCGCGGCGAGCTCGCGTTCCTTCGCGGCGTACAGCGCCGGGATGTTGCTGGTGCCGAACGTGCGGGCGCCGTGCCGGTCGATGAGCTCGAGGAAATACGTCCGGCGGATGTGCGTCGACTTGGCGAAGATCTGGTACATCTGGCCCCAGTGGTCCCGGTCGACGAGGATGCCCAGCGGCCGCAGCTGGTCCACGGGCACGTCGACCTCGCCCAGCCGCGGCTCGAGCATGTCGTAGTAGCTGGCCGGGGTCTGCGCGAACTCGACACCCTTGGCGCTGTAGGCGCGCACCGCGGTCACGATGTCGTGGGTGCTGTAGGCGATGTGCTGCACGCCGGCGCCCTCGTGCCAGGACAGGAAGTCGTCGATCTGGCCGGCGCGGCGGCTCAGGTCCGGCTGGATCAGCGTGAACGTGACGCCGCCCGACGGGCTCTGCACCACCTTCGACTGCATGCCCTGCTCGCCGACCTCGATGTACTCCTGGAAGATCATGCCGAACCCGAAGACCCGCTCGTAGTACTGCACCGTCGGGTCGAGCTCGCCGGCCTGCAGGCAGATCGCGGCGTGGTCGATGGTGTGCAGCAGGTCCGCGTCGGTCGGCGCCGGCCGTGCGGGCTCGTCGATCGCCCCGGGCAGGAACCGCGCGTCGCCGGGGGTGCGCTGGACCAGGCGGTGGGTCACGTCGCCGAAGCCGGACACCTCGGCGGTGATGACCGTGGCGCCCTCGTGCGAGAAGCGCTGCGGCGGCTGGAGCGCGGTGGCACCGGCGGCGACCGCCTCGTCGAACGCGACCTGCACGTCGGCGCAGCCGAACGCGATGACCGCGACCCCATCGCCGTGCTGGGCGACGTAGCGGCTCGCGCGGTGCCCGCCGCTGAGGCCGGAGGTGAGCAGGATCCGGATGTCGCGCTGCCCCAGCAGCACGCTGCGCTGACCCGTGAGGCCGGTCTCCGGGCCGCCGTGCCCGTAGACGTGGAAGCCGTACGTGGCGCACAGCTGGTGCGCCGCCTGGCGCGCGTCGCCGACGAACATTTCGATGTGGTCGGTGTCGAGGATCTCCATTGCCTGCTTCCCTTTCGGGTACTGATCGGTCGTTCCCAGGTGGCTGCGACGAGCGGGCGTCACGCCGTGCGTGTCCACGCGGACTCCGGCCAGCCGAAGATCAGGCTCACGTTGTGGCCGCCGAAGCCGAAGGAGTTGGACAGGACATGGGTCACCTCCGCGGGACGGGGTTTGCGGAGGTGGTCCAGGTCGCAGGCGGGATCGGGCTCGTCCAGGTTGTGTGTCGGCGGGAGCAGCCCGCGGAGCATGGCGTGGACCGACACCGCGGCCTCCACCACGCCCGAGGCGCCGAGCATGTGGCCGGTCACGCCCTTGGTGGAGCTGACCGGCGGGGCCCCGGCACCGAACACCGCACGGATCGCGGTCGACTCGGCCACGTCGCCGAGCTTGGTACTGGTCCCGTGCGCGTTGACGTAACCGACGTCGCCGGGTTCGATCCCGGCGTCGGTGATGGCCCGGCTCATGCAGGCGGCGGCGGCCGACCCGTCGGGGCGCGGGGTGGTCGGGTGGTGGGCGTCGTTCGTCGCGCCCCAGCCGACGAGGTCGGCGTAGCGGCGGGCGCGGCGGGCCTCGGCGTGCTCGGCGCGCTCGACGACGAACACCCCGGCGCCCTCGCCGAGGACGAGCCCGTTGCGGCGGCGGTCGAACGGGCGGCTGGCCTCGGTCGGGTCGTCCCAGCCGCGGGCGAGCGCCCGGGCGTTGCCGAACGTGTCGGCGAGCGTCGGGAACAGCGGGGCCTCGCTGCACCCGGCCACGACCACGTCGGCCTCGCCGGCGCGCAGCAGCCGCACCGCCTCGCCGATCGACTGGGAGCCGGCGGCGCAGGCGGTGCCGATGGAGGAGCTGTACCCCTGGATCCCGTGGCGCATCGCGACCCGGGCCGCGCCCATGTTCGGCAGCATGCCGGGCAGCAGGTAGGGGCTGACGCCGAGGCGGCCCTTCTGCGAGCGCAGCACCGCCTGCGCGTCCAGGGTCGCCAGGCCGCCGGTGCCGGACAGGATGATGGCGATGCGGTACGGGTCCACGTCGCGGCCGACCTCGATGCCGGCGTCGGCGAGGGCCTGCTCGGCGGCGGTCATCGCCATGACGATGTACCGGTCGACGACCCGTGTCTCCGGCGCCGGCAGGACCGACGTCGGGTCGATCGGCGGGGCGAACGCGGCCACGTCCACCGACCCGGCGAGAGGGTGGTCGGCGCCGGGCCGGACCAGCCCGGACCGGCCGTCGCACATGGCGTCGAAGACCTCGGCGCCGGTGCTGCCGACCGGGGTGACGAGCCCGATCCCGGTGATGGCGACGGACCTGGTCATGATGCCCCTCTTTCGGTCACGAGCACGGCGGCGGCGGTGTCGTGACTGGTTCCGGTGATGGCCTCCGGCACGGTGGCCTGTTCGAGCAGGACGACGAGGACCTCGCCGGCGTCGCCGTCGGCGAGCAGCAGCCGGGCGATGCCGAGCCCGGCGTCGGTGCTGTCGACGCACACGACCGGGCCGGTGAGCTGCCATTTGGCCGCGACGTGCCCGGCGACGGCGTTGGGCACCGACTGGAAGAAGAACAGCGGCCCGACCCGGCCGCCGGTGTCGACGGCCTCGGCGACGTGCGTCGCGCTGGCCACGTCGCCGAGGGCGGTGACGAGCACGATCGCGGTGACCGCCGGTGGAGCGCTCTCCGCGCGGCGCTGGAGGCAGCGGCCGGCGGTGGCGGCGACGAGCGGGTTGAACGACGAGTGTACGAACCCGGCGAGCTTCGGCAGCTCCTCGTCGCCGGGCTCGGGCCAGTCGGCGGCGGCGAGGACCTCCAGGCCGGCCCGCGTGGCGAGCGCGGTCAGCGGGGGGATGTCCTCGACGAACAGCTCCGCGGTGCCGAGCCCTTGTTGCTCGTTCGGTTCCACGACTAATCCGCTCATGCTGATCCCACCAGCAGGGCGGTGTTGGCGCCGCCGAACGCGGCGTTGAGGGTCAGCGCGTAGGCGGGCGTGGCGGCGGCGAAGCCGTCCAGCACCAGGTTCAGCGGGCAGTGCTCGTCCGCGGCGAGGAACCCGGCGTTGACCGGCAGCCGGCCGGTGCGCAGCGCGTGCAGGGTGACGATGAGCTCCAGGACCCCGGAGGCCTCCAGAGCCTGGCCGTGCAGCGACTTCGTCGAGGAGACCGGCACCGTGGCGGCGTGCTCGCCGAGCGCGACACGCAGCGCCGCGGCCTCCGCGACGTCGCTCTGCGCGGTGCCAGAGCCGTGCGCGTTGACGTACCCGAGCGCCTCCGGACCGATCCCCGCCCGCTGCAGGGCGGCGGTGACCGCCCGGGTGAGCCCGACGCCTGCCGGGTGCGGCTGGCACGGGTGGTAGGCGTCGCCGGCGCGGCCCCAGCCGGCCAGCCGGGCGAGCACCGGCCCGCCCCGGTCGCGGGCCGCGGCCGCGGACTCCACGACGACCGCGCCGATCCCGTCGCCGAGCAGCAGCCCGCGCCGCCCCTCGCTGAACGGGCGGACCTGTCCGTCAGTGGACAGTGCCCGGCCCGCGTCGAAGAGGGAGAACTGATCAGCGTCCACGAGGTAACCACCGGCCACGACCACCCGGTCGAGCTCGCCGCGGGCGATCGCCGCGGCGGCGTCGGCGACCGCGGTGCTCGCCGCGACGCACGCCGAGGTGTACGCCCGGATCCCCGCTCCCAGCGGCAGGTCCCCGGCGAGCCCGGTGGTCGTGGCGAGCGCGGCGGTGAACGCGGTGGCGCTGTGCCGGCGGCGGTCGGCCTCGGCGACGCGGGCGAGCGCCGGGTCGCCGTGCAGGGCGAGGAAGAGCGGCGCGCCGGCCCGTTCGGCGGTGCTGAGCTTGGCCTCGTCGCAGGCCTCGTCCACCACGCGCACGAGCTCGTCGGTGAGGGCGGGGGAGCCGGGCATGGCCGCGGCCACCCCGACCCGCCGTGCCGTGACGTCGAAGCGGTCCACCGGCTGGAAGGCCGGCACGCCCGCGTCCAGGCCGTCGGCCAGGGCGGTCATGCCCCGGCCGAACGCGCTGAGCACGGCCGCCCCGGTCAGCACCACCTCACCCGGACCGCGCCGAACGGCCATGGTGGCGGTCATCGTGAACCCGTCTCGACCTTCAGTTCCTGGAGGACCTCGAGCGTCCCGCTCACCGTCGACATCCGGGCGAGGGCTTCGTCGTCGAGGTCGAGCGGCACTCCGTAGTGCTGCTCGAGCTGATGGACGAGCCAGGCGAGCTCCAGTGAGTCGATCCCCTCGGCGACGTCGGCCGGCGTGCGGTCGCCGTACGTGGCGAGCATGGCCAGGACGTCGTCGCGGGTTGGTGCCGTGGCCACGTTCAGCTGCCCGCCGTGGCCGCGGCGGAGCGGCGCTCGGCGACCGCGGCGATGAACTCGCCGACGGTCATGCCCGCCAGCTTCTCGGCCTCGTCGTCGTCGAAGCGGACGCCGAAGCGGTCCTCGACGCGCACGGCGAGCTCGGCGAGCGACAGCGACTCGAGGTCGGCGCCGGCCGGGCCGAGGGCGGTGTCGTCGTCGATGTCCTCGACGCTGTAGTTCATCTCGGTCAACGAGTCCAGCAGGAACTGGCGAACTTCCTGATTCGTCGTGTCGTTCATCGCGAGTGGTTCCCTTCCTTCACGGGTGCCGGCGCGACCGGGTCGGTCGCGCCATCGGTCACGTCATGTCCCGCACGCTGGCCCGGGATCGCCACCTGGGTCGTCACCGGGGGCGCGGACGCCGGCGCCGCGGCGAGCAGCGCGGTGCGGTCCCGGACGAGCTTGCCGGTGGCGGTGCGTGGCAGCTGATCCACGACCTTCAGCACGCGGGGCCGCTTGAACCCGGCGAGCCGTTCGGCGAGGCGGTCCTGGATCTGCGCCGCGGTGGCGCCGTCGCGCAGCATCACGTACGCCTCGATGGCCTTGTCGAAGGTCACGACGGCGCTGGCGACACCGGGCAGCGCGGCGAGCGTGTGCTCGACCTCGGTCAGGTCGACCTTCAGGCCGCCGACGGAGACCTGCGAGTCGCGCCGGCCGTGGATGCGCACGCGGCCGGTGGCCTCATCGACGCTGCCGGCGTCCTTGGTGTGCAGCCAGCCGTCGGCCCAGCGGGCCGGGTCGACGAGGCCGAGGTACGGCGACGCGGGCAGCGACACGAGCAGCTCGCCGGCTTCCTCGCGGACGGTGAGACCGGGTGCGGGGGTGAGGGAAGGGCGGTGTTCGCCGAACAGGTCGGTGGCGATGACCCCGACCTCGGTCATCCCGTACATGTTGCCGAGCCGGATGCCGTACCGGTCGACGAAACCGCCGTAGACCTCGGCGCGGACGAGCTCGCCGCCGGTGGTCATGCCGGTCAGCTGGGGCAGCTTGGGCGGGGTCTGCACCGAGGAGAGCAGCTCGATGTGGAAGGGGACGCCGAGCAGCGTGGTCGGCTCGGGTCCGGCGGCGACGGTGGACAGGATGCCGTCGGCGGTCATCCGCGCCGGCACCACGAGCTGAGCGCCGGCGTGCAGGCCGTAGAGCAGGCCGCCGACCAGACCGAGCACGTGCACCATGGACGCGAGCGAGACGATCCGCTCGCCGCCCTGCGGCACACCGGCGCCGATCTTCACGTACCGCTCGATCTCCTCGACGAGGTTCGCCGCAGTGCGGGCGATGACCTTCGACGGGCCGGTCGAGCCGGAGCTGAGCTGGATGAGCGCGTGCGCGGTGTCGGCGGGCCGTCCGGGGTAGGTCGCGACGCGCTCCTCGATCTCGACGAAGCCGCGCAGCGGCCCGCCGGTGACGTGCTTGGCCGAGACGACGACCTGCGGCGCCAGCCGCTGCAGGGCGTTGTCGACCTCATAGGCGGTGAGGCGGTGGTCCAGCAGGGCCGCGCGGGCGCCGAGCCGCCAGGCGGCGAGCAGGTTGGTCACGAACGCGAGCGACGGGGCGAGGCAGAGGGCGACGGACCCGCCGGGGCCGAGGCCCGCGGCGGCGAGCACGGACTGCTTGGCGGCGATCATCCGGCGCAGCTCGGCACGGGTGACAGGGGCCTCGAAGACCAGGGCGACCTGGTCGGCGGGGCCGGACAACAGCACCTCGTCGACCCACGAGGGGTCGATCGCCTGGGTCGGCTGGGTCTCGAGCGCGGCGTCGGCCACCCGGAACCCCTTCCTACGCGCGCGGCTGCTCCGCCGACCGGACGGCCCTCGTTGGCCGGCGATCAGCGTGTGCAACCCCCGAATGAACACACTGCGAACGTCGGGCGGCCTGCGGCTACCGGTGCGAATCACGCCCGGACACAATGCACAGGAAATAGTCGGCCCGACTAGCCATAGACCTTACGCAATCAAAGCCGTTTTACAAGAGTGCACAACCCGACTGTGCAGCTGTTTGTCCGTTCTGCCACCCCTACGCCCGCTAAGAATCGTTTGCTTCGATACGTTCTGCATTCCCGGTCGATTTACGAAACCCCGAGGTCACGCGCGGTTCGGGGGACATCGGATGACCCTCAAATGGGACGATACAGGGCGGTAGCCGACGCATCGGCCGCAACCGGTGCGTACCCTGAGAACGCTCTCCTCACGCCCATTGCATGGTTCTACGGTGCGCAACCGCCACGATTGACCCCGGTCGACGCCAGCTCGGGCCGATATACCGTTTCCCCATGTATGGCGGCATGATGAGCGTCGGCCTGCGCGATCTCCGACACTGCAGGCCGGGGCCGTTGACGGGCCATGTAACGTGCATTGACAAGCGTCGGCGCGCCGCCCATACAATGGCCGGGCTCCGTGCGTCCGTAACCGGGACGCGCCCATAGCTGGTGATCCCATTCGGAGATTTGCGACTGTGAAAGCAAATGCCAGTTCCGCATACCCGTCCGCACCGGCCGGGCCCGGACTGAACGCCGCCGTCGAGCGGTATTACGACACCACCCTGGACCTGTACGAGGACCTGTGGGGCCAGCACGTGCACCACGGCTTCTGGGACGCCGGCGAGCGCCCGGGCAACGACGACGACCGGCACGCCGCGACCGACCGCCTCGTGCGTGAGCTGGTCGCCTTCGCCGGACTTCCGGCCGGTGCGCGGGTCCTCGACGTGGGCTGCGGCATCGGCGGGCCGGCGATGTACCTGGCCGGGCCGCTCGGCTGCACCGTCGAGGGCGTCACCCTCAGCGCCGCGCAGGCCGCCCGGGCCAACGAGAAGGCCGCGGAGCTGGGCCTCGGCGAGCGGACCAACTTCCGCCAGTGCGACTTCATGGCCAACGACTACCCGGACGGGTCGTTCGACGTGGTCTGGGCCGTTGAAAGTCTCATGCACATCGCGGACCGGGAGGCGTTCTTCGCCGAGGTCCGGCGGGTGCTGAAGCTGGGCGGCACCGTCGCGATCGCCACCTGGTCGGTCCGCGACGGCGAGCTCACCGCCGAGGAGACCCGGGTCGTTGACCAGATCCTGCGCCACCAGGTGATGCCGAGCTTCTCCTCGCTGGAGGAGCACGAGCGGCTCGCCGCCGCGGCCGGGTTCACCGACATCGCGATCGTCGACTGGAGCGCCAACGTCGCCAACTCCTGGGAGCCCGGGTTCGCCCAGGTCAAGGAGCTCGACAACGGCCGGTCGATGATGCGTGACCTGGCCCGCGACCGGGGCGTGGACGTGCTCGGCTTCTTCTACGCGGGCCCGCTGATGCTCAAGGGCTTCGAGACCGGCGCGGTGACCTACGGCGCCGTGCGCGCCACGAAGCCGGCGGCAGGGGACTGATCGTCGTGGCCGCGGCGCCGCACCAGGAGATCGTGGAGCTGCTGCGCCAGGTCACCGGCGAGGACGAGACCTGGGCGGCCGGCGTGACGCCGTCCACCCGGGTCGACACCGACCTGTTCATCGACAGCCTGGAGCTGGTCGCGCTGAGCGAGGCGATGCGGCAGCGCTACGGCGACCGCGTCGACCTCGCCGCCCACGTGGCGGGCCTGGAGCTGCCGGAGCTGATCGAGCTCACCGTCGCGGACCTGGCGGAACTGGCCGGGGGAAATTCATGAGCGGTCCGGAGCGCAGCGGAGGGGCCGCGAGTCAGCGGCTCAGGGTGGGCTCAGGCGGGCGCCGGAGCGCAGCGGAGGCGACGGCATGAGCCGGTTCTTGTTCCTGTCGTTGCCGCTGACGGGGCACGTGAACCCGATGGTCGCGGTGGCGAAGGTGCTGCTGGCGCGCGGGCACGAGGTGCTGTGGGCCGGGTCGGAGTCCTTCCTGCGCCCCCTGGCCGGGCCCGCCGCGGTGATCCACCCGATCCCGCTGCGCGCCCACCGTGGCCAGGCCGAACGTGGCATCGACGCGACCCGCTCGCGGTGGGAGGGCTACATCCTGCCGCACGCCAAGTACACCCGGAAGGGTGTCGAGGCGGCGGTCGAGGCGTTCCGGCCGGACCTGCTCGTCGTCGACCAGCACGCGATCGCGGGCCCGATCGTGGCGCACCGTCTCGGCCTGCCGTGGGCGACCGTCGCGACCACCGCGATGGAGCTGACCAGGCCGTTCGCCCGAGGGCTGCCGAAGGTCGAGGACTGGATCCAGCAGCAGATGCGCACCGCGTGGAGCGCCGCGGGCCTGGACGGCACGCCGCCGTGGGACCTGCGGTTCTCCCCGGACCTGGTGATCAGCTTCATCGGCGAGGACCTCCTCGACGACCCGTCGCAGCTGCCGCCGAACACCGTCGTGGTCGGCCCGTCGCTGGCCGAGCGGGCGCCCGACCCGGACTTCCCGTTCGACTGGCTGGACCCGGCCCGCCAGCACGTCCTGATCACCATGGGCACGCTCAACATGGACCAGGCCGCGCACTTCTACCCGCGGATCCTGCAGGCCGTCGAGCCGCTCGGCGACCGGCTGCAGGCGGTCGTCGTCGCACCGCAGGGCACGATCACCGGCGAGCCGGGGCACGTGCTCGTCCGCCGGCCGGTGCCGGTGCTGGACCTGCTGCCGCACATGGACGCGGTGGTCAGCCACGGCGGCCTCAACACCGTCAGCGAGTCCCTGGTGCACGGCGTGCCGCTGCTCGTCACCCCGATCAAGGGCGACCAGGCGCTCATGGCCTCGGCGGTGGCGCGGGTCGGCGCCGGGCTGCGGGTCTCGATCGACCACAGCCGGCCCGTCGCGCTGCGGACCGCGCTGCTCGACCTGCTCGACGACCCCCGCTACGCCGAGGCGGCGCGCGCGACCGGCAAGCGACTGCTCGCGGGCGGCGGCGCCGACGCCGCCGCGACGGCACTGATCCAGCTGGCATCCGCCGGCATCTCATCGCAAACGTACGACGTCTGAAAGCGAGCAAGCGCGTGAAACTCCTGCGTGACACCTGGTTGATCTTCCAGCGGCACATGCTGCTGATGCTCCGGTCGCCGCTGTGGGTCGTCCTCGGCGTGGCCCAGCCGGCGGTCTACCTGATCCTCTTCGCGCCGCTGCTCAAGCCGGCGCTGGTCTCGGTCGGCGCCCAGACGATGAGCGACGCGTACAAGATCTACGTGCCCGGCATGCTCGTCGCCCTGGCCCTCGCCGGCGGCCTCTACGTCGGCTTCGGCCTGCTCGGCGACCTCGCCAACGGGGTCATCGAACGGTCCCGGGTGACCACGGTCAGCCGGGTCGCCCTGCTGCTGGGCCGCTCGCTGCGCGACGTCGTCACCGTCGTCGTGCAGTCGATCATCATCACCATTTTGTCGCTGCCGTTCGGCGTGTTCGTCAACATCGGCAGCCTGCTGCTCGGCTACGCGATCCTGGCGCTGTGCGCGCTGTCCTCGGCGTCGATCTCCTACGGCATCGCGATCCGGGTCGCCAACCCCAGCGTCCTCGGCCAGGTCGTCAACAACATCGCCCAGCCGCTGATGCTGCTGTCCGGCACGCTGCTGCCGCTCGCCCTCGCGCCGCTGTGGCTGCGTACCGTGGCCGACTTCAACCCCTTCAACTGGGCCGCCAAGGGGCTGCGTGCGCTGTTCATCGGCAACACCAGCGACCCGGCCATCTGGCAGAGCATCGCCATCGCCGCCGGCCTCATGGTGGTCGCCGTGATCTGGTCGGCCCGCACATTCTCGCGTTCGGTCCGGTAAGGGAGCAGGATCATGATCAAGATCAAGGGACTGAAGAAGATCTACAAGTCCGGCCGCGGCAAGAAGGCGACCAGCGTCGAGGCCGTCAAGGGCATCGACCTGGACATCGCGCAGGGCGAGATCTTCGGCTTCCTCGGCCCGAACGGCGCCGGTAAGACCACCACGCTGCGGATGCTCGCGACCCTCATCCCCGTCGACGACGGCGAGGCGACGATCGCCGGGGCGAACCTGCGCACCGAGCCGGAGGCGGTCCGGCGTGCCATCGGCTTCGTCGCGCAGGGCGGCGGCACCACCGACGACGTCAGCGCCCGCGAGGAGCTCGTGCTGCAGGCGCGCATGTACGGCATCGGCAAGGCTGACGCGCTGGCGCGGGCCGAGGCGGCCCTGGCCGCGTTCGACCTGACCGAGTACGCCGACCGCAAGTGCAAGACGTACTCCGGTGGCCAGCGCCGCCGCGTCGACATCGCGATGGGCGTCATCCACCAGCCGCAGGTGCTGTTCCTGGACGAGCCGACGTCGGGCCTGGACCCGCAGAGCCGCGCGCACATGTGGGACGAGATCCGCCGGCTGCGGGCCGAGGGCATGACGGTCTTCATCACCACGCACTACCTCGACGAGGCCGACGCCCTCTGCGACCGGATCGCAATCATCGACCACGGCGAGATCGTCGCGGAGGGTACCCCGGCGGACCTCAAGCGCGAGATCTCCGGCGACGTGGTCACGGTCGTCGTGGCCGACGAGGCCGAGCGCGCCGGTGAGGTGCTGGGCAAGGAGGCCTTCGCCAAGGGCGTCGAGGTCCGCGAGGACAACGAGCTGCGGCTCAACGTCGACGCCGGCGAGTCGGCGATCCCGCAGATCATGCGGGTGCTGGAGGGCGCCGGGATCAAGCTGGCGACCATCGAGCTGCACCGCCCGACCCTGGACGACGTCTTCCTGACCAAGACCGGCCGTTCCCTGCGCGACTGATGTCGCCGGCACGGCGGGAGGGCGCGACCCGCGCGGGCCGCGCCCTCCGGTGCGTCTCAGAGCCGCTCGCCGCCGAGGGTCTCGGCGAGGCAGGCCTGCATCGTGGTCAGCACGGTGGTCATCGAGTCGCGGTCGAAGCCGGCCCGGTTGACCCGGAACATCAGGTTCAGCGAGGCCAGGCCGCGCACGATCAGGTAGAAGCCGGGACCGGTGGTGCGCCCGTGCTCAAACCAGTCGATCTTCGGCGGTTGCAGCTGGTCCTGCGACGGGAAGCCGGGCGGCGCGAGCATCGGGTTGTAGTAGAAGCCGCGGTCCACGGGCGGGTCGAGGCGGGTGTGCTCGTCGCGGATCTGCCAGATCGCGTCCGGCGAGCACACGCCGTTCTTCAGCGCGTTGAACGCCTTCCAGTGCACCTTGGGCAGGATCGCCTCGAACGGCTCGTCGGGCTCCAGGTCCAGCAGCAGCGGCGCCCACTGGTTGAGGCTGGTGACGACGCGGGCGTGCTGCTCGTCGAAGCGGTTGGCCGACATCGGGAAGAGCAGCACCTCGCGCTCTCCGGTGGCGGCCTGGATGCCGCGGTAGTAGGCGGCGAGGATGAGGCTGGCCAGGGTGACGTCGTGCTTGGCCATCGCCTCGTGCGCCAGCGGCATCGGGATGCCGGTCTGCAGCATCGCGCCCTGCGCGATGAGCTCGCCGGTCTCCGCGCGGTGCGGCGCGGCGGCCATGGTGCGCCGCCAGTACCGCTCGGCGTTGCGCAGCCTCGCGCTGCCCTCGCCCTGCTGGTTGAGGGCCAGCTCCAGAGGGCCGGGCGCGGGTGGCAGATCGGTGCCGCCGAGGATGGTCTCGAAGTCCTCGCGGAGCACGAGCGAGGCGGCCCCGTCGGCGGCCATGTGGTTGACCACGGCGAGGATCTGCCGGGGCACGCCCGCGTCGAGCAGGATCCACGCCCGCCACGGCAGCTCGGTCCGCGCGTCGATGCCACGGCGGATCTCCTCGGCGTCCTTCGCCTCGCGGTCGGCGACGTCCGCGGTGCCCTGCCTGACCTGGGCGAGGACCTCCTCGGCGGTGTGCGCGGCGATCCGCTGGCGGGGGAAGCCCTCGTCGTCGATGACGTACGTGGTGCGCATCGAGGCGTGCCGCATGGCGACGGCGCCGAGGGCGGACCAGATCTGCTCCTCGCTCCAGGTGCCCTCCGGCAGGTCCCAGACGAAGGAGAGGTTGGCCTCCCACAGCCGGTCGGGCGGGAACCGTTCGATGTCGCGCCAGACGGACAGCTGTCCGACGGTGGCCGGATACGTCTCGTCGCCGGACAAGATGTGCCTCCAGGGTGCTGCTCGGTGCGGTCGTCTTCGGTGCGGGTGACGATCGTGCGGCCGGGTTCGTGCGCCGGTGGTACGGCAGCCCGGCCGGCAAGCGGGCGGCACCCATGCCCGTCGGGTGCCGCCCCCGCCCGTGCGGACACGGGCTGCCCTACTCATTCGGTGATGCGTTCACAGGGTGGTGCGGCCGACATCAACGGCTGGACACGACCCGGCTGGAGACGACCCGGCTGGACACGACGCGGCTGGAGACAACGCGCATGAAGTTCACCTCCTCATATCGTTTGGCACATCACAGTGCGATATGGAATGGCGGGCCGCATCGCATCCGTCGCCTTCACGACGAATGCGCTCCGGCCCGCTGCGGTCATTTTGAACGACCGAAGTCTATGACCGCCAGAAGCATCTCCCCGCGTGTGGATCGTGTCAACCGCACACCTAACGACTTAGGAATTTTTCAATGCGTTTCGCATTTCCCCGGCGCATCCATGGAAAACGGACATAACGATCGTTAAAATTCGGACCTTCGGGCATTGATTGGATGAGATCAATATTCGCCTCTTTCGTCAGGTAGAAGATAGCCGATAGGCTTCGACGCAGTGCTTGCAGGGTGGGCCCGCGCGATCGTCCGGGTCCGAACAGGTCGGGATCCGGACAAGACGCAGGTGGTCCCTTTCGAGCACATTCACTCACGAGGACAAGGGAGGTGCGAAATGAAGGCTGCTCAGCTGCGTGGTATCAACGCCCAGCTCCGGAGTGTCAACGCTCAGCTCCGGAACGCCCGGCTCTAGTTCTGTCGAGGCGGCCGGCCGGCGCGGCGCAGGCGTCGCCGGCCGGCCGCCACGCAGTCGTATGCCCTTCGGGCCTGCGTACACCGACGATCACGAGGCGAGAGGTCATGGCGGAGACTGCAACGGTGCAGCGCATCCCGGTTCGCTTCCAGGGCGAGGGATCGGGCGTCGAGGAATTGACCTGGGGACAATGGGCTGCCTGGCGATCCATGGAGCTCGGCGGTGGCCGGGTCGACTGGGCCGGCGGCACGATGCCACTGGTCGACGGCCAGACGATCGAGCAGATCGTCATGGAGCTCGCGTTTCTCATGAGCCGGCACCAGTCGCTGCGGACCCGCTACCGGCTCGGCGAGGACGGCCTGCCCCGGCAGGTGCTGGCGGACTCCGGTGAGCTGCTCATCGAGATCGTCGACGCCGGCGAGGAGGACCCGGCGGAGGTCGCCGACGCCCTCGACATCGCCCTTCAGGAGGCGCCGTTCGACAACGCCGAGGACTGGCCGGTGCGCGCCGCGGTCGTGTGCCGCGACGGGACCCCGGTGTGGTTCGTCGTGCTGTACTCGCACATGGCGATCGACGCGTACGGCATCGAGGCGCTCGTCAACGACCTGGCCAACCTGGACCGCGCCACGGGCGAGCACCTCGCCCCGGTCGCCGGCATCCAGCCCGCCGACCTGGCCCGCCAGCAGCGCGCCGGCGCGGCGAAGCGGCAGCACAACGCGTCGCTGCGGCACTGGGAGAAGCAACTGCGCGAGATCGCGCCGGACCGCTTCCCGCCGGTGGCCGACCCGCCGTCGCCGCGGTACTGGGAGGCGTCCTACGAGTCGCCCGCCACATACCTCGCCCTCGGGGTGATCGCCGAGCGGACCAAGGCGCACAGCAGCACGATCCTGCTCGCCGCGTACGTGCTCATGCTGGCCCGGGTCTCCGGCTACCCGACCACCGTGGTCAGGATGCTGGTGAGCAACCGCTTCCGGCCCGGCTTCAAGGAGTCGGTCGCCGGCCTGGCGCAGAGCGCCCTGTGCGTCGTGGACACCGCGGATGTAAGTTTCGACGAGCTGATCGCGCGGGTGTGGAAGACGCAGCTGACCGCCGGCATGCACGCCTACTACGACCCCCGCGGCCTGTGGGACATGATCGCCCGGGTCGGCGAGGAGCGCGGCGCGACCCTCGACCTGCAGTCCTACCTCAACGACCGGCGCCGGTCGATGACGGCGGCGGAGGTGCTGCCGCAGGCGAGCGCGCAGGACATCACCGGCGCGCTGCCGCAGAGCCGGCTGCGCTGGGGCAGGAGCTCCGACGACCCCGGCGCCACGGTCTTCTTCATGATCAATCCGGTGCCGGACACGGTCGACCTCACGCTGCGCGTTGACACCCACCGGGTGGCACCGGACGATCTGGTGGCGATTCTGCGGGGAATCGAGGAACTGGTGGTCGCCGCCGCGCTCCAGGAGTAGCCGATGCATGTCGCCACGTCCTACCTTGCCGTGCCGTTCCTCGCCGACGACACCGACGGGGTGGCACCGGCCGAGGCGCTCACCGGGCCGCTGACGTGGGGACAGTCGGAGATCTGGCAGACGATGCGGCGCACCGGCCGGACGCTGAACATCGGCGGCACCGTCGCGCTCGCCCCGGACACCACCGTTGCGCGGCTCGCCGCGACCCTGGCCGCGCTCGTCGGCCGGCACCAGGCGCTGCGCACCCGCTTCGACCTGACCGCCGACCCGCCCCGGCAGACCGTGTCGGCGTCGGGCACCGTCACCCTGGAGATCGTCGCGTCCCGCGCCGGTGAGGCCGAGGCCGACGCCGAGGCACTGCGCCACCGGTACGAGTTCACCCCGTTCGACCTGGCGAACGAGTTCCCCGTCCGGTGGGGCGTGGTGACGGCCGGCGACACGCCCAGCCACCTCGTCGTGCAGTACTCCCACCTCGCCGTCGACGGGTTCGGCATCGAGGCGATCGTGCGGGACCTGCCGCACCTGGAGGTCGGGACCCCACCGGCCGCCGCGGTCCGGCCCCTGGACCTCGCCCGACGCCAGGCGCAGCCCGCCGAGCGCCGGCACAGCGCGAAGTCGCTGCGGCACTGGCAGGCGGTGCTGCGCGAGCTGCCGGCCGAGCGCTTCGGCGTCTCCGACGACCCCCGCACCCCGCGCTTCTGGGAGCTGGTCTGCCATTCCCCGGCGCTGCACCTCGCCCTGCAGGTCGTGGCCGCCCGCGCCGGCGTGGAGACCGGGCACGTGCTGCTCGCCGCCTACGGCGTCGCCCTGGCCCGGGTCACCGGCCGCCCGCCGGGCGTCGCGCAGGTCCTGGTCAGCAACCGCTTCCGCCCCGGCTTCGCCGACGCCGTGTGCCACCTGACCCAGCCCGGCATCTGCGTCATCGACGTCGGCGAGGACCCCGCCGCCGCCGACCTCGACGCCGTCGCGCAACGGGTCTGGCGGGCCGCGACGGCCGCGTACCTGCACGGCTACTTCGACCCTGCGGACCACCGGGCGATGCTCGACCGGCTCGCCGCCGAGCGCGGCACGCCGATCGACATCTCGTGCTTCGTCAACGACCGGCGCGGCCCGGCCGCCGCGCTGCCCGCGGTGCCGCCCACCCCGGAGCGGGTCCGCGCGGCGCTGCCGCGCACGACCCTGCGCTGGGACCGGACCCTGCCGACCTACGACGGCACCCTGTACGTGCAGGTCGACGCCGGCGACGGCCTCGAGGCGGCGGTCGACCTGGCGATCTGGGCCGACACCCACCGGCTGTCCCCGGCGCAGGTGGAGGCGTGCGCCCGGGGCATCGAGGCCGCCGCCGTCGCCGCCGCGCTCAACCCGCCGGCGTGAAGCCCGCGGCGCGCGGCGACCGCTACGGCGCGGCGACCGCTACGGCGCGCGGCGACCGCTACGGCGCGCGGCGACCGCTACG